>JAVBNO010000046.1:0-61522 GCA_031551485.1 Oscillospiraceae bacterium
TCAGCGTCAGCGAGGAAAAGGTGCTGCGGGCTGCCGCCCGGGCTTCCAAGGCAACAGGCGTGCCAGTGCATACGCACACATCGATAGGAACCATGGCGATCGAGCAGATGCAGATTATGGAGGACGAGGGATTTGACCTGACACACTTCCTTTGCGCCCACATGGACAGAAACCCCGATTACTGGATTCACAAAAAACTGCTTGAAAAGGGTGTCAATATTATTTACGATGGCCCGGGAAAAACCAAATATTATCCGGACAGTGTTCGTGTGGAGCTTATCAAGCAGGTTGTGGCTGACGGATTTGAAAAACAGTTGATGTTATGCAACGACATGGGAAAAAAGAGCCATCACACAGTGTATGGTTTTGGCCCAGGGTGGCAATACATCAAACAGAAGTTTTTGCCGAGGCTGTTGGAGCAAGGGATCAGCCAGCAGACAATTGACAACTTCATGATTCACAACCCAGCCCGATTCTACACCATGTATCAATCAGTTTGACGCAATAAAACACCCGATTCATGTGAATCGGGTGTTTTATTATGTCAAAGCGTAACAGGGGAAGTGCTGCTATCCATCAAAGATTCTGCTAACGCTGCCATCGGTGAAGCGGCATTTATATCCACTGCTTTTTGCACCCATGCCTCCGCTGACTGGGCGCCTTCGCAGGCAGCGGCAATGCGCGCCCCCAGCAGATAATAATGCTGTTTCTCTCGATTGTTCATGTTGTGGATAGAGATTTGCTGGAACATTTTTTTGGACTCCTTATAACTGTGGCCATATAGTTTGTACAGCGCGGTCATTTCTTCCCAGGAAAAAACGGCGGCAATTTTTTTGGTTAACACACCCAATTTGTACTTTTTATCTTTCATAGCAAAAGCAGCCTTATAAAACTCGCGGCACTTGTTCTGATCGCCCAACTCGCCATAGGCGACAAACAGGCTGTGGCGGTAAATGAGCAGCAGATCGTAGCTTTTGGAAAACAGTTTTAAGCCTTCCGGGCTATCCAACGATGTTATGTTATCGAACTCACCCAGATCTCGCCACGCCAGAAGATGGAAAACAAGGTCGGCAGATCGGAAGCTCTTTAAGATGTCATATTTTGCGAGAGGTTTAATGATCTCCAAGCCCTTTTTAGGATCGCATTGCAGCGTAAGGACGAGAACGGCTTTTTTTAGCCTGCGGTTGAGGAACTCATATAAGAGGGCGATGCCGCCGATGCCGGCCCCCATCATAATAAATGTAATCTGCACAGCGATTGTCTGCTCTTTAATGATCAAATCAAATAAATAGATGAAAAAAATAAGGTAGACTACCACAGTGACAATATCTCGGATCGGCTGTGAAACATCATACCACTTTTTGCGTTGTTGCACGAGAATTCCTCCAGTATTCAATAATTTTCAAGGGGGAATGAGCGTAAATCGATCTATAAATTCAAATTTTTGCATAGATATCATGAAATAGCTTTTTTATCATGAGAAGGGCAAGCAACAATAGATCAATACAAACAAAACAATCCAACTTAATATCATCGATTTTAGTAATAATGGTATCATAAATAAAAAAGCAAATCAATCAATATTGCGTTATTAGCGCTAATAAACAAATAGGATATTATTAGATCGAAATTAGTTTATTAATACACAAAAGCTCATAAGTAAAATTGTTCAAACCGTCAATTTATATCTTTTTTTGCTATAAATTATTGACATTATCACAATTTTACCTAAAATGAAAATAAGGAATCATTCACAGATCAATCAAACAACAATCCAACAATCTTAAAACGATCATAAAAAGGAGGCGCGCGATGGGAAAAATTAATGAGATCACCCGCGAATCATGGATCCAGAGCACATTCCCCGAGTGGGGTACCTGGCTGAACGAAGAGATTGAAATGGAAGAGGTGCAGCCTGGAACTTTCACTATGTGGTGGCTGGGGTGCACTGGTATCTGGCTTAAGACACCGGGCGGTGCCAACCTTTCCGTTGACTTTTGGTGCGGAAGCGGCAAACGTTCCAAAAAAGGCGGAAAGATGTCTGAAAATCATCAAATGGCGCGTATGTGCGGAGGCAGAAACCTCCAACCCAACCTGCGCGCGGTTCCATTTGTGCTGGACCCCTTCGCAATACGGGAGATCGACGCCGTCTTGGCGACGCATATTCACAATGACCATATTGACATCAATGTTGCCGCCGCAGTCATGCAGAATTGTCCCAATGTTCCGTTCATAGGACCTAAAATGTGCGTTGATCGCTGGATTGAATGGGGCGTTCCCGCCGACCGCTGCCAGGTGGTGAAGCCGGGCGACACGGTTATCATGAAAGATGTTGAAATCGTTGTCCTGGATTCCTTTGACCGCACAATGCTTATAACAGCCCCGCCCGACGGCAGCTTGGAGGGCATTGTCCCCATGGATATGGACGACCGTGCCGTCAACTATTTGATCAAAACACCAGGCGGGAATCTCTACCACAGCGGAGACAGTCACTATTCCAACTTCTATGCCAAGCACGGCAAAGAGAATAAAATTGATGTGGCGCTTGGGTCCTACGGTGAAAATCCGATTGGTGTCAGCGACAAAATGACCAGTATTGATATCTTGCGCATGGGTGAAG
The DNA here is from genome assembly GCA_031551485.1 of Oscillospiraceae bacterium. Taxonomy (GTDB): domain Bacteria; phylum Bacillota; class Clostridia; order Oscillospirales; family Ruminococcaceae; genus JAVBNO01. Next base: position 2,621 of record JAVBNO010000046.1, read on the forward strand.
CGCTCAGAACGCAGGTCATGATCCCGTTCCATCATGATATCTGGTCGAACTTCCAAGCTTCAACCGATGAAGTCCTTGCATTGTACGACATGAGAAAATACCGCCTGCAATATCAATTCCAGCCCTTTATTTGGCAGGTAGGCGGAAAGTTTGTTTTCCCGGACGACAAGGATAAGCGAGAATACCACCACCCTCGCGGTTTTGATGACTGCTTTGCGTATCCCACCAATCTGCCTTACAAAGCGTTTCTGTAAACCGATTGTGTCAATGGCAGAAATTCCGCGAAAAGTGAGGATCGGGAATGATATTACAAAAAATCTTGGATAACAAGTGGTTTACCTTTGCAGAGGGCTTTGACAGTTGGGAGGATGCGATCACGAAGGCGGTGGAACCGCTGGTGGACACAGGAGCCGTAGAGCCCACCTACATAAACAGCATTGTCCAATGCGTTAAAGAAAACGGACCTTATATTGTTATTGCGCCGGATATTTGCATCCCGCATTCGAACGCTCCCGACAGGGTGAACAAAACCTGCATGGGGTTTATGCGCACGGAACATCCCGTCGATTTCGGCCCCGGGGCGGAATGGAAAGCCAGGCTGTTTTTCACTCTTGCCGATGTCGATGAAGAGGAACATTTACAAAATTTGCGGTCTTTGATGAAGACGCTGGCTGAAGAGGAAAACATCCAGAAACTTTTAGAGGTCAAAAATGAGGATGACCTGCGAAGAACAGTAAATGAAATTGCTGAAATGGCAAATCGCTCTTGATGTTAGTTTAGTAGGGTTGGGTAATGTATAGCGATATGCGTTTTCCGGCCCAAGATTAAAGGAGGAGCACAATGCAAATCATACTCTCAATTTGGGGATTTTTCCAAGTCAACATTCTAACAAAACCGGCATTCCTAATTGGTCTTATTGTCTTTATTGGCTACTTGCTGCTGCGCAAGCCGATTTACGAAGCATTTGCAGGATTCATTAAAGCCACGGTTGGCTATTTAATTTTGAACGTGGCCTCCGGTGGCCTGGTTAGCAACTTCCGCCCTATTCTGGCGGGACTGAAAGATCGTTTTAATTTAGACGCTGCGGTCATCGACCCGTACTTCGGGCAGGCGGCGGCGCAGGCGGCAATCGAGGCCACCGGCCGCTCATTCTCTCTGATGATGGTCGTGCTGCTGATTGCGTTCCTGTTTAATATTCTGCTTGTTGCATTTCGCAAAATTACTAAAATTCGCACACTCTTCATCACAGGGCATGTTATGGTGCAGCAATCCTCCACCGCGCTGTGGATGGTCATGCTGTTCTTCCCCAAAATGCAGGAGCCGAACATGGTGATTTTGTTGGGTATTCTGCTAGGCAGTTATTGGGCTGTGGGCTGTAATATGACAGTTGAAGCGGCCCAGGAGGTTACACAAGGCGGTGGTTTCGCCATCGCTCACCAACAGATGTTTGGAGACTGGCTGGCGCACAAGATTTCGCCAAAGCTTAAGGGAAAGAATAGCCAAAAGATTGAAGATATTAAACTACCGGGCTTTTTGTCAATGATGAACGACAATATCGTTTCCACAGGCATCCTGATGCTGATCTTCTTCGGCATTATCATGGGTATACTTGGACCCGAAAATATGAAAGCCATTGATCCTAGCTTTACGACCCAGAGCTTTTTGTTCTACATCATTGAAAAATCGTTTAACTTCGCAGTTTACTTAAGTATTTTACAGTTGGGTGTTAAAATCTTTGTCGCCGAGCTTACTGAGTCCTTCCAGGGTATATCCACAAGGCTTTTGCCGGGCTCTATGGCAGGCGTCGACTGCGCGGCCCTATATGGATTTACACACGGCAACGTCATTACCCTTGGCTTTTTGTTCGGCGCCCTCGGCCAGTTCCTGGCCATTGCAGGACTTGTGATTTTCCGCAGCCCCATTCTGGTCATTACGGGATTTGTCCCTGTCTTCTTCGACAATGCTACCATGGCGGTCATCGCCAATAACAAAGGCGGATTCAAGGCCGTTGCCGTCATCACCTTTGTGAGCGGGCTTATACAGGTGCTCGGTGGCGCGTTTGCCGCGTCCTATATGCAACTGGCGCAGTACGGCGGTTGGCACGGCAACCTGGACTGGGATACTGTTTGGCCGCTCATCGGCGTTATGATGAACAATTTGCAAATTGTTGGTGTTGTAATCTGCGTTGTGGTGCTACTGGCCATTCCACAGATCATGTACTTGAAAAACAAGGAAACATACTTCATGGTTTCCGAGGACTACGAGCAATATGCTAAACTTAAGGGGTTGGAAACCGAATATTGATTTGGTTTCAACATGTTTACACAAAATGCCCGAATATTATTTTTAACGAGGTGAGATAACCATGCTAAGGATTATTGTTGCGTGTACAAATGGGATGGGAACCAGCCAAATGATCAAAATGTGTGTTGAAAAGCTGATGAAAAAATACAGTGTTGATTGCAAGGTGGATCATTCCAGCATTGGCCAGGCAAAGAAGGCGGCCATTAATGCAGATGTGGTCTTTTGCCCAATGCCATTTGTGAATCAGTTCGAAGCGGCCGCTGAGAAGGGAACCAAGATCATTGGCGTGCGCAATCTATTGTCCGAAAAAGAGATTGAATCCAAAATTCTGGAGAATAACCTGGACAAATGACCAATGGGCGATATCCCCCTTTTTGTATCGCGTGAGCAATCTCCTTTACTCCATGCTGCAAGTATAACAGTTTGACGTAGAGGCGCTCGCCGATGATATCAACAACCGAAGGCATGGATCACCCGGGCATGATCCGTCCCGCAAAAGCAAATGGGGGTACGGCTTGGGACGTACCCCCTGATTTTTTGTATTCTGAAAGATCTGGAAAAAAAGGGGAGAACAGATGTGAGTGACGGCAAGAAAACGATGGAAGATATTCTGATAGAACAGGAAAAACTCACTGAACAGCCCCCGCCGCCTTATCGTTATTGGGATATATGGCGGCAGAAACGTGAAAAAGGCATATGGATTAATATGCTTGTCACATTTACGCAGTTTTTTATGCTGTGCCTGTTTGTCCGCGTGTGTCGCCAATTCGCCATTTTAGACTTCCACTTTGCAATAGGCTGGCAGGAATTTGCGGTATCGGCAGGTATGGCGCTGTTGTTTTGGTTTGGTCGGGAATATCTCTTTGCGCGCTACGAAGCTCGTCAAAAAGCGGAGAAAGCCGCGGCCCAAAAGCACAGCAAAGAGCCGCCCAGCCTATCATGACATCGATTAAAATCATGCAAGAGGGATGGGTATGAAAGCATATACGCTAGGGCTGTACGAAAAAGCCATGCCGAATACACTGAGCTGGGAAGAAAAGCTTGATTGCGCCAAGGAAGCCGGGTACGATTTTGTTGAGATCAGTATAGACGAAACTGACGCAAAGCTCTCGCGGCTGGAATGGAGCGCCCAGCAACGGCACGAGATGCTGTCTTTGACCTGTCGCAAAGGTATTACCATTGATACGATGTGCCTGTCCAGTCACCGCAAATATCCCATTGGCTCGTTGGACGCTGCTGGGGCTGCTCGTTCGATGGAGGTTATGGAGAAGGCGATCATCCTGTCAAAGGATTTAGGGATTCGGATCATCCAGCTGGCCGGCTACGATGTCTATTATGAGCAGCCAAACCCGGAAACCCGCATCCGATTTGAGGAGAACCTTAAGCGAGCTGTATCGATGGCCGAGGCCGCAGGTGTGATACTGGCTTTTGAGACAATGGAGACAGCATTTATGGACACCGTTTGGAAAGCGATGTTCTATGTGAAGAAAATAGAATCCCCTTATTTGCAGATATATCCCGACATTGGCAACCTTACCAATGCGGCGCTTCTTTACAACAAGAGCGTCCCGGATGATATTTTATCCGGGAAAGGGCATATCTGCGCCACTCATATCAAGGAAACAGCCCCCGGGCATTATCGTGAAATCCCTTTCGGCACAGGACATGTGGATTTTGACACGGCCATACTTGCCGCATGGAATGCTGGATGCCGTAAATTTGTCACTGAATTTTGGTATATGCAAAATGAGGACTGGCGCAAAGATATACAACACAACAAAAAGTTTGCCGACGACATCTTCGGTAGGCTGCATTTGTCCTGAGATAGCGGATATCCGGACGCGAAAGGGGTGGCGGGGTTGCATCGTGTTGAATGTATTGTATGTGATCTTGACAGCACGCTTGTGGATGAGCGGCATAACATTTCAAGAGAGGATATCGAAACGCTACGAACCCTTGAAAAGCGCGGGGTAAAAGTTATCCTGGCAACAGGGCGGCACTATTCCTTTATTCGCTCTTTTGTTGATATGCTGGGCATTAGAGGGCCTGTCTGCACCTCCAGCGGCGCACTGATTTACGATTTTGGCAAGGAGGAGATCCTGCAGGTCATAGAAATCCCCCGGCAGGAAGTCCGGGATTTGGTGGTGTGCTGCCAATTGCATGGGTATCATTTTGTGACCCATACACGGGAAAAAATGTACTGCACAAAGGGAAATCCCCGCATCCGTTTCATGCAGGCGTATAACGCGCTGCAAAAAGACGCCCGGAGCCGGGCCGCGTATCAGGAACTGAACGGTGACGAGGGATTGGATGCCGATTATGCCCAAGGTGTATATAAATTTTCCGTCGTCAATGTTACGGGGCAGCATCCGTTTGAGAGTTTTGCCTGGGCAGTTAAACGCGAAACAATTAATGTTGACCCTTCAAGCGAACATCTTCTGGATTTTTCCGCCAAAGAGGCATCCAAGGGGCAGGGCATTATCGATTTGTCACGGCGGCTTGGATTCAGGTTGGAGAATACGGTGGCATTTGGGGACAACGGCAATGACGTTTCGATGTTTGAAGTGGTTGGAACTGGTATCGCCGTGGAGAACGCTGTGGAAGAGCTTAAGAGAATCGCAAGCTTTATCACCAGAGATTGCAATCATTCCGGCGTCAGCTATGCAATTAAAACGCACTTAAAATTATTGTGATGCAATGATTCTGTAGCGGGATCAATCAGAAAGGATGGATAGTTATGAAACCATATGTTCAAGTGGCATTGGATAACATCAGCATGGAAGAGGCGCTAGACACTCTTGCGAATGGCGTGGGGGAAGCGGTGGATATTGTTGAGGTCGGCACACTTCTGTTGGCCGCGGAAGGAAAACGGGCCATCTCGCTGATCCGCCGGTTGTATCCGAATAAAATAGTTGTCGCGGATTTTAAGCTGGCGGATGCGGCCGCAACCCTGACACCCATGTTTTTGAACAGCGGTGCAGATTACGCCACTGTCATTGCCGCCGCAGATCCCGAGACGATGAAAATTGCACTGGACGAGGCTAAAAAGCTGGGCAAGATGGTGCAGGTCGAGCTGTATGGGCCTTGGGACCGGGAGCGCGCACAAATGTGGCGCGATATCGGCATGGAACACATCATCTATCACCATTCCCGGGATGCAGGCAAGCCTTGGGATGAAACCGACATCCAAAGGGTAAAGTTGTTGGCTGACCTGGGCTTTAACGTCACCGTAACAGGCGGGCTTGACCCCAGCCACATCCACCTGTTTAAAGGTATACCCATTTTCTGCTTTATAGGCGGGCGGTCCATTCGTCTGGCGAAGGATCCGGCCGCGGAAATCGCTCGCTTTCAGGAAGAAATTTCCAAATATTTCTAAACCTCTATCCATGAAAAATTAACAGAAGAAGGGCATTCATGAAAGCCCTTCTTCTGTTGGATATTTTTGAATTCGGTTTTATTTAGCCAGAATAACCTCAACGCCACTTTTGCGCAGGGCCTCTAATTCCTTCGCATCAGCCGATTCGTCAGTTACCAGTATATCAACGGCGTCCACATCGGCGCAAACAAATCCGGAAGAGCGCCCGACCTTGCTGCCGTCTGCCACAATAATGCGTTTGCCGGTGCATTGTTTAAGCATATACGAGTTTATGGTGGACTCAAGATAGTGCGTTGAGGTTATACCGTGCTCCACACATATGCCCGTAACGCCGATGAGTGCTTTGTTCGCCTTTGTACGGTTGATAGCGCTGATCGCGAATTCGCCAAAGAGAGATTGACGGCGAAAACTGTGCTCTCCCCCTGTGAGGATGAGTTCAATGTTCGGATCCAGGTTTTTGGTGACAGCCAACGCATTATTGGTTATGACGCGAATTCGCTTGTTTTGCAGGTAATCTATAACATGCAGGGCTGTGGAGGAAGAAGATATAAAAATGGTGTCTCCATCATCGATCAGCTGCTCGGCCCGCTTTGCCACCAAATCTTTCTGCGGCAGATGGCTCTGGCTGCGCTGCATATAGTTGGGCAGGTCAAAGTCCGCCTCCTGGCAAAGGCATGCGCCCCCATGAAAGCGTTCGATCAACTTGTTCTTTTCCAGATAGTTCAGGTCCCGCCGGATTGTAACATCCGATATACCAAACTGCTCGCTTAGTTCGGACACATAGGCGATGCCCTTACTTCGGATAAATTCGACAATCGCATACTGGCGCTTATTAATCACTTCACGGCTTAGCCTCATATCACTCTTTAACCCCAATTCAGACATATTGTGAACAAACGATTCTGTTTTCCGCCACAGTGTTACCACGAACTATAGACCGCGTTCCGAGGGATCTGGCCGTTTCCACCAGGCACCAGGGTCTCGTTGGGGCCTGCATGTCCCATGTATATTTTTTTTGCCCTCCATTTCGTCCTGAAGATGGCTGACGAAATTCAGATATTTGTCCGGATCCGCTTCGCTGAAGGGACATTTGGTGAAACAAAGTCCGCAATTTGAACCGGATGTATAAAAATAGTCTCTGCATTTCATGGCATCTCGGAAGTAGGCTTTGTGACCGGGCGCATTCCAAGGGCCTTTCACTTCCCAAGTCGGATCCCGCTCCTGCGAGATGGATTTAACAGGGCAAGCGTCGGCACAAACGCGACAGATTCTGCAATATTCCTGCACACCGAACGAAATCGGTTTGGTAAGAGCAAGCGGAAGGTCTGTCGCCATGGAAGCCAGCCGAACCATAGGGCCATATTCTGGCGTAATAAGCGCGTCCATTCTGCTGAGTTCTCCCAGTCCCGCCAATACGCCAAAAGCAACGGCAGGTGCAAATCCGTTGTAGGCCGCGGCACCGTAGCTGTGGTATCCCAAGGCGCGAATAAATTCATGCAGTTGGTTATATATGCTGAACAGCCGGCAATAGGCCTCCATGGTGGTTCCTCTGGCGAGCAGCGATGGCGCTTGAGAAAGACCGTCATAAGACATCCGGACGCTGTAAACAATGACCCATTTTGCGTTGTAAGGTATCACCATACGGTCATCGGTCTCGTATCCTACGTCGCAGTCTTCAAACGTAAAGGTTTTTGCGGGATTGGATTCCTGCAGGTAGATGAGCTTGCGGGTGGTTGAATTTTCCAGCTTTACAAACCCAACCGTAGCCGCCCCCATAGCCCGCAGAGCAGCCCCAATCAGCATAGAATTCTCTATCGGCGTACCTTGATAGCATGGCACACCCCGTTCCTGAGGCGTTTTGGCTTTGCCGGGCCCCATGAAAGAAGTGCCGGGAATGGTGTGGGAAAACGCCTCGTTTAAGGCGGCGTCCCAAGGCGCGAACCCAGGAGTGAAAGCCTTTTCCCGGCTTACAAGCCGCTCTTTTTTAAGGGTTGTTATCTCCCGATGTTTGTGCGTCCCACGGTAGACAATGTCATTTTTTCGAGTGGATTTCCATTCGCTGTATCTTTCTTTGCCATCCCAGTTGATTTCCATAGTAGGTTGATCAACCTCTTTTACCCAGTCCCCGCGCAAATCCCCCCACACAATGTTTTTTTCTTTGGGCAAAAAATCACTCATGGCCTGTCCTTTATTTGTTCGAAATCATTCTTATTTGTGTCGATGTATTTTGTATTCATTATTGGAAATAAGCAATGAATTGACTATTATTTTAAACTGTTTGGCAATGGTAGTCAATTGCAGATTCATACAAATTCTGTTTATTATTATGGAAATAATCAATAAATAGAAAGTTTATTGCTATCAAACTGTCTTTTATTAGATTAAATAAGGACAAAAAAATAGCATTAGAGATGTATTTGAACAAAAATAATCAATCCAACGGTTTTTTGCAGGCATGGCACAGTTTACAACGTCTTGGCCAACTCCGGCACGCGCAAGCCGGCATGGCGGAATTTGACTTGCTTTTTGGGATGGATAAAAGATCCGCGCATTGGCCGAATGACGGGTAATCGGAGTCATATCTTTTATCGGTCGTTGCATTGAAAAGCAATTCTAGACAAAGTATATTATTGATATCATGGTATGTGAACCAATTTAGAAAATGCCAAACCCACCTGCCGCGCGTATGATGTGGAATTGATTGGGAATGGAGGTAGCGCCAATGTTGGAACAACTGAAACAAACGGTATTTGAGGCAAATTTACTATTGCCGAAATATGGCCTTGTCACGTTTACATGGGGTAATGTATCGGCGGTTGACCGCGACAAAGGACTCATGATCATCAAGCCATCGGGTGTGGAGTACGATGCCATGAAGGTTTCTGATATGGTCATCGTGGAGCTTGCCACAGGCAAAACAGTTGAGGGCAAGCTGAACCCCTCGTCCGACACACCGACACATTTGGAATTGTACCGAGCATTTCCGAATATAGGTGGCATTGTTCACACGCACAGCCGCTGGGCGACGATTTTCGCACAGTCCGGGCTTGGCATTCCTGCGCTTGGCACGACCCACGCAGATTATTTTTATGGCGAAATTCCATGTTCGCGTAAAATGACGCCCCAGGAAATTGAGGACAATTATGAAAAAGAGACCGGCGCGGTGATTGTTGAACGGTTTACGGATTTAAATCCTGATGACGTTCCGGCGGTTGTGGTGCACAGCCACGGGCCGTTTGCCTGGGGTAAAGACGCATTGAATGCTGTGCACAACGCGGTAGTGCTTGAAGAGGTAGCGATGATGGCGTGGCACAACCTATCGCTTAACCGTGATACACTGCCTATGCAGCAAGAGCTTTTGAATAAACATTATTGGCGCAAACATGGCCAAAACGCCTATTATGGGCAAAAATAGATCCAACATATACACAGGCAGCAGATTGCGAATAGACTTGCTCGATAATTGATTTTAAGAGGCAAGGCGATTACTGCCCTCAAAGAAATCTTTGAAGTGCTGGGTAAAGAAGACCATGGACAGCTTCAACACCTCTGCAATAGGGGGGCACCGGTTTTCCATGGTCTCAATTATCAGAAAACAGGAAAGAAGTTGATGACCAGGACGAATTGGCGTGATGAACGGAGCCAAATGTATTTTGCAAGTGCAGGACGTAAGGCCGTTTTTCTGGGGTAAATACGATATTATAAAGCCCCCGAATGATACGCATCTTGCCGCCGCCGATGAAAAAATAAGTTTGATATTGAATGACGTATGAAAAGGGACCCCGCCCTGATAAAGCAGGACAAGCTTTTTGATTTGTACAAACAACAATGATAATACAAAGAGGATGTTCCCAATGGGGGAACATCCTCTTTGTATTATCTGCCTATCAAAACAAAATTAAGTTAGGTTAGCAGACAATAAAACCGGATTCAAAAAATGAGGACGGTAAGCCGGATATTACAAAGGGCCGGGGCATTTTTTCTGCAAGCAAAATGCTCGTCGCTGCAGCGCAAACCGTGCGTGCAACGTCTAAAAGACTAATTGATTCCACAGCGGAAGGGGGGGCGATGCGGATTGCCAAAAAGGCGAACAATTTAGGACATGCCCCAATTAAACGAAGGGAAACTGTACAAACCACCCTGCATATAAATGATAACAGATGGGGGTGGCGCGAAATGACTTTGGCAAAACCAAAAGAGAATGCGATTATTGCGACGATCGAGCTGCCGCCTGAACAAAACGAGGCGTTCAAAAGAATGATTAAGATAGGTATTTATAAAGAATTATATCGAAAAGCTCTGCTAACAAGCGCGCAACTGAATACAATCATATCAATGCAAAATAATTGGTAGAGCTTGACCATCAAAGCTGCTCTGGTATACGGGGGTAGCTTTTCTTTGCCATATCGTAAAGTACAAAGGATGTGCTTTTATGAAGAACAAGCTTAAAGTCGCGGCATATTGCCGTGTGTCTACCGATAAAGAAGATCAGATTCATTCTCTTTCCGGACAGATCCAATATTTTACTGACTACATCTCTCATCATTCGGATTGGCAGATGTGTGAGGTCTATTATGATGAGGGGATTAGTGGTACATCTGTCAAAAAACGCGCCGGATTTAACAGAATGATTCAAGATGCCACATCCGGTAAAATGAATTTGATACTTACAAAAGAGGTCAGCCGGTTTGCAAGAAATACTGTTGATACATTATCATACACCCGCAAACTAAAACAAATGGGCATTGGCGTTTTATTTATGACAGATAATATTGATACACGAGACTCTGACGGCGAGCTGCGCCTTTCCATCATGGCGAGTATAGCGCAGGAGGAAAGCCGTAAAACCTCCGAGCGTGTCAAATGGGGGCAGAAGCGCCGCATGGAGCAAGGTGTTGTTTTTGGGCGAGATATGTATGGGTACTTTGTGCGGGAAGGTAAGTTGATTCTAAATGTAGAAGAAGCTGAAACTGTTAAATTGATTTTTCATAAATTTCTGCATGAAGAAAAAGGGACACATGTGATAGCAAGAGAACTGCGAGAAGCGGGTATTCAACCAAAACAAGTTAAAGAGTGGTCAAATGTAGTCATACTGCGGATTCTTCGCAACGAAAAATATGTGGGGGACTTGTGCCAGAAGAAAACCTATACACCCGATTATTTGAGCCATGTAAAAAAATATAATCGAGGGCATGAAACTATGGTGTACATCAAAGATCACCATGAGCCAATGATTGATCGTGAAATATGGGACAAAACACAAGCAGAACTAAAAAGGCGCTCGCCCTCTGATGAACAAAAATCAAAACATTCTAACCGATATTGGTGCAGCGGAAAGCTGGTTTGCGGCGAGTGCGGTCAGCGGTTTGTCAGCCGCACAAAGAAATTAAAAAATGGCAAAGTATATAAGGCTTGGCGTTGCTATGCCGCTGCGAATCACGGAACATGTAAAACAGATCATTTCGGCAATATAACCGGGTGCGACAACGGTTCTGCGAACGAGCGCGTGCTATTATATTGCGTTGGGTACGTTATGCGACATATTCAAAATCATAAAAATGAAATCATAAAAGAGATGCTTGAGGAAATAAAGTCTGTCCAAGCAATGGAGACAGATGTCAATATTGCACCGATTTACGCTAAGATCGAAACGCTGAATGACAAAAAAAGGCGAGCAATCGACCTTGTGCTTGATGGTACAATTACCCGTGAAGAGTTAAAGCAGCAGACGACCTTCTATGATGAAGAAATTGAAAGACTGTCAAAACAAATTGCTGAAGCCGAAAATATCAATGTGACTCATCAGGGGCAGGTCAAAGGTATGCAGCGGTATGCTGAGGAAATCAATCGGATACTGGAATTTGATGCAGAAAATGAGACGTTGTACCGAGAAGTGTTGGACAGAATGGTTGTTTTCAAGGATAACAAAGTCGTTGTATATTTGAAATATGTGCCGTTTGGCGTAAGCATGCGGTACAACACGTCTGGCAAGTGTGAAAAGTATCAGACGGTTATCATTCGCATGGAGATAGTGAGCTAATATTAAAAAAATAATCATTGACGATAGTAGGCAATTTTAATACCGACATAGGAACCGAGGAACTGGCGCATTTGGAGATGGTGGGAGCGATTGTGCACCAACTGACCCGCGATATGACCGAAGAAGAAATCAAACGGAGCGGGTATGACGCCTATTTTGTAGACCATACCGCCGGCGTATACCCCACTGCAGCCTCGGGCGTGCCGTTTTCGGCCGCGGCGCTGGCCGTGAAAGGCGATGTCATTGCCGACCTGACCGAAGATTTGGCGGCAGAGCAAAAAGCAAGGGTGACCTATGACAATATCTTGCGTTTTGCCGACGACCCTGATGTGAAGGATCCCATCCGCTTTTTGCGTGAGCGGGAGGTTGTGCATTTTCAACGCTTTGGCGAAGGGCTGCGAATCGCCACCGAGAAGCTGGACAGCAAGAATTTTTACGCATTTAATCCGGCCTTTGATAAGTGAATATTAGAAACGAAAAAAGGCTTGCCGGCAAGGCAGGCCTTTTTACTATATTGTTCTTTGCTTTGAGCCATGACGTTGTTGCGTGGTTCCGCGGTTTATGCCTGGACTATGGAGAAACACAATGGTCAATTGAAACGCTGCGTGAAAACCAGGCGTATTGATCTTGTCACTCATAGGGTTTTAAGCTACGGATGCCATATTGATGGATTGCAGTCCTACAACCATCCCGCATATCACATGTATGCCAAACTTGACTGCCTGTGTTGAAATTGGTATAATATATTATAATATTTGCTGAATATGAAGCGCAGATTTTAGACTGTTAAGAGGCCCGGTTCGTGGTGCGATCGGGGACGACCTAAGGACGGTTTTGCGTCTGAAAAAGCCGGCGATACGTCCACCCGATATAGGGGAACAGCGTTTTAAAGGCATATGTTAACACGGATAGTTGGGTGGCACCACGGGAGTAATCTCGCGTCCCTTCGCGGACGGGGGATTTTTATTTTTTATCAGTACAACAATAAGACCAATATCCGCAAAGGAACCAGACCGCACCCAGCGGACGATGTTTAGAACAGGCCTTTGGCTTGCTGTCCAACAGGCGGCAGCCAAAGATGGCCAATTCCCGATGATTGCGGGCATCGATATGGAAGGCGTGAAAGCGTAAAAGACTGGTGATCTGATGGTTATTCTTTTTATGTGCATTCAAAATAATGTATGGAGGTTCATATGAAACTGTTTATTCCCGGCCCTGTAGATGTGGCTGACGACGTTCTGCAGAAAATGGCGACACCTATGATCAGCCATCGCGGCAAGGAAGTTACCGCACTGCAAAAAAGCATATCTGAAAAATTGCAAAAAGTATTTTTCACTTCGAACACCATGATCTTATCCACCACCTCTGGAAGCGGACTGATGGAGGCTGCCGTAAAGTGCTGTGTATCAAAAGGCGCAGCTGTTTTTTCTGTCGGCGCGTTTGGCGACAGGTGGGGCAAAATGGTGCAATCCAATGGAAAGCCAGTGGATGTTTTTAAAACCGAGCCCGGGGCGCCAACCCTTCCGGAAGATGTTGACAGAGCATTGGCAACCGGAAAATATGATTTAGTGACCATTACGCACAACGAAACTTCTACCGGCGTTGTGAACCCGGTCAAAGCAATTGGGAATGTAGTCAAAAAATATCCGGACGTCATTTATTGTGTTGACGCCGTAAGCTCTATGGGCGGCACTAAAATAGAGGTTGATGAATGCGGCATTGACATATGCATCACATCCTCGCAAAAGTGTTTGGGACTTCCCCCCGGATTGTCCATTTGTTCTATCTCGGAAAAAGCAATAGAACGTGCGAAGGCCGTGGAAAACAGAGGGTTGTATTTGGATTTAATTGAGTTGTATTCATTTGTAAAAGAAAAAAACTTTCAATACCCATCTACGCCGTCATTATCGCATATGTTTGCGCTGGATTATCAGCTTACTAAAATTCTCGAAAGGGAAGGGCTCGAAAACAGGTTTGAGCGCCATGAACAACTAGCGGCGCGTGTCCGGGAATGGGCCAATCTTCATTTTAAAGTGTTAGCGCAAGAAGGTTATTGTTCCGCGACCGTGACGACGATTGAAAATACGCGCCAGATCGATGTGGGCGCGCTTATCAAAGGGCTTGAGGCCGATGGATTTTTGATTGGCAACGGTTATGGCGCATTAAAGGACAAGACTTTCAGAATCGCACATATGGCTGAAAGAACCATGGATGAAATCAACGATTTACTCGTTCGCATGGACCAGATATTGGGATTTGAAGCGAATTAATCAGCGCGCAAAAAGGCCGGGAATGTTCCCGGCCTTTTTGCTTTTTTATGTACGCTGTGAAGCGGCTTTGTTTTCGTCCACTACGCCCCCAACGGTTCCTGTCGGTGCTGTGCTGTTACCCAAGACAGCGCTGTATATCCTGCGCATATTCGAGAGAAAGAACCGTATTGACCAAACGTTGGGCAGCAGTCTGGCTTGTTTCGCGGATCGCTTTCTTTAAACGCGGTATGGCGCTGGGGCTTACGCTAAATTCATCCAAGCCCATACCAAGCAGGATTTGTACAGCTTTGGGATCGCTTGCCAGCTCGCCGCACATGCCCGCCGGGATACCCGCGGTATGCGCCGCATCGATCACCCGCTTGATGGCCCCGAGCACGGCGGGGTGGAAAGGATTGTATAAGTGTTGGATATTTTCATTGCCCCGGTCGACCGCCAGCAAATACTGGGTGAGATCGTTGGTGCCGATGCTCAAAAAGTCTACCAGCTTTGCAAACCGTTCCGCCTGCAGCACCGACGCCGGTGTCTCGATCATGATGCCAAGCTGGATGTCGCTGTCATAAGAAATATGCTCCTGTGTAAGTTCCTCCATGCATTGCTGCAACAGCACCCTGCTTGCCATGATCTCCTCGGCAGAAATCACCATAGGCAGCATGATGCGCAGCTGGCCATGAGCCGACGCGCGTAAAATCGCGCGGAGTTGTGTTTTAAAAATGGCTGGCTCCGACAGGCAGAAGCGGAGGGCACGATGTCCCAAAAAGGGATTTTCTTCATGGCTGAAGATATGGTAGGGAAGGGCTTTGTCACCACCAATATCCAGTGTGCGCACAATCACAGGCTGGCCCTGCATCGCCTTGGCGACATAGCGGTATGAAGCATATTGCGCCTCTTCCCCCGGCCAGTTGGCGGCCTCCATATATAAAAATTCGCTGCGAAACAGCCCAATGCCTTCGGCGCCGTTGGCAGCCGCCACATTTGCTTCTTTTTCACTGCCGATGTTGGCGAAAAGTTCCACCCGCCTGCCATCAGCTGTAATGGCGGGCAGGTCGCGCAGAGCGGCAAGCTCGCGCAATTCGCACATATAAGCGCGCTGCCTCTTGCTATATTCCTGAAGGGTGGATTCGTCGGGTCTGAGGATGACCAAACCGTTCATGCCGTCTACGATTACGGTGTCGCCCTCTGTCGCGGCATCAAAAAGGCTGTTTCCCGCGCCTACCACAGCGGGCAGGCCCACGCCCCGCGCAATGATGGCCGTGTGGGAGGTTTTGCCGCCCAGGCCGGTGGCAAAGCCCAAAACCTTTTCAAGGTCCATGGCGGCGGTGTCGCTGGGGGTGAGATCGTGCGCTATCAAAATTACCGGCTGCGCTGCGGCGGCCAGGCTTTCTTCCCCCGCGCCGGACAGCCGCCGCATAATCCGCGCACATTCGTCGCGCATGTCGGCGGCGCGTTCGCGCAAACATTCATCGTCCAAAGCGGCGAACTGCGCGCTAATCTCATCCGCGGCTGTCTGTAACGCGCATTCGGCATTTTGGCCCCCGGCGATTCTTTCCAGGGTGAGCTGCTCAAGATATGGATCCTGCAGAATGGTAAGGTGCGCCTCAAGAATATCGGCGCGTTCACCGCCCGGGCAAACGGTTATCATCGCCTCCAGCTGTGCAACACAGGCCTGTACCGCGGCCCGAAAGCGCAACTGTTCCGGCTCAATCTCCTCAGCAGAGATGGCCCGAACCGGGGTTTCTATCGCTTGCCTTTCGAGCTTTTTCACCGGCCCGATCGCAATACCTTCGCTGGCGGGGATTCCATTTATGCGGATTTCCACAGGCTAGTCCTCCAATTCGAGTATAAACCTGACAAGAGAATTGAGAAAATCCTCTTCTCCTGCGCCATCCACACGAAGTGTAATTTCGGTTCCTTTTTTCAAGCCCATCGAAAGAACCATAATGATACTTTTCAGGTCGCCAATTTTGTCCCCTTTAATGATTTCGACCTTGCCAGGAAAGTTTTTGACGAAGTTCACAACCATTGATGCAGGCCGGGCATGAATGCCGCTCGGATTCACCACGGCGATTGTTTTTTCTATCAATAGGATCGCGCTCCTTTCACGAAGCCGGGGCGGAACCTCTCCGCCCCGGCCGTACCGTCACATATTATATCTGTCTGCCAACGCCGCAAGTTCTTCCAGGTTACCTACCTCGGCCAGATCACGCAGCAGATCCCCGTTTAGCAGCATTGCGCCGAGCTTTTCCATGTTTTCGTAGTGCTCATCCATATTACAGGCTGCCAGCGTAAAAATGAGCCGCGCATTTTTCTCGGGGTTGCCGGGCTCAAATTCCACCGGGCGGCGCACCTTGGTAAAGTTGATGGCGCTTGTGTTGACGCCGCGCGCGTTCGCTTTGGTGTGCGGGATGGCGAGGTCGTCGGTGATCACGACATATGGTCCATACTTCTGGATATTTTCAATGATTGCCTCTGGGTATTCTTCGGTAATCGAGCCATCGGCAATCAGGGTTTGACAGCAGCCGCGGACAGCGTCCTGCCAGGTATCAAAGCTGTCGGCAAAGTCTACGCGGTTCTTCGCTATTAATTCCCTCAGCAAGTGCGCTCCTCCTTATGCTTTCTGCTTGCGCAGCTGCTTTACGCAATCCATAAATTCCTTTACACGGGCAAAGTCGACAGGGTTTTCAAACACCCCATCCACCTTGAAGGTGGTTGCGCAGACAGCGCCATCTGCCACCGAGAGCTGCCGTTCAATATTGCCCACATTGCAGCCGGTATTGCAGAGCACAGGCGTTTGTTTTACGGTTTCTTTCACAACCTTCAGCACCTGGGTGTCGGTTTCAGAGCCGGCAGTGAGGCCGGAAACGCAGAGTGCATCCGGCAGGCAGTTAAACTCGGTTGAGCGCGCCACAGAGCCGATGTCGCGATCTGCCAGATACTTCGCCGCCTCGGGCACGATATTATAGAGCATTTTGATATGGCCGGCCCCCAGCCGCGCGCGATGACGCGCAGTGCGGCCCGCATCGGTATTCCAAAGCCCAAAATCGCTGGCGTAAACACCGGAGATAATCTCGCGGATGAACAAGCCGTCCACCGCCATGGCAAGGTCGAGGGAAGCAATCGGATCCCAAAGGCAGTTCACGCCGTAGGGTACTGTGATTTCCCGTTTGAGCTCGCCGATGATCCGGGCCATCGCCCCCACCGTGATAGGCTCGATTTTGGTCAAGTAAGGCAGGCTGAACTCGTTTGAAAACATAATGGCGTCTACGCCGCCCTCCTGCAGGGCGATCATATCGGCACGGGCCATTTCCACAACCTTGCCCATGCCGCCTTTTTCGTCGTAGTTCGGATCACCCGGCAGCGGCTGCAAATGGCACATGGCGATAATGGGCTTTTCGACTCCGAACAGCTGTTGCATCCAACTCATATGGTTTTCCTCCCCTTTTAATTTTCAAAGGCAAATTGCCGCATTGGATTTTCGCAAAGTATTTTGTGAATATCCGCTTGCGAAACGCCCTCTTCCAACAGGCGGGGGACAAACTTCTGCAGAATATAATTGTGGCCATATCCACCGCCGTACTGTGGCCACATCGAGGCGCGTCCATTGTCTCCGCCCAACAAGATTTGTCCGGCGTAGCCCGCTTCGCACATCCCCTTAATCAAATCTATGAGCACATTGTCCGGCCAATATTTGGCGCGGGAAGGCCCGTCATATCCGAGGGTAACACCCTGCGCCGCCATCTTTTTGTGGTATGCAAGGTCTGGGTTGCGGTCCACATGGCCAAGAATGACGCGGCGGGGGTCCACACCGTTTTCTTTGACAAGCTCGATGACTTCAAGCCCCATGGTGCCGCGCTCGGTATGGGTGGAAATGGGCGCACCGGTCTGCAGGCTTGCCATGCAGGCTGCCTTGAGTGTTCTGAGCTCCATTGGGCGGATGCAGTTGTAGTGGGTGGCAAATTTGATTACGCCGGCTTTCGCTTTGCTGCGGGTGATGATAGGGCCATTGTAGTTGTTGATTTCAATGCCAATTGTAATTTCTTCCGCAATCAGGCGGGCCACTTCTTCAATAGGATACTTGTTGACCCAGTGCTCCGCATCGTAGTAGACGGAACGTTGGAAGCCGGTACAAGAGATGATATGTACGCCGGAAGCCTCAGAAATCTCCCGCAGCATTTCAATCTGTCTGCCGCAATCGATGGGGTTCATATCCACCATGCTGCGTCCGCCGGCAGCAAAAAACGCCTTCATGGCGTCAATGGCATAATCTACGCGGTCGAGCCGCAAATCCCGGTCCGCTTTCTCCTCTCCTCCGCCAATGGTGATCAGATGGTCATGATAGTTGTTGACGCCCAGCTCTTCCGGCTTGATGGGCCCCAGGACAGTTTCTATATATTTCATTCTGAACAGTTACTCCTTTACTACTGAATTGATCGCATCAGCCGCTCTACCCGCGCAGGGTCGATGCGGTTTTCGGGGCAGCCGTCCACCTTCAGGCAGGTCGCCACCACACATGCGTCTGCAATGCTGAGAATATCCTTCACGGTGTCAAAAGTCACACCGGTATTCGCCACCACCGGGAAATCCCCCACGGCCTGCTTGATCTCCGCCAGCTGCTCATAGGGAGCCGCCTTTCCGGCCATTGTGCCGGAAACACAGACAGCGTCTACCATTGCACTTTTGGTTACGGTCTGCGCCACCAGCGTGACGGGGCGAGTATCAAGAGAACAAGAGAATTCCGGCATCAGGTTGGTGATGATGCGGATATGTTCCGCGCCGATGGAACGGCGGTATTGGATGATCCGGTGGGCGTCGGGCGTGAAAAAGCCCAGATCGCCGCAGAAGGTTCCACACGCTATACCGCGGATAAAGTCGGCGCCGGTGGCCAACGCCACAGCCAGCGAAGCCACGGGGTCCCACTGTAGGTCGATGCCGAACGGCACAGCCGAACGCCCTTTGGTCACCGAAAGCACCACTGCCGTCATTGCGGCTACGCACTCCCGGCTCATCTCTTTGGCGTAGGGCTTATCATTTTCATTGCAGAAAATGACAGCGTCTATGCCCCCATCCACCAGGCTGTTGTAGTCGCTCGCCGCATGGGAGATGACAACATCCAGCCCTGCGCCAGCGTACCTTGCGGAACCTGGCAGCGGGCCGAGGTGAACCATGCCGATGACGGGCTTTCTACCGTTAAACAGGTCTTTGATCCACATTATTTCACCTTATATTCATTATTTGTCGAGTTCAAGCGCCTGGGAAATTGCTTGTTTGATGCCCTCGACATCTACAAAATTTTTAATCCTTACAACCGTTGTATTGCTGCGAGCAGGCAGGGACTCTGCCAGTGCGGGCGTGGTTACTACAACGTCGGGATGCTTGCTCCCATAGCCGCCAAGATCGCAATGGTCCACTGTCGCCTCAATTCCTAACGCCTTGAACGCTTTTTCCACACTCATGCGGAGAATCAGGCTGGACCCCATGCCGTTTACACATACGCACAGAACCTTCATCATTGGCTTTTCCTCCTTTTTTTTCAGGGGGCGGGCGCGGGTCAATCCACGACGATAACCTCGACACCGCGACTCTCAAATGTTTTTAAATCTTCCGCGCTGATGCCAGAGTCGGTTATAATCTTGTTGGCCGCCTCTATTGCGCAGATGGAGGCGTAGCGGGCAAGGCCGATTTTATCGGAATGGGCCACAACTACCACCTCTATTGCTTGTTCCATGAACACACGCTTGACAAGGGCATCGTACATGTTGAATGCCGTATAACCATGGTCAAAGGATATCCCGGCCACGCCGATGAACACCTTATCAAGCACATATTCCTTTAGGGTATTGGTGGCGGTGTGACCGGTCAACGACAGATCCTTGGGCGAAAATTCGCCGCCGGTACACACCACCCTGAGATTTCGCGCCGTGCTCAGTTCATTGACAACGGGAATGGAGGAGGTCAACACAGTGAGGTCGGAAATTCCTTTAATATATTTCGCGACCTCCAAAGCTGTGGTGCCCACATCAATACCGATGCTGTCCCCCGGAGTAACAAGGCTAGCCGCTTGCTTTCCGATGAGAGTCTTGATGTCCCTGACTTCGTTTTGGCGGGTCAGAAACTCTGACTCGTAGCCTACCTTTTCATTGAAGACCGCGCCGCCGTAAGAGCGGGTTAGCAGACCCTCCTGCTCCAAAAGAGCCAGATCCCTGCGGATGGTCATCTCGGCGGTGGAAAACTCCACCGCGAGCTCATGCACCGAAACAACCTTATTCTCGCGCAGTTTACATATGATCTGATTTCTTCTTTCTGCTGCTATCATGTCACTCTCTCCCAAGTTTGATTATACAAGTTGAAGTCGCTTCGACAGGGGACGAAGTATTCGCTTATGTATTTGCAGTGTCTTTTTTGGGCTTGAGCAGAACAATTGCGCCCACAAATGCAGCAACAAGGATGGGCAGGAATACCCAGATGTTGCGAACAACACTCATCAGGCCCGCAATCACCAGCCAGATGGATCCGAAGTCAGTGTTGCCATAGGTAGCGCCGATGCCCGCCAGGCCGGACATTTGTGTGAAGAAGACGCCGCCCAAGATTTGGACTAAGCCACAGACAACGCCCGCCACAAAAGCAGCTTTTCTGCCGCCGTATTTAAATCCGAAGACACCGGCGATGCTGCCGTCAAAGAAAGTGGCGATAATGCCCGGGATCATGAGGATGGGCGAACCGACCATCACAAGAACAATAAAGCCAATGAACTCGCCCAGGAAGGCACCGATGAACCCGAAGATGGAAGACAAAGGCGCCAGCGGGAAGAAGACAGGCATATCAAGGCCAGGAACCGCATTGGGGATGAGCTTGTCGGAAATGCCCTTGAAAGCGGGAACCAACTCTGCAATCATCATGCGTACGCCGGTAAGCAGCACAACGATACCAACAGTGAAGCTGGCGCCCAGTTCGAGCAGATAAACCACCCAGTTTGTGGTGATTTTCGAGGCTTCCAGTTCGGCAAGCAAAAAGCCCTTGCCAGCAAACAGGCAGATACCTGCAAGCACAATTGTCATCAGAAGGCAGGTGACAACGGTGCTGTCATTGAAGATTGTGGAGAAGCCGCGAAGTTTCAGCGAGCTTTCATCTTCATCGTACAGTTTGGGGTTGGTCTTTTTGTTATACCCGCCGAACAATTTGCCTATCCATGTACTGATAATTGCCGATGTGCCGCTGATGTGGCCCAACGTAAAGTCGTTACCCACGAACGGTTTGGCGTAACGGTGTACCCAGGCAGGCATAATAGTCCAGTACATGCCACAAAAAAGGCTGGACATTACCATCAGTATACTACCTTCAAGGCCAAAAAACCAGTTAAATATCCAGACGACCAAAGTGGAAAAGGCAAGCATGGTGTGTCCGCTGAGGAACACATATTTGAGCGGAGTAACGCGCGCGAAGAGCAGGTTGATTAAAAAGCCGAACAGCATTACCATCGGCACAATGCTTAGCAGCATTTCTGGGAGAGAATTGTTGATCGCGGCCATGCCCGCATAGTTTTCGGTCACGATGCCCTGAATATTAAAGGCTTTGCTGAGAATGTTCATGGCAGGCCGGTAGGCCGCCTGCAGAATCGTGGAACCCTGCTTAAGGATCATGACGCCGACTATCGCTTTCACGACGCCTTTGATCACATCGCCGGAATCCTTTTTCTGAATCAACAGGCCAACCAAAACGATTAGCCCCATGATCAGTTCGAATTGTCCCATAAAAATCCTAAAGCCTGTTAAAATAGCCATCCGCTAATTCCTCCTCTTTACCTTAAATGAATAATCGTATTGTGTTATAAAGGGATATTGGTATTTATGATTTTGGCCAGGTCATCTAACCACCGTTCCAGATATTGCGCGCCCTTTTCGGCGGTTGCCTTTGTGGCGTCGCCAAAAAGGCCCGATTTGGAATATTCAGTCCAGGGCAGCGGCCGCAGGTCGATATCGGGCGGCACTGCTGGTTCCTCCCGCACAGCCTTGTCCATCTGGACAAGTTCAGGGGCAATTTCCAGCATGATGGAGGTTTCCAGTTCGGCCGCATGAAAAGTCTTGCCGTTCCAAAGGCTGGTTTCCATCAGCTCTGCGTTGTATTTGCCAACATTGATATACCCCAGATGCCAGACATTGCGGTATCCATACTCATCCATAAGCTCTCGGGCCGCGTCACGGCTGGGCTGCATGTTGCCATAATGACCCGAAAAAAGAATGACGTGCCTTGCTCCCTGCTTTTCAAGGCTTACAACAATATCTTTTACCACATCAATAAAGGTTCGCTGCCGCAGGGATATTGTTCCAGGGAATCCTTTGGCCGACCATACTTGACCGTATGGCAGCGTTGGTAATACCACGCTGTTTGTTTTCTCCGCCAGCAACGGGCAGAAATAATCGCTTACCACCGTATCGGTGGCGGTAGCCATATGGTAGCCGTGTTGCTCGGTGGAGCCCAGAGGCAAGATGACGGCGCGCGCGCTTTTAATGCGCTCTCCTGCTTCAGGCCAAGTCATACCTCCAATCTTATAGTCTTTCATGCATCACTACTCCTTTCTTGCCGGTATGCCTTAACATTTTGCCAGTGAAGGACAATCCATTACACAACAATGTTCGATGTTGTATGATTGTATCTTAAATATAACATTCGATATGTTCGATGTCAATGATATTGAACAAAATCGACCGATGATCACGCTATATTTGTGCAATAAGTCATAGTAAAAGCGTTAGCGATTGTGCGTTTTCGATAACGGTTAAACATTAAATTAAAGATGTTCGGCTTACGGGCTGCGGCATCAACACAGATCGTACCACCGGCATTTGGCCTGCCGCGCCTTTCGAAGTACCGTTTTCGGCGGCGGATCTGGCGATGATAGGCGATGTGTTGCCGATTTGATCGAACATCTGGCGGCAACGCCAAGAGGCGGACGATGATGACATATCCTATATTTATTTTGACACGAAAGACACATGTCGGTCAAGGAATAAAGGCCCCTTCATTCTTGACTTTTTAAGATATGCATACTTTGTGCTATAATGTAACCATAAAAAGGGATCGGTTGCAGATTGCTTGTACGCCGCCTTCGCATCTGCCGGCCCGGATATGAGGGAGTGAGATCATTGAAGAAGTCAAAGAACAGGAAAAAATGGTTTATCATTATCAGTGCGGTATTATTGCTGGTGATTGTGGTCGGTCTTAGCAGTGCATGGCCGCTTCTTTGGATGGAGCCCGCCGCAACGGGCCAGGTCATGGATACGGACATTATTGCCGCTCAAGTGCACAGCAACAGTCTGTACTTTTTGGGCACAAGCGACGGGTATATTGTGGTGGACGCGGGGTCGGATGTGGAAAACACGAAAAAAGTGATGGCGGAGGTGGGCATCGATCCGCTTGCGGTGAAATATGTGCTGATGACCCACTCCGACTATGACCATGTCGCCGCACTGGCGCTTTTTACCAATGCAAAAATCTACATGAGTGAAGACGAGTTGCAAATGGTGAACGGGACGACGAAACGAAACCTGGCTGGATTCAGTTCTTTGCCGGATGGGGTGAGCCAGGACGCCTTGATTTTACTGCAGGACAGACAGGAATTGACCATTGGAGGGCATCGCATTTTTTGCATTCAAGCGCCTGGGCACACCCCCGGCTCGATGGCATACCAACTGGACGACACCTATCTTTTCACAGGGGATGCTTTTCGGGTCAGCGGCGGCACAATAGGCATACATCCTTACACAATGGACAAAGAGACCGCTGGCGCCTCCATTCAAAAGCTGAGAGAAAATATGCAGGGCTGCGCACTTGTCTTGACAGCACATTACGGGTATTATCCGTGTGATACTCTAAAATAAGGTTTGCTCTGCTGCGGTATTCTTTGTGGCCAGCCGCGTATTTCGTCTTCATCATGCGGACCCAATTGTCCCGATATTCAAAAGGCCGCTAGGCAGCACACCGGCTGCATGGCGGCCTTTTTGTTTCGGCAAATCCCGGGTTGGGCAAGAAGTTCAGTGGCACTTTCGTGATGAAGAAGGAAAAAGCTTGGTACCGATATTAATATAGAATTGGAGTAGACGTGCAGCCGCCCCGGCAGGCAAATAGCATGTCGCTTGGGCCGCGACGGGCCCATACTTTTTGGCGCAAAAGTATGCAAAAACATTTTCCTGGGGAAAACCACATGGTTTCCCCACACCCCATCCTTAGGGCGAGGGCATGGGTGCGCGGGAAACGCTCGGCCTTTGGGGAGAACGGTTTTGGGTCTGATCTGGGGTGCAGGGCGTGAAAAAAGCGTTGGTACCGATATTAATATAGAATTGGAGTAGACGTGCAGCTGCCCCGGTAGGCATATAGCATGTCGCTTAGGCCGCGACCGGCCCATACTTTTTGGCGCAAAAAGTATGCAAAAACATTTTCCTGGGGAAACCACATGGTTTCCCCAACCCCCATCCTTAAGGCGAGGGTTTATGTGCGCAGGAGACGTCTGGCCTTTGGGGAGAACGGTTTTGGCACACAAACTGGGAAGTGGAAAATAGGTCAACATTGATACTGATACATAATAGAAATAAAGCAGATGCGCGGCCGCTTCGGCAGGCAAATAGCATGTCGCTTGGGCCGCGACCGGCCCATACGTTTTGGCGCAAAAAGTATGCACAACATTTTTTGGGGACACCACATGGTTTCCCCCTGCCCCATCCTTAGGGCGAGGGCATAGGTGCACAGGAGACGCTCGGCCTTTGGGGAGAACGGTTTTGGTTCTGGTCTGGGGTGCAAAGGGTGAAGTGGGAAAGATCATTTGCCCTGCGCATCTGGTGGATCGCTATTTACTATCAATAAGGATAAATTTTACTTTGATTTTACGTAACGATCTTTTGGGCTTTACAAAGGAGTTTTATGATACACATAGCACAAAATAGATTGAAAATATTGAAGTGAAGAGGGAGTAAAATGAAAAAGCTGTTATCCGTTCTGCTTAGCTGCGCACTTTTCATGGCTGTATTTACCGCTTGTGACGGCGCTGCCCTGGCTTCGGGTACCTCCCAAGAAGGAGCGGCCGCGCAGACACCAAGCTTTGACACATCCAAGTCCATCAACGTGGTCACCCGCGAGGAAGGGTCGGGTACGAGGGGCGCTTTTATCGAGCTGTTCGGCATTGAAGTGAAAAATGACGACGGTACCAAAAAAGACATGACCACCGATGAAGCGGATGTTGTGAACAAAACTGATGTAATGCTCACCAGTGTGGTGGGAGATGGGTATGCCATTGGCTATGTATCCCTGGGTTCGCTGAATGACACGATTAAAGCGCTACAGATTGACGGCGTTGCGGCCACCCCTGACAATGTAAAGAACGGCACCTACAAAATTGCCCGTCCCTTTAATATTGCAACAAAAGGCGAAGCGACAGGGCTTGCCAAAGACTTTATTGATTATATCCTTTCGCAAGAGGGGCAGGCTGTTGTGGTCGGGAACAAATATATTGCCATCGACGACAGCGCAGCCGCTTACGCCGGCAGCAAGCCGACCGGCAAATTGGTGATTGCCGGGTCTTCCTCTGTTACGCCGGTGATGGAAAAATTGGCCGAGGCTTACAAAATGGTCAACCCTGCCGCAACCATTGAGATTCAGATGAGCGATTCCACAGCGGGTATGACAGGAGCCATTGACGGCACCTGCGATATTGGCATGGCTTCCCGCGCGCTGAAGGACAGCGAAAAAGAAAAGCTTACCAGCATTGAGATTGCCCTTGACGGTATTGCGGTTATCGTAAACAAAGCGAACCCGTTGGAAAGCCTTAGCAAAGACCAAGTCAGAGCCATTTTTGTGGGCGAAGCGACTGCCTGGAGCGCGGTTCAATAGTTGGTTTCTACTCTATCCATTATATACGGCAAGAAAGCTTTCGGCTGCATGAATGGCCGAGGGCTTCCTTGCCAAGAAGGGAGCTTTAGCATGCGCCAAGGACAAAGGTTTTTGGAAAGGGTTATGGCAGGTCTGTTTTTTCTCTGCGCCCTCGTTTCCATTTTGGCCGTAGGGCTAATTTGCTATTTTCTGTTTGTAAACGGCATACCGGCCATTTTCAAAATCGGTTTTACACAATTTTTAGCCGGAACCGATTGGTCGCCATCCGACGTGCCGCCCACCTTTGGCATTTTGCCTATGATTTTGGGCAGTGTTTACGTTACGGCGGGCGCCATTGCATGGGGTGTGCCTGTTGGTATATTGACGGCTGTCTTTATGTCGAAAATGTGCCCGCCCTGGTTATATAAAATTCTCAAACCGGCGGTGGAACTGCTGGCCGGTATTCCTTCTGTGGTATATGGTTTTTTTGGTTTGGTGGCCATTGTACCCATCATTCATATTCTGTTTGATGTGAAAGGCACCAGCATATTGGCGGCGTCGATTTTGCTGGGGATTATGATTCTGCCGACCATTGTGACTATTTCAGAAAGCGCCATTAATGCGGTGCCCGCTAGCTATTATGAAGGCGCCCGGGCTTTGGGGGCAACACACACCCGGGGTGTGTTTTTTGCCGTTTTGCCGGCCGCCACGTCGGGGATATTGGCATCGGTCATTTTGGGGGTCGGCCGCGCCATTGGCGAGACGATGGCGGTTGTGATGGTGGCCGGGAACCAGGCAAGGGTGCCCACTTCCTTATTGAAGGGCGTGCGAACGTTGACCGCCAATGTTGTGCTGGAAATGGGCTATGCCGCGGAATTACACCGGGAGGCGCTGATTGCCACCGGCGTCGTATTGTTTGTTTTTATTTTGCTGATTAACCTCAGCTTTTCTGCGTTTAACAAGAGGAGGGGTGCAAAATGACGCAAACAACATTTCGGAAAATGACAAATTTTCTTTTGTGCGCCCTTACTTATCTTTGCGCGGCCCTTACTGTTTTGACCCTTGTTTATATTGTCGGCTTTATTCTGGTGAAAGGGCTGCCCTATATCAAGCCGTCGCTGTTCGCGCTTTCGTACAACAGTGACAATGTGTCGTTGATGCCCGCCGCCATTTCCACCCTGCTGATGACGCTGCTGACGCTGGTCATTGCCATCCCTATCGGCATTTTTTCGGCTATTTATTTAACCGAATATGCCAAAAGGGGAAACAGGGCTGTCGCCATTGTCAGAATGACGACGGAAACCCTTTCGGGCATTCCTTCGATTATTTACGGATTATTCGGACTTTTGTTTTTTGTCGGCGCGCTGGGTTGGGGTTTTTCATTGGCGGCGGGCGCGTTTACACTGGCCATTATGATTTTGCCGCTGATTATGCGCAGCACAGAAGAGGCGCTGAAATCGGTGCCCGATTCCTACCGCGAGGGTTCATTTAGCCTGGGGGCCGGCCGGCTCAGGACCATTTTCCGCATTGTGCTGCCGGCGGCAATCCCCGGCATTTTGGCAGGCGTTATTCTGGCCGTCGGCCGTATTGTGGGCGAGACGGCGGCGCTTATTTACACGGCGGGAACAGTGGCAAAAATTCCCCGTTCGCTGGGAGATTCGGCGCGCACATTGTCGGTACACATGTACGCCTTATCCAGCGAGGGTATGCACACAAACGAGGCCTACGCAACAGCGGTGATATTGATGCTTTTGGTGGTCGTGATCAATATGGTTTCGGCCATTGTCGCCAAACGGGTAGGCAAAGGAGGAATGGGAAAATGAGCTTTGAAATTCGAAGATTGGATTTATATTATACCGATTTCCAGGCGCTTAAACAGATCAATATGGACATTGCCACCAAAGAAATAACAGCTTTTATCGGACCTTCCGGCTGCGGGAAATCGACGCTTTTGAAAACCCTTAACCGGATGAACGACCTTGTGGAGGGCTGTCGCATTACCGGCAGCGTGAAATTGTGCGGCGAGGACATTTACGGCAATATGGATGTCAATTTGCTGAGAAAGCGGGTGGGCATGGTGTTTCAAAAGCCAAACCCTTTCCCCTTGTCCATTTACGACAATATCGCCTTTGGCCCCCGGACCCACGGCATTAAAAGAAAGGTGCAGCTGGACGAAATTGTGGAAAAATCCCTGCGGGATGCCGCCATCTGGGACGAAGTGAAAGACCGCTTGCGCAAATCGGCGCTGGGTTTGTCGGGCGGGCAGCAACAAAGGCTTTGCATTGCCCGCGCATTGGCCGTTGAGCCGGAAATTCTGCTAATGGATGAACCCACCAGCGCTCTCGACCCGATTTCGACGGGAAAAATTGAGGAACTTGCCCTCGCGCTTAAGGAGAAATATGGTATAATCATTGTAACGCATAACATGCAACAGGCCGCCAGAATTAGCGACAAGACCGCTTTTTTTCTTTTGGGCGAAGTGATTGAGTTTCATGATACCGAAAAAATGTTTGCCATGCCCGAAGACAAACGAACAGAGGATTACATTACGGGGAGGTTTGGATAATGCGTTCCAGATTTGATATGCAGCTTGAGGAGCTCAACCAAAAATTGTTGGAAATGGCAGCCTTAATTGAGGATGCCATTAAAAGAACGGTCAAGGCCCTGATGATGCAGGACGTGGCGATTGCCAAGGAAGTGAGCGAAAGCGATTATCTGGTGGACGACCAGGAAAAAGAGATTGAAAGTCTTTGCTTAAAACTTTTGCTTCAGCAACAGCCGGTGGCCAGAGATTTGCGGCAGGTTTCTTCCGCGCTGAAAATGATTACCGATATGGAGCGCATAGGGGACCAGGCGGCCGATATTTCGGAAATTACCATTTACCTTTCCACGCAGCCCTATATTAAAAAAATGGAGCATATTCCCATGATGGCGGAAGCCACAATTAAGATGGTTGGCGAGGCAATTGACGCCTATGTGAAAAAGGACGTTGCGCTGGCGCAGGCTGTCATTGATTACGATGACGTGGTGGACGATTTGTTTACCAAGGTGAAAACGGATTTAATCGCGATGATCCATCAAGACGCCGACAACGGCCAACAGGCAATGGATTTGCTGATGGTGGCAAAATATTTCGAGCGCATTGGCGACCATGCGGTGAATATTGCCGAGTGGGTTATGTTTTCGCTGACGGGAATGCACAAGGATACACAGATATTGTAGGATCGGCGGTGTGACGCAATATGCCCAAAATCGTGATTGTTGAGGATGACGACAATATCAGGGAGCTTGTGGGTTATGCCTTGAACTCCGCGGGTTTTGCTGTGGAAGGCTTTGAAGACGGGCAACAGCTTGGGGCAGCAATAGAAGCGGGGGTTGACCTAATCCTGCTGGATATTATGCTGCCTGGTGAAGATGGTATTTCCATTTTGAACAAGCTAAGGGCGAACAAGCAGACACAGTCTGTCCCCGTCATTATGCTGACCGCGAAGACAGGGGAATTTGACCGGGTGAAAGGGCTTGACCTGGGCGCGGACGATTACATTACCAAACCTTTTTCTGTCATGGAGCTTGTTTCGCGGGTGAAGGCGGTGCTTCGCCGCAGCCAGGGCTCCGAGGTGCAAATCATCCGGCTGGGCGACTTGGAAATTGACCCCGGTAGGCGCATTGTTACAGCGGGCGGCGAGGGCGTCAGCCTGACGTACAAGGAATTTGAGCTTTTGCTTTATCTGGCCACCAATGCCGGGATGGTGCTTTCCCGGGACAAAATAACCGCAACAGTTTGGGGCTATGATTTTGAAGGAGAGAGCAGAACCGTCGATATGCATGTAAAAACCCTTAGGCAAAAGCTGGGGGCCTGTGCCGAACTGATTAAGACAGTCAGAAATGTGGGGTATAAATGCGAGGTGTAAACCATGCAGAAAAAAATTAACAGAGGTATGCTGTTTGTCGTTTTGACGGGTGTCGTGCTGGTTACGCTGCTTTTGTCCGTTGTGTTTTATTTCCTGCTGGCAGGAGAAGTGAAGACCGCCCTTTGGGAAAACGCATACAACCTTAAGTACACATTGAATGCGGCGGCGGATAAACCCGGGATGCTTTCGGAAGTGGTGAACCGCCATAGCCAAGTTCGCTATACCCTTATTGACGCCGGCGGAAACATTTTATATGACAGTGATTACGACGCGAGCTTAATGGAAAATCACGGCGACCGCCAGGAGTTTATTGCGGCCAAAAGTACCGGGCAGGGCGAAAGCAAACGCCGCTCCGATACAATGGGACAGGAAAGTTATTATGTGGCGTATTTGCTGGAGGACGGATCGGTCATCCGGCTTTCGCAAACGTCAAGGAGTATTTTAGGCGTTTTTTTCACCGCGGCGCTGGGAATGCTGGGGGTGGTGGTGCTTGCGATGCTTTTAAGCGCGGTGCTGTCAAAGCAGTTGACGCTGGGCATTGTCGGACCGCTGAATCGCATTGATATGGACGCCGAGGATGTGGCCATTTACGACGAGCTTGCCATCTTTCAAAAAACTATAAATTGTTACAAAGAAGAGGTCAGGGCCAAAATTGCGCAGACACAGAACAACGCCAATCTTATTGGCGACATTATTGGCAATATTAACGAGGGCATTTTGCTGCTGGACCCCAACGGCATGGTGATTACCGCCAACAAAAGCGCCCTTGCCATTTTGCAGGGAACGAAGGATGCTTTCGGCAAAAATATTTTGGAATTGACCCGGGAGATGCCTTTCTTGGAAAATACAAGGCTGGCGCTTGGGGGACAAAAAAGAGAGCTGCTTTTGGAAAATGAAAACCAACGCTATCAGGTGTTTTTCTGCCCGGCCGAAGCAAACGGCGTCATCGTTCTCTTTTTGGACATCAGCGACAAGACGGCGGCGGAAGAGCTGCGCAAAGAGTTTACCGCCAATGTATCCCACGAGCTGAAAACGCCGCTGACCAGTATATCGGGATATGCGGAGATGGTGGCCAGCGGGATCGCCAAGCCGGATGATGTGGCGATGTTTGCGCAAAAAATTCAGGATGAAGCGTCAAGGCTTATTTTGCTGGTGGATGATATTTTGTTGCTGTCGCGTTTGGACGAGGACCACTACGATGTGGAATCGACTGATGTGAACCTTGGGGAGATGGCGGAATGTGTGATGGACGCCCTTGCGGAAAAGGCAAAGGCGGCCGGGGTAAGCGTTTCGGCGCAGGGCGGCGCGACAATGAAGGCCAACGGCAATTTGATGTATGAGCTTTTGTACAACCTTGTCGACAACGGCATTAAATATAATAGGCCCGGGGGCCGTGTGCATGTTACTTTGACAAGTGAGCGCGGCCATACGACCATTGAGGTTGAAGACACTGGCATTGGCATACCCAAAGAAAACCTGTGGAGAATTTTCGAACGGTTTTACCGGGTGGAACAATCGAGGGCAAAAAAAACAGGGGGAACTGGGCTGGGGCTTTCCATTGTCAAACACATTGCGCGCTTGTACGGCGGCAGAGTATCGGCCCAAAGCAGCGTAGGGAAAGGAACGACGATCAAGGTGCAATTCGGCGACGGCAATCCATAACAGAGACTGGCGGCGCTTTCGCGATGAAGAGAAAATGAGTTGGTGCTGATAGCCAATAGAAGAACAGTAAACGTGCGGCCGCTCCGGCGGACATATAGCATGTCGCTCGGGCCGCGACGGGCCCATACTTTTTGGCGCAAAAAGTATGCAAAAACATTTTTAGGGGAACCCACATGGTTTCCCCACCCCCCATCCTTAGGGCGAGGGCATAGGTGCACAGTGAACGTCTGGGCTATGAGGAGACTGTTTTGGATCTGATCTGGGGTGCAAAGAGGGGAGACGGAAAATGACCGATGTCAAACTAAAATAAAGCAGACGTGCGGCCGCTCCGGCAAGGATGTAGCGTATCGCTCGGGCCGCGACGGGCCCATACTTTTTGGCGCAAAAAGTATGCAAAAACATTTTTCGGGGAAACCATATGGTTTCCCCACACCTCATCCTTAGGGCGAGGGCATAGGTGCACAGTGAACGCTTGGCCTATGGGGAAACTGTTTTGGATCTGATCTGGGGTGCAAAGAGGGGGAAAAGAAAAAAGACTAGACCCGTTAACGAAAGCCACCCGCTTGTAAGCGGGTGGCTTGTGATTTTATATGTACTAATTATGATATCAAAAACGTGAGTACCAATCCCGAATGGTTTGGGCGGGATCAGAAGCGGTAAAGATTGCCCGGCCCAAAACGAGGGCGTCGGCGCCCGCCTGCAAAACTTGGGTGACGTTATGCTGGGTGATGCTGCCGTCTACCCAAACGGAAAGGGAAGGCGCCAGCGCCTTAAGCTCAGTGATTTTGGCAAGGCAGAAGGGGAGGAAAGCCTGGCCCTGGCCGTCCGGTTCGCAGGTCATGACGAGGACAAAATCGATGGACGGCAGGTAACCGGTAAGGGCGGTTACCGGGGTGCGGGGATTGAGGGCGAAGCCAACGGACATGCCGTGGGATTTGACCGTGTTTATAAAAAGAGAGGGGTAGGGCGCCGCCTCGATTTGGGTGCAAAGAGCCGAGACGCCACAGGCAGCCATGGGGGCAATGTAGGAAAGGGGGTCGGTGACCATGAGGTGGGCATCCAGCGTCTTTTTGGGGAACGCTTCGTGAATCTGGCGGATCATCTTAAGGCCAAAGGTAATGTTGGGCACAAAATTACCGTCCTCCACATCCAAATGGATGAAGGGGTGGTCGCCCAACCGGCGGATTTCTTCCTCAATGCACAACTGGTTGGCCGAGGCAACGGAAGGATGAATTTCAAACATGGCAGCACCCCGCTTTCAGTGATTGATTCAAGGCCATTATAATGCATGGAGGAGCAAATGGCAAGGAAGAGAGGGGGGATATTACCCATGCAAAACACCGCCGTCTTTGACGGCGGTGGCTGTAATCGGTTTATTTTTTACCCAGCAATTTGACCAGCACGGCCTTTTGGGCGTGCAGCCGGTTTTCGGCTTCGTCCAGAATTTCCCCAATATGAGATTCAAAGGCGTCGGCGGTGATTTCCTCCCCTTTGTGCGCGGGAAGGCAATGCTGTACCATGGCGTCGGGGGCGGCCAGGCTGAGCAGATGGGCGTTGACCTGAAAGTTGGCGAAGGCGGCTTGGCGATCGGCGGCCTCCTGCTCCTGGCCCATGGAGGACCAGACATCGGTGATGACGACATCGGCGTCTTTGGCAGCGGCAAGGGGGTCGGTGGTGAGGGTAAAGGCGTCATAACCTTTGGCGAAGCTTAAGACGTCCTCGTGGGGGCGGTAGCCGGAGGGGGTGGCCACACTGACCGACATGCCGGTTTTAAGACCGCCGACAATGAGGGAATTGGCCATATTGAAGCCGTCGCCAATGAAACAAAGCTTGAGGCCGTTAAGGCGGCCCTTGTGTTCCCGAATGGTCATCAGGTCCGCCAAAATCTGGCAGGGATGATATTGGTCGGTAAGGCCGTTGATGACGGGAATGCTGCCATAGCGGGCCAGATCCTCCACATCCTTTTGGGCAAAGGTGCGGATCATAATGCCGTCCAGATAACGGGAGAGGACGCGGGCAGTGTCTTCAATCGATTCGCCCCGGCCCATTTGCAGGTCGTTGGCGGAGAGGAAAAGGGGGTAGCCGCCCAGCTGAACCATGCCAACCTCGAAAGAAACACGGGTGCGGGTGGAGGATTTTTGGAAAATGAGGCCGAGGGTTTTGCCGGCGAGGTGAGGGTGCTTGATGCCGTTTTTTTGCTCGTATTTGAGCTGGTCGGCCAGGTCGAGAATTTCAATGATTTCGTCGCCCGACCAATCAAGCAATTTCAGCAGATGCTTCATGAGGAGCCTCCTTTATATCGTTGCTGGTGCTTCGATGTTCATTGTGGGGGTGGGGAAACGGGGTATCTATCCTTTCAGCTTTTGCAAAGCGGCAGCGAAGCGGGCAAGGCCGGTGTCAATTTCATCCCGGGTAATGGTAAGGGGAGGAAGAAAACGGGCCTTTTCTTTGGCGGACAAAATGAGGACGCCTTCGCCGAGGCAGGCATAGAGCAGTTCGCGTATTTCAGTGCCGGGTGCCAGGGTGGCGCCCAGCATCAGGCCGAGGCCGCTGGTGGCGATAACACCGTCTATTTGGGCCAGCTTTTGTTGCATGTAGGCACCCTTGGCAGTGACATCGGCCAAGAAAGCGTCGTCGAGGCGGGAAAGGATGTAGTTGCCGCCGGCGCAGATTGCGGGGTTGCCGCCAAAGGTGGTGGCGTGGTCGCCGACGCCTAAAGTATGCTTTGTCTTTTCGCCAAACAGAATGGCGCCGATGGGAAGCCCCCCGCCCAGCCCCTTGGCTGTGGTGACAATGTCGGGGGCGAGGTTGTAGTGCTGGTAGCAGAATAATTGGCCGGTGCGGCCGACGCCGGTTTGGACTTCGTCAATGATAAGGAGAATATCTTTTTCCTGACAGAGGGCGGCCAGGGCTTTGACATAGTGAGTATCCAAAGGGATGACGCCGCCTTCGCCCTGAATGAGTTCGATCATGATAGCACAGGTTTGGGGTGTGACAGCGGCGTAAAGGGCGTCGATATCGTTGGGGTCCACGAAATGAAAGCCGGGGGTGAAAGGGAAAAAGTGTTGGTGGAAAGCGGATTGGCCTGTGGCCGAAAGGGTGGTGACGGTGCGGCCATGAAAAGAATTACATAATGTAATGATGTCACTGCGGCCGTCGCCATATTTATCACGGGCATATTTGCGGGCGGCTTTGATGGCGCCTTCGTTGGCCTCGGCCCCGGAGTTGGCCAAAAAAACGTTTTGCATGCCGGAGCGGGCGCAAAGGGTTTGGGCCAGCTGGCCGGCGGGAAGGGTGAAATAATAGTTGGAGGTGTGCTGGAGGCAGTGCAGCTGCTGCGAGACGGCATCCGCCCAGCCGGCGTCGGCAAAGCCAAGACAATTGACGCCAATGCCGCTGGTGAAGTCGATGTACTCTTTGCCGGCAAGGTCGGCGCAGATGGCGCCATGGCCGGAGACGATGTCCAGCTCGACCCGGTTGTAGGTATTGGCGACATAGTTTTGATACTGGTTTTTCAGCGCGTTAAAATCCATGGGAAAGCCACCTTTGCAAATAAAATGGACGCCAAAAATTTGCTTATTGAAACATGGTGCCAATGCCTTCGTCGGTCATCATCTCAATGAGGATGGAGTGGGGGATGCGGCCGTCGATGATGAAAGCGCGGTTGACGCCCCGGCGGACCGCCTCGACACAGCAGTCGATTTTGGGAATCATGCCGCCGGAGATGATGCCTTCCCGCTGGAGGGCGGGGACCTCGCTTAATTTGACGACGGGGATGAGGGTGGATTCATCGGTTTTGTCCCGCAGCAGGCCGCGGATGTCGGTGAGGGAGATGAGATTTTCGGCACCCAGTTCGGCGGCGATGCGGGCGGCGGCGGTATCGGCATTGATGTTATAGACCTGGCCGGAGGGGTCGCATCCCACAGTGGCGACAACGGGGATATAGCCTTTGTCGAGGGCGTCGGTGATGGGGGTGATATCGACAGCGGTAATTTCGCCCACATAGCCCAGGTCGACGTCGCCCGCCAGCTTTTTAACCGCCAGCATGCCGCCGTCAATGCCGCACAGGCCCAAAGCCCGGCCGCCGTGAAGCCCCAGCAAACTGACAAGGTCCTTGTTTGTCTTGCCCGCCAGCACCATTTGGACAACGGCGGCGGTGTCGGCGTCGGTGTAACGCAGACCGCCAATGAAGGTGGAGGTTTTGCCCATCTGTTCCAGGGTGGCGGTAATTTCAGGGCCGCCGCCATGGACGAGAACCACTTGAATGCCGACAAGGGAAAGAAGCACAATGTCCCCCATGACGGCGTGCTTGAGAGTTTCATCGGTCATGGCGTTGCCGCCATATTTGACGACGACAATTTTGCCGGCATATTTTTGAATGTAGGGTAACGCCGCACCCAGCACTTTGGCTTTTTCCTGGTTGGTAATTTCCATGTCGAAACCCTCCTCAAGGGTAAAAAATAATATGCCAATTAATATACAAAAAGAATAATGTCTAAAATTTATTACGTACGGTAGTCTCCGTTGATTTTGACATAATCGTAGGTAAGGTCGCAGCCATAGGCGGTGGCGGCGGCGGCGCCGTCTTCCAGGGTGACCAGGATGGTGATTTCATTTTCGGAGAGGATGGCTTTGGCTGCGGCTTCGTCGAAGGGAAGACCCGCGCCCTTTTGGCAAACATCGATGGTGCCGGCAGAGGAGGAGAAAGCGACGGCGACTTTGTCAATGCTGACTGTGGCGTCGGCGTAACCGATGGCACACAGCACCCGGCCCCAGTTGGCGTCGGCCCCAAAGAGGGCAGCCTTGGTCAGGTTAGAGCAGACAATCGATTTGGCAATGCTGCGGGCCGAAGGCAGGTCGGCGGCGCCGGTGACATTGACGACAAGCAGCTTGGTGGCGCCTTCGCCGTCGGCGGCAATCAGTTTGGCCATTTGGGCGTTAACAGCGGTGAGGGCATTGAGGAAAAGGTGGAAGTCGGGCCCGTCGGCGTCGATAAGAGGGTTGCCCGCCAAACCGTTGGCCATAGCGGAAACCATGTCATTTGTGGAAGTGTCACCGTCGACGCTGACCATATTGTAGGTGTCCTGCACCGAAAGCGTAAGGGCTTTTTGCAGCATGGCGGGGGTGATGGCGACATCGGAAGTGACAAAGCCCAGCATGGTGGCCATGTTGGGATGAATCATGCCCGAGCCTTTGGCGATGGCGCCAATGCGGCAGGGCTTGCCGCCCAGCTCGAATTCCACGGCCACCTCTTTGGGCTTTAGGTCGGTGGTCATAATACCCTCGACAGCGTCGGCGCTGCCTAAAGGGGAAAGGGCGGCCACCAAGGGCCCGATGCCGGCTTCGATGGGGGCGATGGGAAGGGGCTGGCCGATGACACCGGTGGAGGCGACAATGACGTCGGTGGGGTTTATATGAAGGGCATTGGCCAAAAGAGCGCACATCCGGTTGGCAATGTCGATGCCGTCGGCATTGCAGGTGTTGGCATTGCCGCTGTTGCAAATGACCGCGCAGGCGTGGCCGTCAGCCAAATTGGCTTTGGTGGCGGTGAGAGGTGCCCCCTTCACTTTATTTTGGGTGTAGACGGCGGCGGCGGCCGCCTTCACTTGGGAGACAATGAGGGCGAGGTCTTTTTTGGTGCGGTTTTTGCGGATGCCACAATGGACGGCAGACGCGGTGTAGCCTTTTGGAGCCGTTACGCCTCCGGAAATAGTAATAATACTCATTAATAATACCACCAGTATAATAAGTTTGAGAAGCGAGTGCCGGCCCCAGGGGCC
Source organism: Oscillospiraceae bacterium (assembly GCA_031551485.1). Taxonomy (GTDB): domain Bacteria; phylum Bacillota; class Clostridia; order Oscillospirales; family Ruminococcaceae; genus JAVBNO01. The sequence goes on from JAVBNO010000046.1 coordinate 39,817, forward strand.
ATTTCAGAAAGAAGGGGAGACAAGGGGGAGACCTGTGATTTCGGGAAGAGAAAGGGCGATGTTCATGTTTTGGATGGCCTGGCCGGCCGCGCCCTTGATCATGTTATCGATGGCCGAAACAATGATAAGACGGCGGGTGTGCTCATCCTTGTGGAGGGAAATGTGACAGCAGTTGGAGTATTTGACGTCGCGCAGGTTGGCAACTGCCCCAAGGGGCAGCACCTGGACAAAGGGTTCGTCTTTGTAGCGGTCGATGTAAAGGGCATGCATTTGGGAGAGGGGAGGGTCGGATTTTAAGTCGGCGTAAATGGTGGCAAGAATGCCCCGGTTGACGGGCAACAGGTGGGGGACAAAGGTGAGAGAGACGGAAGTGCCCGCCACTTTGGAAAGGGTTTGCTCCATTTCGGGGGTATGGCGGTGGTCGGCAATTTTATAGGGGGCAAACGCCTCGTTGCAGTCGGGGAAGTGGGTGTTTTGGGAAAGGCCCCGGCCCGCGCCGGTGACGCCGGACTTGGCGTCCACAATAAGGGAGGTGGGGTTGACAAGGTCAGCCTCCAGCGCGGGAGCAAGCCCCAGAGCAGTGGCAGTGGGGTAGCAGCCCGGATTGCCAACAATAAAAGAAGTGCCGATATCCTCGCGGAACAGTTCACACAAGCCATAGACGCTCAAAGCGTGCAGCGCGGGGTCCTGATAGCTTTCGCCATACCACCGGGCGTAAACGTCGGCATCGTCAAGGCGAAAGTCGGCGCCCAGGTCGATGAAAAGTTTTTGTTCGCTTAGGCAGCGGCGGGCCAAAGGTTCCGAAAGGCCGTGGGGCAACGCGGCAAAAATGACCTGGCACTGGTTGATCACTTCATCCTGAGACAAAAGGGGAAGACTGCAAGCACCGGTAAAGGCGGGGTAGACATCGGCAATGACTTGGCCTTCAAAGCTGACCGAGGAAAGGGCGGCGACCTCCACGTGGGGATGAGCAAGGAGGAGGCGCAACAGTTCGGCGCCGGCATAACCAGTGGCGCCAATGATACCCGCTTTAAACATAAGAGCACATCCTTTACGATAATCCTTACTATGATTCATGGGTGTATTGAGTCAGAATCGATTGAACGAGCTGGATTTGCTGTTGGACGCTTTGGGGGGCGGGGCCGCCGTAGGAAGTGCGCCCGGCGACGCAACGGTCCAGAGAGATGGCCGTGTAAATATCGTCGGTGAAAAGAGGGGAAAAGCGTTGGTAACCGGCCAAGGGGAGGCTTTCCAGCGTTTGTCCGGTGCCGATACAATGGGCGACCAGCTGGCCGGTGATTTTATAAGCGTCCCGGAAGGGGAGGCCTTTGGCCGTAAGGTAGTCGGCGCAGTCGGTGGCGTTGATGAAGCCGGCGGACGCAGCGGCACGCATGTTTTCGACGTTGACGCACATGGTTTGCAGCATGGGCGTAAAATTCCCAAGGCAAAGGGCGACGGTATCCACCGCGTCGAAAATGGCCTCCTTGTCTTCCTGCATGTCTTTGTTGTAGGCAAGAGGCAGCCCCTTCATGATGGTGAGCAGGGTGAAGAGGTCGCCATAGACCCGGCCGGTTTTGCCGCGAATGAGTTCGGCGACGTCGGGGTTTTTCTTTTGGGGCATGATAGAGGAGCCGGTGGAAAAAGCGTCGCTTAGCTCAATGAATTTGCATTCCCAGCTGCACCAAAAAATGATCTCCTCGCAAAAGCGGGAAAGGTGGGTCATCACCAGGGAGAGGGCAGCAGCCAGTTCAACGCAAAAATCCCGGTCGGCCACAGCATCCAACGAGTTGGCGGCAGGGGCCGCAAAGCCCAGCAGGGCGGCGGTGCGGTGGCGGTCAATGGGGTAGGTGGTGCCGGCCAGCGCCCCGGCCCCAAGGGGGCATTCGTTCATATTATCAAGGGCGTTGCAAAGGCGTTTTTGGTCCCGCAAAAACATTTGGGCATAGGCCATTAAATGGTGGCCAAACGTAATGGGCTGGGCCCGTTGAAGGTGGGTGTAGCCGGGCATGACGGTGGCGGCGTGGGCGCCGGCCTGGGTGCAAAGGGCATCCAGCAACTTTACCAGCAGCGCGCAGATACCCTTGACCTCCTGCTTTAAATGAAGCCGCAGGTCGAGGGCGACCTGGTCGTTGCGGGAGCGGGCAGTGTGCAGGCGTTTGCCCGCGTCGCCCAGCCGGGCGGTGAGGGTGGCCTCCACAAAGCTGTGGATATCTTCGCAGGAGGAATCGATGGCCAGCTGGCCGCCGGCCAGCTGGGCGAGCAAAGTCTCCAGCTCAGCCACCAGCTTTTCGGCATCCGCCGGGGGAATGATGCCTGTTTCGCCCAACATGCGGGCATGGGCGACAGAGCCTGCAATATCTTGGGCGGCCATGCGGCGGTCCACCCGGATGGAGGCGTTAAAGTCCTGCGCTTGGGCATTTAGTTCACTTTGGAACCGGCCATCCCATAATTTCATCGGTTTGTCTCCTTTGTACTGGGGTTCGTTGCCAAGCATAGCAAGCAGCGCCTTATTGCCCCTGTTTTTGTTCCATCATCGCCCGCACTTTGACAGGCAGGCCAAACAGATTGATGAAGCCCTCGCTGTCTTTTTGGTTGTAGCTTTCGTCTTTGCCAAAGGTGGCAATGGCTTCGGAATAAAGGGAGTAGGGGCTGGTGACACCGGCGCTTTGCAGGTTGCCTTTGTAAAGTTTAACTTTTACGTCGCCGGTGACTGTTTGCTGGGTGGTATCGACAAAGGCGGACAAAGCTTCGCGCAGGGGGGTGTACCACTGGCCGTTGTAGACAAGCTCGGCAAAGCGGATGGCCAACTGGGTTTTCATATGCTGGGTATCTTTATCCAGACAAATGGACTCAAGCAGTTCGTGGGCGTAATAGAGGATAGAGCCGCCGGGGGTTTCATAGACGCCCCGGCATTTGATGCCCACCAGGCGGTTTTCCACCATGTCGACAATGCCGACGCCGTTTTGTCCGCCGATCGTATTCAGCTGCTTAATAAGCGCTACACCGTTCATTTTTTGACCATCCAGGGCGACGGGAATGCCCTTTTCAAAAGTGATGGTGACATAGGCGGGTTTGTCGGGGGCTTTTTCCGGGGAAACACCCAGCTCGAGAATTTTATCGTAATCGGGTTCGTTGGAGGGATCCTCCAAATCCAAACCCTCGTGGGAAAGATGCCAGAGATTTTTATCTTTGGAGTAGCTGGTTTCTTTGGTGACGGGAAGGGGGATGTCGTGGGCAGCGGCATATTCCAGCTCATCCTCGCGGCCTTTGAGCTCCCAAACGCGCCAAGGGGCGATGATGCCCATATGGGGGGCAAAAGCTTTAATGGTGAGCTCGAAACGAACCTGGTCGTTGCCTTTGCCGGTGCAGCCGTGGGCAATGGCGTCGGCGCCTTCTTTTTGGGCAATTTCGACAATGCGTTTGGCGATGACCGGCCGGGCAAACGAGGTGCCCAAAAGATATTTGCCTTCGTAGACAGCCCCCGCTTTCAGGGTGGGGAAGATAAAGTCCTCGGTAAACTCTTTTTGCAGGTCCTCGATATATAATTTGGAGGCGCCGGTTTTCAGGGCTTTGGCCTCCAGGCCGTCCAGCTCGGCGCCCTGGCCGACATCGGCCGCCACGGCGATCACTTCGCAGCCATAGTTTTCTTTCAGCCAGGGGATGATGACGGAAGTATCGAGTCCGCCGGAATAAGCAAGAACAACTTTTTTAAATTGAGCCATGTGACATTCTCCTTTGCCAAGGTGGCATTTATAGATTGCAGGGGGTTTATGATTTATAATTATACATCAATATTCAAAAAAATCAAGGATATATTGAATAATTATTCATTTTAAGAGAATTTTGTGAATGGTGAACAGGGGCAACGGACATTTTTTTGCGCAGGAAGTCAAAATGACACATTTTTTGGAGGGATCGCGCGTATACTGATATAATGTCGGCGATTTCCCTTTTGTGGTTTATGCGCCGTCAAGCAGAAAGAAAGGGGGAATCAAGGTGCCAGATCATGAATACTTACGCGCAGAATGCATGCAACAGCCGGAGCGGCAGCGCGACGGCGGCGAAGCGGAACAGTACATGCACAATTGGTTTTCGGCTCCCGGGGACATTGACGACTTCATCTTTTTTGAAGGCCCGATTTCCCGCATTGCGACCGGAAGCAAATGAAGAAAGCGCGGCAATGCCGGCGGCTATCATAGAAAGAGAAAAGGAGAAACCGAAACGGCTTCTCCTTTGTTTTGCCCCATATTAAGGTGTAAAGTCGGGGTAAAAGCTGGCCTTGCCGATCATTTGACCGTCTTTCAGGTAAACACGGGAGACCCGTTTGCCCACCAGGCAAATTTTTTCGTAGCCAATGGTGCCGGAAAAAGCGGCCAGTTCGTCAAAAGAAATCGCTTTTTCGCCGGTTTCAATATTGCGCCCGGCGATAACGGCCACATCTCCGGGGCTGACGTCGGGAATGTGGGTGACATCCACCATAAGCTGGTCCATGCAGACCCGACCGATGACAGGCGCCAGGCGGCCGCGAAGGAGGACGCTTGCCTTGCCGGAAAGATCGCGGGTGTAGCCGTCGGCATAGCCCACCGGTAAGGTGGCGGCAACGATGTCATGGTCGGGGGTAAAAGTGCGGCCATAGCTGACGGGAATGCCGGCCTTGACCGGTTTGACCATGGAAACAGCGGCCAGCAGGTTCATGACGGGGACGAGAGCGATATCGTTTTGGAGGGAGGGGGCGGGGTAAAGGCCGTAGAGAGCGATGCCCACCCGCACCATGTCCATGTGATCATTGGGGCAGAGGATGGCGCCGGCGCTGTTGCAGCAGTGGCGCAAACCGGGGTCGACGCCGTCGGCCTGCAGTTTTTGGCAAAAGGCGGCAAAACGGTCATATTGGCTTTGGGTATAGCATTGGCCGTCGGGCGTTTTTTCGTCGGCGCTGGCAAAGTGGGTGTAAATGCCGGTGGGGCGGAAAGCGGGGTTGGCGTATAACGCTTTCACAAAGGGGTAAGAGGCGGCATCATCCCAGGCAAAGCCGAGGCGGGTCATGCCGGTGTCAACTTTGATATGGATGTCCAAGGTCACACCCGCTTCTTTCGCGGCGGCGGCCAGTTCGGCGGCATAGGGGCCGGAAAAGACAGTTTGGGTGATGCATTCGTCGGCCAACAGCCGGGCGTAGCGGGGCAGGGCGGGGGTGAAGCCTAAAATAAGAATGGGTTTTTGGATCCCGCTTTGGCGCAGAGACAAAGCCTCCTCAAGGTTGGAGACGCCAAACCAGTCGGCGCCGCCGGCGTCGGGGGCAAGGGCGGAAAGATGGGCTGCAACCTGCCGGTCGCCATGGCCATAGGCATCGGCTTTGACGACAGCCATCAGGCGGCAGCCGTCGGAAAGACGGCGGCGGATTGCGGCGGCGTTTTGGCTTAGGGCGTCCAGGTCGATTTGGGCCCAGCAACGGCGCAAATAATCGATGCTCATTTGTATCACCCCGCAGGAATTTGGGAAGCATTGGATCAGGTGTTTTATACAGTGTAGCAGGTTTTGCTTCCCAAGGAAAGGGATTGGCAGGGTTTTCTTGACATCTGGCGGCTTTTAGGGGAAAATAGGGGCAGAGTGCAGGACGAAAACGCCTGTGAAAAAGCAGGAACGGAGGGGCGCAGGTGGACGAGAGAATCAAGCGGCAGTGGCGGGAAATGGCGGGGCGAAAGATCGCCCTGATAGGCATTGGGGTGTCCAACACCGACGTCATGTTGATGCTGGCCGGCAAGGGGCTGGATGTGACCGCGCTGGACCGGCACACGGAGGACGACCTTGGCGACGTGGTGATGAAACTGCGCGCGGCGGGGATCAAATTGCAATTGGGAGAACACTATTTAGACCAGCTTGATTATGATATCATTTTTCGGACGCCGGGCATGTATTATTACCACCCGGCCTTGGTGGAGGCGCGGCGGCAGGGCCGCATTGTCACCAGCGAGATGGAGCTGTTTTTTGATTTGTGCCCCTGTCGCATCATTGCGGTGACCGGCAGCGACGGCAAGACGACGACAACCACCCTGATTGCCAAAATGCTGGAGGCGGCAGGCCGAAAAGTGCATTTGGGCGGCAACATTGGCCGGGCGCTTTTGCCGCTTGTGGAGAGAATGGAGCCCGAGGACTTTGCCGTGGTAGAGCTTTCCAGCTTTCAGCTTTTATCGATGCGGGAAAAAGCGGATATTGCGGTGGTGACCAATGTTTCCCCCAACCATTTGGATGTGCACAAGGACATGGAAGAATATGTGCAGGCCAAACGAAACCTGGTGCTGGGGCAGACGGCCTTTTCCCGGACAGTGCTGTCTTTGGACTGCCCCCGGACAATGGCGTTTGCGCCGGATGTGCGGGGCGAGTTGGTTACCTTCAGCCGAAAGGACATTCCCGAGCGGGGCGCTTATATGGAGGAGAACGGCTGCATTTATATGGCAGATCGGGAGGGTACCCATCCGGTGATGCACCGGGACGATATCCTTTTGCTGGGTGATCACAATGTGGAAAATATGCTGGCGGCCATATCGGCGGTGTGGGGGCTTGTACCCACCGAGATGATTTTGAAAGTGGCCCGGCATTTTGGCGGCGTAGAACACCGGCTGGAAATGGTGCGGGAACACAAGGGGGTGCGGTGGTACAACGATTCGATTGCCACAAGCCCCACGCGGTGCATTGCGGCGCTGCACAGCTTCCCTCAAAAAGTAATCCTGATTGCGGGGGGGTACGACAAGCGGCTGTCTTTTGTAGACCTGGGGCCGGAAATTGTGGCCCGGGCCAAAACGCTTATTTTGACGGGAGAGACCGCGCAGGACATTCGCCAAGCGGTGGAGGAAGCGCCGGGTTACAACGCCGAAGCGCTGCCGATTTTGAAGGCGGCCGACTTGGAAGAAGCGGTGCGGATGGCGGGGGGATTGGCCCAGCCGGGGGATATTGTGAGCTTGTCGCCAGCTTGCGCCAGCTTTGACGCCTACCGGAATTTCGAGGCGCGGGGGCACCATTTTAAGGCATTGGTGAATGCGCTTGCCTGAGATGAGCGGCAGGCAAGCGGCCAAAGGGAAATTGGAGGCGGACTGCCCGTCAGAAGACCGCCGGCTGTACTTGAAACATGATTGACATCAGAGCGAAAAGCTGCGGAACTAACCTGGTGCTGGATATCATCGAATTAGCATTCGGCGGATAAGGTGTACTGATAAATCAGAATTTGTAGAGGTGAAGGTGGAATGACTCGTGATGAGCAAAAGAAAAACAAAGAACTGAAGAAGCAATTAGAAAGCAAGTCGAAATTAGAATTCAAAAAACATCATTTAAAAAAGAGAGATTATATTTTCTACACCTCTGATGGGAAAATGTTTTATGCAATGATGTTTTTCATGCTGAATGATATAGTGAAAGCAAACTTTTATGCAAAACCATTATGGCTTGATGATATATTATGGGAAGTATTGGATATGGATGAAAATAAGGACGAGCCGATTAGTCTAAGAGGCGTTGGTGCTTTTACTATAAACCCAATAGCTCAAACGATGAAAAATAAAGTTACATCATTAGAAGGTATAGATGACTTTGTAACTAATACATTTAGGGATTTTATTGAATTTTCCCATGCTTATAAAGAGGAGACTTTTCTTAACGATTACACAAATATTAGTTACCAAAAAGAGGTAATTAACATTATTGTTTTAATACACCACAATCAGTTTGAGCCAGCTCTTGAGATTTTGGCAAGCAAAAGAATTAGTGACTTTATTTCTAACGGAAAGTGTTTTTCCGATTTAGCTATTGATTTTATTAAGAGCAAATAAATTCCTGTTTGTCGGGCTGTTTTGTTTTACCTTATAAACCTAAGGCTTACTTAAGGATAGGGAGAGAATCATGATGAAATGCCGAGGTGCAAAAATACTCGCGCTTATTCTGGTACTGGCCCTGCCGAGCCTTGCCGCCTGTTCAAACGGCACTACGCCGAGCCGCAGCGCACCGGAGCCATCTTCTATATCAGAACCTGCGCCGCTATCTTCTTCTGCAAGCGCCAGCAAGCCGGGCGGCGTTGCCGGCACGGGGAAAGTAACATATGCGGAAGATGAAATGCCTGTAAATTCTTCAGAAAACCAGGCATATGCTGAGCAATACATATACCCCTTTGCCGTGACAGGCTTGTTTCGATATTCCTTTTCCCCCGGCCATATGGATGCGCTGCTTGTTACGGAACCGGCACCGCCCGTGAAGTCAATCTTTAACGCTTTTTACAACTACGATTATTCTGACAGCGATTTGCAGTTGACCGATAGGGAGACGGACGTCCCCCAGAAGATTTTTGAGCGCACGCTGATGGACCATTTGGATGTAACGGCGGAACAAATCAGACAGTCCTGTGCGCAATTTTACAACCAAGAAAAGAAAGTATATACCGCCGCGTTTGGGTTGGGCGGCGGCCCTGCGAAATTTATAATCACCGAAAGCAGCTTGGAAGGCAATCAACTTCATCTTGTTTATGATGTATATACCCCGGATTATGATCAGAATATGGCCAGTGACGATTACTGTTGGGCGCTGTACCAACAGGGGGTATTGGAAATGGAGATAAACGGGAACAGCTACAAATACATTTCCAATGTCGTGCAAGACGTGCCAGGCATTGATTGACAAAAAGGAAAGGACGCATTTGCGTCCTTTCCTTTTTGTGTAGGGATACCCGGTGTTAGAAGCGGATGCAGATATGCTGTTGGGGGAAAGCAGGAAAAGCTTGGTGCCGGGATCGAATCAAAATACGGCAGACGTGCAGCCGCTCCGGTAGACATATCGCATGTCGCTCGGGCCGCGACCGGCCCATACTTTTTGACGCAAAAAGTATGCAAAAACATTTTTCGGGGAAACCACATGGTTTCCCCCACCCCCCATCCTTAGGGCGAGGACATATATGCACAGGAAACACTCGGCCTTTTGGGGAAACGGTTTTGGTTCTGTGCTGATATGTAAATGGCGAAGAGGAAAAAAGACGATATCGATTCTGATACATAATAGGAATGAAGTAGAGGTGCAGCCGCTCCGGCAGATATATCGCATGTCGCTCGAGCCGCGACCGGCGCATACTTTTTGACGCAAAAAGTATGCAAAAACATTTTTCGGGGAAACCACATGGTCTCCCCACCCCATCCTTAGGGCGAGGTCATAGGTGCGCAGGAAACGCTCGGCCTATGGGGAGGACGGTTTTGGTTCTGGTCTTGGGGGGCAAAGGGTGAAGTGGGAAAAAGGCCGAGATCGATTCTGATACATAATAGGAATGAAGTAGAGGTGCAGCCGCTCCGGCAGATATATCGCATGTCGCTCGGGCCGCGACCGGCCCATACTTTTTGACGCAAAAAGTATGCAAAAACATTTTTCGGGGAAACCACATGGTTTCCCCACCCCCCATCCTTAGGGCGAGGGCATAGGTGCGCGGAAAACGCTCGACCTTTGGGGAGAATGGTTTTGGTTCTGGTCTGGGGTGCAAAGGGTGAAGTGGGAAAAAGACCGATTCGCCTTGCGCTGCCAACACTACTTTGCAAACAACGGCAACATTAACGTCTGTCGCCGTCGTTTTACTTTTTGGTCCTTGGCTTGGTGATATCGTAACTGTCGCTTATCATTTCTTCCATAACGCCCCAGGGGACGGTGCCGTCCATAATGACAGTGTTCCAGGCGGCCTTATCATTCATGTGATATCCCTTGGTGACGGCAGGATAGGCGCCGCGCCAAAGGCCGGCTTTCATGGGGTCGCATTTCAAATTGACCCAAAGCTGGCTGCCGCGTTTGATGATGAATACAAAAGTCTTTTTATTTTGCCGGTGCCGCAGGGCGGCAATATCGTCGTGAAAAGGGTAATCCAAATAGGCGCCCGGAAAGGACGACGCATAGTCGATGATTTTCCGCTCATCATCTGTCATAACAGTACCTCTGGTGAAAACGATCATGCTACATTTTAACGCTGCCTATTCAAAAAGAAGCTTCCACGCCGGTGCAAGCTTCTTTTATTTTGGCAAAAAGTCCAGAACGAGTTGGCTTAGTTGGGCGGGATGTTTTTGGGGGATAAAGTGGTCGGCACGGGGGACGGTGGACAAAGCCGCACCGGGAATGGAGCGGGCGATCAGGCGGGTATGCTGGGGCCGGATGATATCGTGTTGGCCCGCGACGACCAGGGTGGGCAGTTCAATAGCCCCCAGGCGTGCCGGGTCGATGTGAGGCTCGTTGACCATCAGGCCGAGGATGGCCGCCTTGGAAGCGGCTTTGGGGTCGAATTTGCCGATGGTTTTGCAAAACTGGTAAGCAAGGGTGATGGGAATTTGGACATGGGCTTTGACACCGGCGGGGTCGAGATTGGCGCCGCAGAGGATCAAAGAACGCAGCAGCCCGGGGTGCGCAAGGGCCAACAGCAACGCGATATTGCCGCCGTCGCTGAAGCCCAGCAGATGGGCGGGGGCCAGTTGCAGCGCCGCAAGCAAAGAGGCGGTATCTTCAGCAATTTGGGCAAGAGAGAGAGGCGCGCTGCCGCGCGTCGATTGGCCGTGGCCGCGGGAGTCGATGGCGACGACGGTGTAAAAGCGAGAGAGCACAGGAATTTGGGCGTCGAAGATATGCAGACTTTCGCCGTTGCCATGTAACAGAAGAAGGGGCGGCGTATGATACTGGCCATAGATTTCGTAATAAATGCGGGCGTCGCCGCAGGGGTGAAAGCCGGTTTGAGACGGCTGCATCAAAGGCGCCTCCTTCCTCATGAAAGATGCGATTCACTGGCGATGGCGGCCGCGGCGCACATCACCCCATATTTGCCGGCGGGATAGGTAAGGCCGCCCTGCATCCAGGCGGCGTAAGGGGGGCGCAGGGGGGCGTCGGCGGAAAGCTCAATGGAGGCGCCCATGGTGAAAGCGCCCGCGGCCATGATGACAGGGGCGTCATAGCCGGGCATGTCCCACGGTTCGGGGGAGACGTGGGCGTCAATGGGTGACCCGGACTGGATGCCTTTGCAGAAGGCAATCATCCGGGCGTCGCTCTCCAAAAATATCGTTTCGATGATATCACTGCGGGGAGCATCCCATTTTGGAGAGACGGCAAGGCCCATATCCTCCAAAAGGGCGGCGGCGAAGACAGCCGTTTTGACAGCGGCGGCCACCACCGTTGGGGCAAAAAAGAGGCCCATGTACATGGGTCGCAATTCGTGCAGGGTGGCGCCGACCTCCTTGCCCATGCCGGGGCAGGTAAGGCGGAAAGCGCATTGTTCAATCAAATGCTTTTTGCCGGCAATATACCCGCCGGTTTGGGCAATGCCGCCGCCGGGATTTTTAATGAGAGAGCCGGCCACCAAGTCGACACCCACGTGGCAGGGTTCCCGGGTTTCCACCAGTTCGCCGTAGCAGTTGTCTACCATGACAACGACATGGGGGGACACCGCTTTGGCGGCGGCGGTGACGCGGCCGATGGCGTCAATATCCAAAGAAGGCCGCAGGGAATACCCCCGGGAACGCTGGAGATAGACAAGCTTGATGTGGGGGTCGGATTGGAGAGCGGCTTGAATGGCGGGGAGATCGGGGGCGCCGTCCGCCAGCAGGTCAATTTGGCGATAACCGACGCCAAACTCTTTAAGAGAGCCGACATTTGTCCCCCGAATGCCAATGCCTTCCTCCAGTGTATCGTAAGGTTTGCCGGTGACCGAAAGCATGACATCCCCCGGACGCAGGACGGCAAAAAGCGCGGTTAAAAGGCTGTGGGTGCCGGAGACAAAATTGTGGCGGACAAGGGCGTCCTCGGCGCCAAAGACATGGGCATAGACAGCGTCAAGGGCGTCCCGCCCCCGGTCACCATAGCCGTAGCCGGTGGTGCCCAAAAGGTGGGATTCGCTGATGTTGTTTTGACGAAAAGCCGCCAGCACGCGAAAGGTGTTCACTTCCGCAATTTGGTCAGCCTTGGCAAACTGGGGTGTGCATTTGGCTTCGGCATTTTGGGCCAGCGTTAAAAGCGCGGGAGAAAAATTCATCGTATATCCTCACAAACGTTATATATGACCGGCGTCAGCCTGGGGTCCATTGGGCTGTGAAGCCGATGGGCGTAAAACCCAGGCGCCGGTAAAAGGGCAACAGGGCGGGGCGGCAGCAAAGAAGGGGACGCTTGCCCAGCGCAAGGGCTTTGGCAACCAGAGAAAGAACGATGGCGGAGGCGTATCCTTGGCCTTGGCAGGCGGGAAGGGTGGCAATGCCGCCAATAAGGGCGTCGCGAATGCCGATGGCGGAAATGTTACCCACAGCGACGCATTGACCATTCACCCGGATGCCGGCGGCAACGGCCGCATTGTGGCGGCAGCGGTGGGAGGTGTCGGCGATATGAAGGGGGTCGGCCAGCCAGCTGCCGGGGGGACGGGCCGCCAGATTAACGGTGTATAAATCGTCGGCGGAAAGGTGCATGTCCACATCGGAACGGGTTGCCGCGCCTTTCGGCAGGGGTGCGTCAAAGGCGATCAGATGGAAGACTGTGGAGACGCCGCCATTTTTTTGCCGGAGAAAATCACCGACGGCGGGGGGACAGTTGGCGCAGACAGTGCCAAGGGCCAACAAAAAATCCGCCGCGGATTCGGCCATTTGCACCGAAGCATTGGGGAGCCAAAGGGTGGCGGCGGCGCCCAACCGAAACAGGGCGGCGGCGGGGGCGGGCGCATTTCCGAAGAACCCGGCGTAAAATTCGGGAATGCCGGGGCCGGGGGGAACATGCAAATAGGCGGCGGCTTCGGCCTCAATGGCCAGCGCGCCCATGGGGTCAAACGCGGCGTCGGGAAGGGCGCCTTCCCCAAGGACCAAAAGGTCGGCGGGGTGGGCGGGGGCAAAACGATAAACCGTGTCCAATACAACAGGCATAGGCAAATCCTCAGCGAAGGGCGGGGACAGCTTGGCCCCAACTTTCAATGACGGCGGCCAAAAGGGCCCGGGTGGGGGCGAGGTCGGCCACGCACAACAGGTTTTGGGCCGTGTGAATATAGCGGCAGGGCAAAGAGACAGCCATAATACGGGCGCCGCTTCCGGCCGATTGGATGGAGCGGGATTCATTGCCGCCGTAGACGCCCTCTTTTTTCTGGTGGGGGATGTTTTGGGCTTTGGCTATCTCCAGCACGCTTTCATAGAGGCCTTTGTCATAAATTGCGCCTTTGTCCATGAAGGACAGGACGGGCCCGGCGCCCAAACGGCAGACCTCTTTGCCCAAGGGGGTGTCGGGAATGTCGGCGGCGGTGGTGGTTTCCACCGTAACGGCCAGGGCGGGCCCCAGCGCGAAAGCGGCGGTCTTGGCGCCGGTGCATCCGGTTTCTTCCTGAACGGTGAAAGCGAAATGGCAGTCATAGGGCAGGGGGGACGCGATTAGGTCGATGAGGAGGGCGCAGCCCGCCCGGTCGTCCAAAGCCTTTTGGCGCAGGAAGCGGCCGTCGGCCATGGCGGCAGGGGCAGGGAAAAAAGCGGCCAGGTCGCCGGGAGCCACCAGATTGGCGACGGCTTTGGCGCCTGGCGCGCCGATGTCAATATACAGATCGTCGAAGGAAACGGGTTTTTCTTTTTCCTCTTTTTCCAGCAAATGCACCGCCTTGCCGCCAATGACACCGGGTAGGCCGCTTTTGCACAGGCGAACAGGACGGCCGAAGACCGCCCGGGAATCAATGCCGCCCACAGGGGCAAAACGCAGCAGTCCGGTCTCTTCTATTTTGGTGATGATAAAGCCGACCTCGTCCATATGGGCGGAGAAGAGCAGGGGAGATTTGGGGCGCTTGGCCCCTTTTTTATGGGCGAGAATATTGCCTAAAGCATCCACCGTGCATTCACAATGAGGGGCAATTTGGGTGAGGATATAGGTGCGGACGTCCTCCTCGCCGCCGGAAACGCCGTCCAGGGCGCACAAAGCATTGATATGGCTTAGAAGCGAACCGGCCGGGGCCGGGGTTTGGTTTTTCGGCATGATTAGACTCCCTCCCTTGCGGCGGCGGCCATCAGTTTGGCGGCGGCTTCAATGTCGGAAAGGGCAAGAAGCTCCACCGGGGTGTGCATATTGCGCAAGGGGATGGAGAGAAGCGCAGTTTCCACCCCGGCGCGGGAGGAGGCAATGGCGTCGGCGTCGGTGCCGGTGGGGCCGCCCATGACCTCGTATTGCACGGGAATTTTTTGCGCCTTGGCCAGCGTCGCCAGCTTTTCGCCCCAAGCGCGGCAGAGGATGGGGGCGATGCCGATCATAGGGCCGGCGCCCATTTCGCCGCATTTGTGGGCAGGGGTGCCGAGGGTGTTGGCAAAGGAAACATCGACGGCAATGGCCGCGTCGGGGGAAAGGGCAAAAGCCGCCGTGGCCGCGCCGGGGCCGCCCACTTCCTCCATGGAGGCAAGGGTGACAAAAACGTCGTCGGCCGGGCCTTCTTTGGCCAGCATCCGGGCTGCCAGAATGACAGCGGCGCACCCGGCCCGGTTATCGAGGCCGCCTGCCACAAATTTGTCTTTTTGCAGCGACAGGGTAGGGGTGGCAAAGCTGACGGCGTCGCCGGGGCGAATGCGGGCTTTGGCTTCCTCCGGGGAAAGGGCAGTATCAATACAGATATCTTCCATTTTGGGATTCTTTTGCTCGCCCTCCTGCAGGTGGGGGGGCAGGGTGGCCACGACACCGGGAATGTCGCCGCCGGCGGCATGGACGACAACAGGGCAGGCGGGCAGAGTACGGCGGTCGACACCGCCAACGGCGGCCACCCGCAAAAAGCCCTCCTGACTGGGGACGAGGGCGGCGACCACAAGGCCAATTTTATCGAGATGGGCCTCCAGCATCAAGCGCCGGGCCGTTTTTGTTTTGGCGGGAATATGACAAATGAGGCTGCCCAGGGGGGTGCGGGTTATTTGGCCGCAGCCTTTCAGCAGTTCGGCGGCGGCAGTGAAAGCCGGATCCTCGCGACCGGAAAGACCGGCCGGCCGGACAAGGGCCTCCAGAATGGCGGTTGTTTTCATGTGTTTCTCCTAAAGGTTAGCTTTGGGGTTCCAAAGATTCCGGCGGAACGTCATCGCTTTTGTCATCGGGGCGGGCTTCCTCCACCCGCACCGCGGCGTCGGCCACAGCATCGGTGGGCGAAAGGGGACTGTCGATGAACACTTCCTCCACAATGGCGTCGTCATTGACAGGGGGCGGCTCGGGGGCGGGTTCGCCGTTGGCAAAGGGGATGTCGCCGCAGAGGTCGACAAGGGCTTTGGCCGCTTTCTTGTCGGTAAGGCCGTCGCAAAGGGCGTCGATCATTTGGATGGCCAGGGTTTGGGCCTCCTGCAAAAGATCGGGAATGGAGGCGGTTTTGACATCGTCGGGTGTCCAGGGGTTGTACCAGCTGCGGTGACGCAGGTTCAGGGAATCCCAGCCGGAGCTGTCCCGCTTGATGTGGCTGGAAAACTTGCGCTTTTGCCGGGCAGCCAGATCGGCCACTTTGCCGGCGGAGCGCATGATGAAGCCGGTGGAATCATACAGCCGGGCCGTGAGGTTGATCATGGCGGGGAAACATTCCTCCAGCTCAGACGTTTCGGCGTGAATTTGGTAAACGTTTTGCAGGATCTCTTTATAAAAAAGGGAAATGGAACAGCGCATCATGGTGGTGAGAGGGTAGAGGGCAAAGACGTCGAACTCGGTGACAGAGCGGTCGTACAGGTGGCGGTAAAGGTCACAGTCGATGTCGCACTCAATTTGGGCGTGAAGGGTATTCCGGGGGAGGTCGCTGGTTTTTTGCTGCTGCTGCTCCAGATGAAAGACATAGGGGTGGACGACACGGTCGAGGGCGTAGTGGCAGATGAAGCCAAACAGATAGCTCATGAGCATGGGGGCTACGACGGTATTATCCGCTTTGCGGGCCAACTCAAGGATGTGGGCGAAAAGGGGGGCAGGTTTTTCACTGTGAATGACGTTGCCGTAACCGGGCAGCGGGCTGTCCCCCGTCAGGGCGCCGCGGAAAAAGAGAAGGTCGGGGCCTTGGGCGCCCCAGTTGTAGGCTACGGGGTCGCAGTCGACAATTTCGCGACGCAGGGGCGAAAGAGCGCTGTAGACCTGGTCGGCAAATATATAGTGAGCAGTAAAATCGGCCATGTGAATCCTCCTTATTCTGAATGAAATAGGTTCCAATATCCGTTGGGATTATTTTACCCTAATTTATTGTAATTGAAAAGGGATTTGGTGTAGAATGGAAAGAGATTTACCAGCAAGTCCGCCAAAAGGCGGATCCTAAGCGGAGGAGGACAAGCAATTGCAGAAACAAAAATTGTCCAAAGAGGAATTTTCCTGGTCGCTTTACGACGTGGCCAACTCGGCATTTGTGCTGATGCTGACAGCCGTCATTCCCATTTACATTAAGGGGCCGGGGGCCGCCGCCGGGTTTAATACCTTTCAGGTGACCTCCCACTGGGGCATTATACAGGCCGTCGGGACTTTTTTTGTGGCGCTGCTGGCGCCGGTTTTGGGGGCGATGGCCGATTTTCAGGGCCAGAAGAAGCGGTTTTTTGTGGCCTTTGCCGCCATGGGCATTTTGGCCGTGTTGGCCATGGCCTTTGTCAAAAATTATTATATCCTTTTAATGATTAATATTATCGGCGTATTGGGGTTTAACGGGTCGATTAATTTTTACGACGCTTTTTTAGTAGACGTGACCACTGACGAGCGGATGGACTATATTTCGTCCTTTGGATACGCGATCGGATATATTGGCAGCTGCATTCCCTTCGTTGTGAACATTGCCCTGATTCTGTTTTTGCCTTTTGGGCTGGACGGAACAACAGCAGTGCAAATTTCCATGGCCATTACCGCGGCGTGGTGGCTTGTCTTCACCCTTCCCATGCTTAAGAATGTACGGCAGAAATATGGCATTGCCGAAAAGCCAAAACGGCTTGTGGGCGAGGCATTTCGCAATGTACTTTCCACTTTCAAGAAAATTGTGGCGGACAAAAAAATTGGCCTTTTCCTTTTGGCTTACTTCTTTTATATTGACGGCGTCGACACCATTATCAGAATGTCCACTTCCTTTGGTGCGGACGTGGGCATTCCCGACGATCAGATGATCATTGCCCTTTTGGTGACGCAGATTATCGCGTTTCCCGCCGTGCTCATTTTTGCCCGGCTTGTGAAGCGATTTTCCGCCAAAGGCATTATTATGTTTGCCATTTGCGCCTACATCGGCATTTGTATTTTTGGATTTTTCCTCAATCACGCGTGGCAGTTTTGGACGTTGGCGGTGGCGGTGGGCATTGTGCAGGGAACCATTCAGGCTTTGTCCCGGTCTTACTTCGGGCGGCTGATTCCCAAGGAAAGCGCCAACGAATACTTTGGATTTTACAATATCCTGGGCAAGTATGCGACCATTTTGGGGCCGCTGTTGATGGCGCTGTTCACCACCCTGACAGGCAATTCGCGGTACGGTGTTTTGAGCATTGCGGTGCTGTTTGTGGCGGGGCTTTTGGTATTCCGGCTTGTGCCGGATGTGGACAAAGCAGAAGCGTAGGCGTATTCCTTACGATAAAATTCGGCGAAAACGGTGCGAAAAAGGCGAAAAATGTGTTATAATATTTCTTGGTCGAATATTTTGTCCTGAAAAAGAAACGCGTGATAATGTGTCGGCTGTTTTTGGGCAGGCGCATTGAAATCAGATGAAAAGGGGCATACTGTACTTGTTGCGGGAAATTTGTCCCGGGGATGGCATTGCGGAATGGGCTGTCCCGATATTTGGAGGAGAGGATATACATGAGCCTATATAATTTCACCACATTGCTGGGCGGCCTTGCCATGTTTTTATATGGTATGTTGTTGCTGAGCAACGGTTTGGAAAAACTATCCGGCGGGCGGCTGGAACGAATTTTGGAGAGCATGACCGACAACATTTTTAAAGGCGTGTTTTTGGGCGCCGCTGTCACTATTATGATCCAAAGTTCGTCGGCGACGACGGTAATTGTGGTAGGACTTGTCAGCGCGGGCATTTTAAAGCTGCGCCCCGCCATTGGCGTCATTATGGGCGCCAATATCGGCACCACTGTAACGGCACACATTTTGCGGCTGACCGATATTGAATCGACCAACTTTTTTGTGCAGCTTCTGAAGCCGGCGGCGTGGGCGCCGCTGATTGCAATGGCCGGCGTGGTAATGCTGTTTGCCAGCAAACGCAGCTTTCATAAAAGCATTGCCACCATGCTTATCGGCTTTGGCATCTTATTTACCGGCATGATGCAGATGGAGGCAGCTGTGATCCCCTTGCGGGATCTGCCTCAGTTTTCAGAGATGTTTGCCAAATTCACGAATCCCATTTTGGGCGTGCTGGTGGGGGCGGGCGTCACCGCCATCATTCAATCTTCGGCGGCGTCCATTGGCATTTTGCAGGCGCTTTCTTCCACCGGCGTCATCACGTTTGCGGCGGCTTTCCCCATTATTATGGGCCAGAACATCGGCACCTGTATTACGCCGGTATTGGCCAGCATTGGCGCTTCCAAAAATGCCAAGCGGTCGGCCGTCATTCATTTGAGCTTTAATATTATTGGTACCGTTGTGTTTTTAGTTGGTATTTACGCTTTTCAATATGCGGTGGGGTTGTCGTTTTGGAACAGCCCGGTGGATAAAGGCGGCATTGCCAACTTCCACTCGGTCTTTAATATTGCGGTGACAATTTTGCTGCTGCCTTTTGCAGGGCTTTTGGAAAAGCTGGCCATGTTTGTCATCAAAGACAAAGACAATGGGGAAGAAAAAGGCGCCACCCGGCTTTTGGACGAGCGGCTGCTGATTTCCCCCGGTTTGGCGGTGGACCACAGCCGGACGGCGGTTTTGGAGATGGCCCGGCTGGCCAAGGAGAATTTTAATTTGGCTGTGCAGGTGCTGCATAAATTTGACGCCAAGACAGCGGAAATTATTGAAGAAAATGAAAACGCTCTTGACAAGATGGAGGACAAGCTGGGGGCCTATCTTTTGCGGATCTCCCAAAAAGAACTGACCGACAAGGAAAGTCGGGATGTGTCGGAGCTTTTACATGTGATGAATGAATTTGAGCATATTGGCGATCGGGCGTGCTCTATTACCAAGGCGGCGGAGAACTTATACGAAAGCCGCGCCAAGTTTTCGGACAAGGCGTGGAATGAAGTGGATACGATGGTGGCGGCGGTGGACGAATTGCTTCAATTGGGCATTGACGCCTACACCAACCGAGATCTGAAGAAGGCGGCCAAGGTCGAGCCGTTGGAAGAAGTGATCGACCTGATGGAAGAGAAGTTGAAGGCGCGACATTTTGCGCGGCTGAAAAAAGGTAAGTGCTCGCTGGAGGCGGCGTTCCCCTTCGTGGAGACGATTTCCAACCTGGAGCGAATTTCAGACAACGTATCCAATATCGGCGTCTATATCATCGGCCAGGAAACGACGGGTGGTCAGCGGGACTTTGATTCTCACGATTATTTGCGGACGCTGCACAAAGGCGAAAAAGAAGATTACGCTGACCAGTTTAAGGTATACGAAGTGAAATACTATAACCAAATATAGGTGTATATTATATAATGTATAGCAAAAGGGCCATCGGGAGATGGCCCTTTTGCTATATCGGCAAATCCCACGCTAGAGGCGAGGTTGTATGGCGCTTTCGCGATGAAGAGAATAGCATTGGTGCTGATGCAAAATAGAATTAGAGTAGACGTGCGGCCGCTCCGGCAAGGATGCAGCCTGTCGCTCTGGCCGCGACTGGCCCATACTTTTTGGCGCAAAAAGTATGCAAAAACATTTCTGGGGGAAACCACATGGTTTCCCCCACGCCCCATCCTTAGGGCGAGGGCAAAGGTGCGCAGGAAACGCCTGGCTTATGGGGAAAACGGTTTTGGGTCCGCTCTTGGGGTGCGAAGGGTGAAGTGGGAAAAAGGCTGGTACCGATATTGAATCAAAGTTGCGTAAACGTGCAGCCGCTCCGGCAGGCATATGGCCTGTCGCTCTGGCCGCGACGGGCCCATACTTTTTGGCGTAAAAAGTATGCAAAAATATTTCTTGGGGAAACCATATGGTTTCCCTTAAACCCCATCCTTAGGGCGAGGGCATAGGTGCGCAGGAAACGCCTGGCTTATGGGGAAAACGGTTTTGGTCTGCTTTTGGGGTGCAAGCAATGAAGAAAAAACCATTCGCTTTGTGCATCTACCGGACATACTAACGCCGCTTTGGGGCGGTTCGTAAACAAAAGCGATGCTCGTCATTATGCGCAAAACACATGGCCGCCAATGCGTTTGATCACAGGCCGGCTGCGGATCCAGGCGCTGGTGGCGGTATTGGGGTTGTAATAGTAGATTGCGCCGCCGGACGGGTCGGAGCCATTGAGCGCCGCTTTGGCGGCCCGCCGGGCGGAATCGGTAATAGGGGCATTCCAGTTGCTGTCGGTAACAGCGGAAAAGGCGCCGTTTTGGTAGATGACGCCGGCAAGGGTGTCGGGGAAGGAGGGATGGCGCACCCGGTTCAGGATGACGCCGCCAACGGCAACTTGTCCATCATAAGGTTCGCCCCGGGCCTCGGCCGAGATGATGCGGGCCAGCAGCTCCTCGTCGGCCTGGGCGTTGGTGACGGCCGGCGCGACGACAGCCGGATTGATGCCCAGCGCGGCCAGTGTTTTGGGGCCGGCGATACCGTCGACTGCCAGACCTTTTTGCTTTTGGAACTTTTTGACGGCGGCCTCGGTGACAGGGCCAAAAATACCGTCAATTTTACCGGAGAAAAGCCCCAGGTCGGTGAGCCGTTGTTGAATCGCCTTCACCTCGGCACCGCGGGACCCCACCCTTGAAAGGGCAAAAGCATCGGAATGATCATCGACAACGGTGATGAGAGCGATCAGGCAAATATTAAGCATGATGATGATGGCAATTTTGAGGATTTGTATGACAGGGCGTTCCAATCGTTTTTCCATGAAAACCTCTCCTTTGATTTACTGCAGACAAGTAAACAGTAGCAGTTTTTCCAAAAATGCCTCTAATATCCATATGTGGTAATCACATAAATATTGCCGCGCCAATATGATAAGGTATCTAAGAAATTTTCGACATCTGCATTCATGCGCGGGTGAAAAGGAGGCGACGGTTGTGGAGCTGTTTTGGGTCATGGCTATTTTTGTGGCGGCTGTATGCGCCAGTTATTTTTTGGGCGAATATCTGGAGACACGGCGGCTGAGAAAAAAAGCGCGGCAAGCGGAGGAAGCCAAAAAGCAGGCCGAGGCGGACATCGAATATATTGAAGCGGAGATTGTGGAGAAGGAAAAGGGGAAGAGAAAGTAGCCGAGGCAGCTACTCAGTGGTGCCCGCATAAGCAGATGTTCCGGACCCTGCCGCAGGGGTGGGGTCTGGTTTTGTGTTGTATTTTGGCGAAAACAGCGGGCAGCGGGAAGGGGAGGCAACCACATTTTAACCTTATTTTTGCAATGGAAAAAAATGAGGTAAAACAATTATAAAAATACGAAAGATTTGTATTGACAAGGGCATAAGTGCGTGGTAATATAAATAAGCTGTCCGCAAGCGAGGGCTTCACAGCCCGGACAAACGGAGCAGAAACCGGACCTTGAAAAATGAACAACATGAAAAGAAAGCTTGAAAGGGAACCCGAAGATTTTAAGAGATCTTTGGTTTTTCGAAAAAGAAACGCAAGTGATTTGAGAAGAGCTAAAGGACAAACGATTTAAAGTGTTCGAAAGAAC
>JAVBNO010000019.1:0-125630 GCA_031551485.1 Oscillospiraceae bacterium
TGGCGCGGTATGCCGACCGGATTGTGACCATTGTGGACGGCGCTGTGGTGGCCGACAACCCCAACGAGTCGATTTTTGTCTACACGCCCACAGCGCAGCCGGGCACAACCGGTGCAGAAAGCGGCAGCGCAAAAGCCCTGCAAACCGAGTGATAAAGCGCGATAAAACGCCATTGGGGCTTGCTGCTGAAAAGGAGAATCACGAATGAAGAACAGGAAACGCGTTTTGCCGGTTGTGGTGGCGGTTGTAATGATGTTGGGCGCGCTGTCGCTGATGATGACACAGGTGGTGAACGCGGCCACCATTGTGCAGGATTATAAAATTGATAAGATTGTTTATGGCGGGCGGGTGCGGTACGAGCCGAACAACGTTGCGATCACATCCCCGGACAGCAACATTCGCTCCGGGTCGGTGGTGAATTTGACTTTCACTGTCATCGACGACAAAATTTCGGACAGCGGCAGTATTGATCCGGCAAAAATGCAGGCGTACGGCTTTGCGCTGTCGGGTGGCAACTATTACGCCACCACCAATACGACGGTGACAGCCGGAGGTTTTTCGTCGGAACCGGTGCTGGGACAAAGCCCAAAAGTTTTTTTGAAGTATACCATCACCGTTCAAAACGCGGTGTATGACGGCAACGGCAAAGAGCTGGGCGTGGAAGGCAAGCTGGTCTACAACGGTAACAGCCACAATGTGAAGCTATCCAAAACGATTGTGGAAAGCGTCATTTACGTTGCCCCTTCCTCCCGGGAATCGTCCAGCCAGGACGATGAAGAGGACGATGAGACCAATACGGACCCGGCGACCCCCTATATCATTATCAGCGCATACAACGCCGGGTCGGGCGCCCTTGTGGCGGGGCAGGAGTTTCCGCTGTCCATTACGTTTTATAATACATCCTCCACACTGCGGGTGGAAAACATGATTGTATCTATTAAAATGCCGGAGTCCCTTTCCCTTGTGGATTCCTCCAATACCTTTTATGTGACCAGCCTGGACGCGAAAACAAGCCAATCCAAAACATTTAACGTGTTCATTAAACCCAACGCGAGGCCGGAGGGCTACGCGATTGACGTGGAGTTTAAATACCAGTATATTGCCAACAAAGTGCGCAAAGACGGAAGCACCAACGAGAGTATCAATTTGCGGGTGGAGCAGGTGGACCGGTTTACGGTGAACCCTTTGGATTTGCCCCCGGAAATTGCGGCGGAAGAAGAATACCCCCTGAGTGTGGGATACATCAACAAGGGACGCAGCGACGTTTACAATATGACGGTTGCCATTGCCGGCACCAACCTGAAACAGGAGGGGCAGCAACAAAATCTGGGTAACCTGGAACCAGGCAAGTCGGGGACCGCGGACTTTTTTATCCAGTGCCAGCAGCCGGGACCGGTAACAGGCACGATTACATTTACATATGAAGATTTGAATATGAACGTGAAAACAGTGACGGTGGACTTTAGCCTGCAGGCGGTGGAAGCGGCGCAGGAGGAGCAAAACCCGTGGAATTCCGGGCCGCCGGAAGTGCCAGTGGCGGAGGGTGCCAACAAAGGCTGGATGATTTGGGCCGGCATTGGGGCGGCGATGCTGGCAGTGGCGGGCTTCTTTGTTATAAAACGCATTAAAGCACGAAAGGAACAAGAGGACGATGAAGATATTTGATCTCATCTCCATGTGCATACGCAATTTGTTCCGCCGCAAGGTGCGCACCTTTCTGACGGTTACGGGTGTAGTCGTAGGCACCTGTGCCATTGTGGTCATGGTGTCGCTGGGGCTTGGCATGCAGGCCAACACCGAGGCGATGCTTGCCCAAATGGGGGATTTGACCATTATCGAGGTTTACAATTTTAACGCGGGAACAGGCGGCGGCGCAAAGTTGACCGACGCCACCCTTGCGGAGTTTGCCAAAATTGAACATGTAGAAGTGGCAACGCCCCTTTATATACCGAACGGGCTTACAATTACTATTCAGGCCGGAGGCGGAAACCGGTATGAAGCCTATCCGACCCTGGTGGGCATTTACCCGCAGGCGATGGAAAAGCTGGGATATAAGGCGTTGTCGGGCAGCATGTTAAGCGAAGACGACAAACCGTACACCATGGTGCTTGGACAATATGCCAGCTATAGTTTTCGGGACACCCGCAAGCGGGCGGGCAAAGATATGATTTATCCCGAGCCGGACGCCGAAGGCAACCTGAAGCCGCCCTTTGTTGACGCGGCCAAGGAAAAACTGAAAATTGTGGTGGATGTGGGTAAAGAGAATGTGAAGCCGCTGGAATTTACGCCCAGTGTTGTGGGTACCATCCAAGAGGATTTTTCCAAAGGGTGGGAGACGCGGGAAGGCGTATTTATGGATGTGGCCGATCTGAAAGCCATTGTGGTGCAAAGTAAAAAAGCAGCCGGACAAAAGCTGGCGGCGGGCGACATTGTCTACGATCAGGCAAAGATTAAAGTAGACGATATGGCCAATGTCAAGGCAGTTGACGATGCCATTAAAGCCATGGGCTTTGAGAATACCTTTTCGATGGAAAGCATACGCGCGCCCATGCAAAAGCAGGCGCAGCAACAGCAGATGATTTTGGGCGGGCTGGGGGCCATTTCCCTTTTTGTGGCGGCTTTGGGCATTACCAATACCATGATTATGTCTATCTACGAGCGGACGCGGGAAATTGGCGTGATGAAAGTATTGGGTTGCTTTGTGGGCAACATCCGCACCGTGTTTTTAATGGAAGCGGGAAGCATCGGCTTTTTAGGCGGTGTGCTGGGGGTATGCATCAGCGAAGGAATTTCCCTTTTGATGAATTATTTGAGTATGCGGGGTGCCCAAAGCGGCGGGGCGGACGCCTTTGGCGGCATGGTAAGCGGTGGCACAGCCATCTCCATCATCCCGTTGTGGCTGGTTGTTTGCGCCGTTGGGTTCGCGACGGTCATCGGGCTTGTGTCCGGGTTTACCCCTGCCAACCGGGCGGTGAAAATTTCAGCGCTGGAGGCCATTAAACACGAGCAGTAAAAGCGGATACCGCGTTTGGGCGGTGGGGTACGGGTTTGTGATATGATAGACAAGGCACCCCTTTTGCAGTACAATAGAGCGGGGTGATGATGATGAATTCTATAGATGTGCAGCAGGCCGGCGGCGGTGTTTTTTCGATGCCGGCGCTGGTGCTGGGCACCTGTTATTTTGGCCTTACCGTGCCCAAAGAGCTTGCCTTCCAGATGATGGACGTTTATCGGGCGGCGGGGGGCAATATGCTGGATACGGCCCGGGGCTACTGCAACTGGCTGCCGGACGGAGACAGCTGCAGCGAGCGCACGGTGGGACAGTACATCCAGGACCGGAACTGCCGCAGCGAGGTGCTGGTTTGCACCAAAGGGTGCGTGCAGGATGTGCCGGGCAGCGACGAGAACCGGGTGACCCGCGAAGGGCTTCTTTATGATATGGACATGTCACTGCGGACGCTGGGCACCGATTATGTGGACTTGTATTTGGTGCACCGGGACCACAGGAATGCCAGTATTCCCGAGGTGATGGAAACGCTGCACGGATTTGTGAAAGAAGGCAAATGCCGTTCAATCGGGGCTTCCAACTGGCGTTTTGACCGGATTGAGGAAGCCAACCGCTATGCCGCCGCCCATGGCCTGACGCCTTTTACCGTGTCGCAGTTACAGTGGAGCCTGGCCGATTGCACGCCTGAGGATTACGGCGACAACACCATTTGGTGCATGACGGCAGAGGAGCTGGCCCGGTATGCAAAAAGTGATATCCGGGTCATGGGGTATTCCTCCCAGGCAAAGGGGCTTTTTTCCAAGATGATTGCCGGCGGCCGGGCAGGCACCAGCGAGCGGGCTCTCAAACGGTTTTACCACGGGGAGAATATCGCCCGCGTAGAGCGGGTGCGGACGCAGGCCGCCAAAGACGGCGTGAGCCCGGCGGCAGTGGCGCTTGGTTATATCACCAGCCATCCCCTGGGGGCGGCGGCGATCATCGGGCCAACCAAAATGGAACAGCTGACCGACAGCCTAACGGCGGCGGACTACCGGCTGGACCGGCCTACGGTGGAATGGCTTTACACCGGGCAATAGATCCAAAAGGGATAAAATGGGGAAAAGTAACCTTTTTCGGTGAAGTATTGCTTGTGCAGCGGATGCCTTTATATTATAATGGGTGCGTGTAGGTGTTGGCCGCACGCACTTTTTTAGCAGAATCGACATGGGGCGCACCTCAATCGTTAATAGTTTGTTTACATTTAGACGCAATAAACGGGCTCATTTCCAACACTTCATCAATGAGCCACAGGATGGGTGAAAACAGTGAACGTCGACACAGCGGTGGTTGCAAAAGCGCGGGCAGGCGACAATGCCAGCTTCGAGCGTTTATACGAGAGTGTGGCGTCGGATCTTTACCGGTTTGCTGTTTACACCCTTGGAAACCCAAACGACGCCGAAGACGTGGTAAGCGAAACGTTCATTGAAGCGTACAAGGGCATTAAAAACCTGCGGGATGAAAACAGCTTTAAACCGTGGATTATGAAGATTCTTTCGGTGCGGTGCAAGCGCAGGGTGGCCCAGTACATACAAGGAAAAATGTTGCTTGACATTGATGAGATTTTAGATTTTTCCGACGACAAAAGCAATTACACCGAGAAAACAGAAGTGATGGCCGCTTTGGATGGTTTGCAGACCGAGGAGCGGCAGATTGTGATATTATCTGTACTACAGGGGTATACCACCAAGGAAATTGCTTCCATTCTCTCCTGTCCGCAAGGCACAGTGAGTTCCAAATTGTACCGGTCGCTGCGCAAGCTACGGTCGGTGCTGGAATGAAAGTGTAAGGAGGTGAAGATGTGAAGGATTACAACGAGAAGATGAACGGCCGCGGGGAAGGCGGCTATGACGAGCGACAGATGCTGGCTGACACGGAATTTGTGCGCCGGAAGCTGGAAGCTGTCAACGATGATATCCGGCTGCCCGAGCATTTGACGGCGGCACGGCTTTTTGCGCGTATGGAAGTGGAAAAGGCGCAGCCCAAAGGCCGCAAGGCCGGGAACGCAACATGGCTTTGGCGTATGTCGGGGGTGGCGGCGGCCGCGGCGGTGGTGATCCTGAGCGTCGTCACCCTGTACCGCGTCGGCAGGCCGGGACCCCAGGGACAGCTGCTGGCGGACGCAGAGTCAGCAGGGATGAGTTCGCAGGATGAGACCATGACACTGATGACGCCAGCTTCCGATATGCTGCTGTTTGCCAGTGACTATAGTGAAATTGAAACAGTGCTGGACCAGATGGTTGTGACATCGTCTTCCAGCGAAAGCAAGAGCGAAACAGCCGACGACATAAGCGAAGTGGCGCTGTATTATGAGACATCGTCATCGTCAGAGCCTGCGCCGTCAAGTGTGCCGCAAAGCACGGCCGGCACCTCTCAAGGTACAATCGGCACCTCACGGGATGGCACGGCCGCGCCGTCGCAAGCGGGCGCAGGCGCATCCGGTCTGCTGGTAGAGCCGCCCCCGCCCACCCAGCTGGCGACGCCAGATTTGATTTGCGCCGACAACCATTATCTTTACACCTATAAAGGCGGCGACAAGGCGGGCATTACCATTGTGAAGCTGCCGGAGTTGACCATTGCAGGGCGACTGGCGGTGAAACAAGAAGCGGGTGTCAAACTTTACATTGACGGGGACAACCTGGTTTTGATTGAAGAGGCCAAACGGCCCAAGCTGACGGTGGACGGCGCTACGGCGGCGGCGGGAACGGTGTGCGTTGTGACCAATTACGATGTGTCCGACCGGGCGGCGCCTGCGGTGGCACGCAGTTTCTGCCAGGACGGGCGCTTTGCGGCTGCCCAGATGGTGGATGGCCAGGTGTTTGTGGTAAGCGTGAAGGACGTTGACTCTGCCGCTTTGGCCGAGGAGAACAGCGATTTTGTGAAGGTGCCGGTGGTTTCGGACAGTTTGGCCGAAGGCCCCCGGGCCCTGGCGGTGGAGGAAATTGGCATTGTGCCTCATCCGACGGCGCCGTCCTACGCGGTGGTATCGGTGGTGCCGGTGAACCGTGATAACGGCAACATCGAGACGCGGGCCGTTTTAGGCGGCGATTTCGGCAAGCAGGTTTTGGTGGGCGAAAAGGGCGTTTACGTCTGGTATGCCGATGAAAGCGATGCGGCCACAACGGCCACCGGTATCGTGCGGTTCGGCACACCCGGCGGCAAGCTGGAAAGCTGCTGCTTTGGCCGGGTGGAGGGCAAAGTGCCGGTAAGCGGCGGCTTGTTGGAAATGGACGAAAACCTGGTTGTACTGGCGGATGTGCGTGCACAGGGCAATGTGACCAACGCGCTGTATGTGCTGGGGAATAAATTGCAGACGTTAGGTGATATAAAGAATTTATCGCCAGGATCGTCCATTGACCGGATTTGGACGCGGCGGCAGTATCTGTACTATACGACGGCGGCGGCGCCCAACACACTCCACATTGTGGATTTGTCCCAACCCAGCCGCCCGGAGATGGCATCGCCGGTGGCGTGGCCGGGACGATTTGACAGCCTGTGCGCCGTGGACCATCTTTATATGTTCGGCATTGGGGAAAATGTGACTCCCACCGGCAAAATAGAGGGTGTGCGCAAATCGGTGATTGATTTTTCCGATCCGTTGCATCCCAGAGAAGTGAGCGCCCTGAAATCGGGTTTTGAGGGCAGCTACACGCCGCTGCGCAACGACAGCCGCGGGCTGATGGTGGACCAGGCGAACCGGCTTGTGGGTGTGCCCATGGTGAATGCAGGGGTGGCCCAATACGGCGACGGACCGGAGGCGGCGTATCGGGACGGCTGGCGATATATTGTATACCGTGTGGCCGAAAATGGCGAACTTATCTCATTGGGGCAGCTGATTCACAGCGAAAGCCCGGAGACAGCGAACTCGGTGAACAGCCGGCAAAATGTGGTGCGGTGTATCAGCGTGGGGGGCGTCATTTACGCTGTTTCCGCCAGCAAGATTACTGCCCACGACCAAGAGACGTTGGAGCAGATTGGCGAGATTATGTTAGTGTAACATGACAGATTAGTACAATAAAAGACTTCTGTCCTGCCGCGGGCGCGGTGGGACAGAAGTCTTTTATTGTGGGCAAGCCTATGGAAGCAATTTGCAGCAAAAACAGTTACCTTTGCATAAAATGTACCGAGGGGCACTGCGTATTGGCCGGTGCCCGGAAAAGACGAATATCAAAGGTTAACGCAGTAGATTACAGCCCCTCAAGAAGATAGAGGGAATTTAGTATCGATGTTAATGAATATAACGCCTGTCAACGGGTTTGACAGAACTGATCAAGATCATGCACGACAGAACAATTACGCCTGGAGTATGGCGGAATTTAACGGATATATGTATGTTGGCACAGGAAGAAATATTGCGGCGCTGGGTCTTGCCCAGTATCAGCTGGCGCCGCTTGACTCGGTAACGCCCGAACAGATGGTGAACCTTGGCGAAATCTGGCGTTATCCCATTGGCAAGGGCAAAAAACACTGGGAACGCGTCTACACCGCGGAAGAGCCGTCCAAAATTTATGGCTTTCGCGATATGATTGCTTACGAAGATAAAAACGGTGTAAACGCTCTGTGCATTTCCGGCCCGAGCCTTGATAAATCGGCAGCTTATGTGTTGTATTCCACCGACGGCGAGAGCTGGGAGCGGATGAGCACCGAGATGCCGGCAGGCTATAACTCGCGGGCATTTCAAATATTCAAGGGCGTGCTATACTGCGGGACAAACAATACGCTGGGCGGTGAACAAGCAACGTTGCTTGCCACCGACAGCTACGCGGACGGCTTGAAAGCGGTTACACTGCCGGCGGCCGTTGTGGGAAACATTATGTCGCTTGCAGAAATGAACGGATATCTTTATATTGGAACAGCAAGCGGCAAAGGGTTTTCCGTGTGGAAATCGCAAGACCCAGCTTCTGGGGAATGGACGCTTGTTGTCGACAACGGCGCGGGCGACGCGCTTAATGAATGGGCGATGACGATGATGCCGTTTAATGGCTATCTTTATGTCGGCAGCGCAATTACCGGGGGAATCATAAGTGTTGACCCGGAAAAGCAATACGTTCCGTTCAAAGGTTTTGATTTAATCCGCATTGACGCTGACGACAACTGGGAACTCATTGTCGGCGGCGACCCGATTCACCCGTCGGTGCCGTCCAAAGGAAAACGGGGTAAAAGCCGATATTCCTCCGGCTTCGGCAATGCATTCAACTGCTACTGCTGGCAGATGCACGAATATAACGGCAGACTTTACCTTTCATCATGGGATGCGGCACTGTTGTATAAGGACGTTATTGTCAATGAAATTAAGAACGGCATTTTGTCCGGATTAGGCCTTGACGAGGATTCGGTTTTTGACCTTGCTTTTCTGGCCGGGCTTGTCAAGCAAATCGGCCTGACAGAGGAGCATTACAGATGGCTTGACTGGATTATCGCGGTTGCCAAAAGCCTGCCGCGCTACCCAAGGGAACATGGGTTTGACCTGTATAGTACCAGGGATGGCAAGCACTTTTGCACCGAAACCCTTGATGGTTTTAGCAACCCTGAGAATTATGGCCTGCGGACGATGACTGCCGCAAGCGATGGCAAGCTGTACTTTGGCACAGCGAATGTCTACGAGGGCTGCGAGGTTTGGACTTATAAAAACCGGGAATGCTGAACTTTCAAAACATGCCGTTCGGGTTTATCCCGAACGGCATGTTTTTGTGTGGCTATTATCACAATGAACCGTCAGCTGGCATTGGCGAAGGCGAATTGGCTGTTGTACAGGCTGGCATAAAAGCCACCCAATTCCAGCAGTTCGCCGTGACGGCCGGTTTCCACAATATCACCTTCGTTTAAAACAATGATGCTGTCGGCATCCCGGATGGTGGACAAGCGGTGGGCGATGACAAAGTTGGTGCGGCCTTTCATCAGGTTTTTCATGGCCTTTTGAATGAGCACCTCGGTGCGGGTGTCCACCGAGCTGGTGGCTTCGTCCAAAATAAGAATGTGCGGATTGGAAAGAATGGCCCGGGCGATGGTGAGCAGCTGCCGCTGGCCCTGGGAAATGTTGGAGGCGTCTTCGCCCAGCTCCATTTGGTAGCCGCCGGGAAGGCTGGCAATAAATTCATGGGCATGGGCGGCTTTGGCAGCCTCGATGACTTCTTCATCGGTGGCATTAAGGCGGCCATAGCGAATGTTTTCCATAATGGTGCCGTGGAAGAGCCAGGTATCCTGGAGCACCATACCGAAAAGGGAACGCAAATCCTGGCGGCGCATATCCATGATGTTCTGGCCGCCGATGGTGATGCTGCCGGACTGGGTGTCATAAAAACGGAGCATTAAGTTGACCAGGGTGGTTTTGCCCGCGCCGGTGGGGCCGACAATGGCGACCGTGCTGCCCTCGGGCACATCCAGGCTAAAGTCCTGGATAATAGGCTCGGCAGGATTGTAACCGAATTTGACATGGCTGAAATCTACCGTGCCTTTCAAATCAGTGACGGCAACGGGGGCAGCGGCTTCGGGCATTTCTTCCGTCTCGTCAAGAAATTCGAAAATGCGCTCGGCGGCGGCAACAGTGGACTGAAGCTGGTTGGAGAGGTTGGCAATTTGGGTGATAGGTTGGGTGAAATTGCGCAAATATTGAATGAAGCTTTGGACATCGCCAACGCGCAGCCGGCCCATAATGACCAAAATGCAGCCGCCCACCGTGGCAATGACATAGCCAAGGTTGGCGAGAAAGTTGGTAAGCGGGAAGATGATGGAGGACCAGAATTGAGCGCGCCAGGCGTTGCCATAGAGTTTATCGTTAATGGCATCGAACGTTTGGGTGACCGCAGGCTCGCGGCCAAAGGCTTTGATGACGGCCTGGCCGGTGTACATCTCCTCAATATGGCCGTTTATTTCGCCCAACGAGCTTTGCTGGCCCCGGAACAGCCCCTGCGAGCGTTTGATAATGCCGAAGGAAGAGAGGATGGTCAGAGGGATGATGAGCAGGACTACCAGCGAAAGCCAGGGGCTGACCACCAGCATCATCACCAGAATGGTGAGCAGGGTGAGCAGCGAGTTGAGAATTTGGGTTACCCCCTGTTGGAGGGTGGTGGAGACGGTGTCGACATCATTGGTAACACGGCTTAATATATCGCCGAACGTATTGCGGTCAAAGTAGGACAAAGGCAGGCGGCGCAGCTTTTGGTCAACCGACCGGCGCAGGGCGTACATTGTCTTTTGGGAGATGCCGGAGATGATGAAGCTTTGAAGATAGTTAAACAGGGCGGACAGAAGGTAGAAAATGCCCAGCCAGGTCAGGATGGTGGCAATGCGGCCAAAATCGATGCCGCCGGCGCCCTCTGTCATCCGCTTGGCGCCCTCGACAAGCTCGTTTGTGGCAAAACCGAGAATGCGGGGGCCCATATTCTGGGCCGCCACGGCAATGACGGTGAGGATGAAAACAGCCACGAGTCCCAGGCGGTAGGGCTTCATGAAAGCCAGCAGCCGCGCGACAGTGCCTTTGAAGTTTTTAGGCTTTTGGCCCACATTGGCAAAGGCGCCGGGGCCGCCGCCCATACGCATGCCGTGGGGCCTCTGGTTTTGATGTTTGTTGTCGCTCATACGGCTGCCTCCTTGGGGGAAAGTTGGGATGAAACAATTTCGTTGTAAATGCCGCAGTTTTGGCACAGTTGGCGGTGGGTGCCAATGCCGACAATTTTGCCCGCGTCCAGCACAATAATCTGGTCGGCGTTCATAATGGTGCTGACCCGCTGCGCTACAATGATGACTGTGGCGTCGCCCGTTATGCCGGCAAGCTCGCCTCGCAACCGGGAGTCGGTCTTGAAGTCAAGGGCGGAAAAGCAATCGTCAAAGATGTAGATTTTGGGGCGGCGCACAATGGCCCGGGCAATGGAGAGCCGCTGTTTTTGGCCGCCGGAAAGGTTTGTGGCGCCCTGGGCCAAATGGGTTTGGAAGCCCTCTTCTTTTTCTCCGATAAAATCCAGCGCCTGGGCGATGGCGGCGGCCTCCTCCAGCTGCTTATCGGTGGCGTTTGGGTTGCCGTCCCGCAGGTTGTCGGAAATGGTGCCGCTGAACAGTACAGGCTTTTGGGGGGCAAAGCCAATGATGGACCGCAGGTCGGCCTGGCGGAAGTTGGGAAGAGGTACCCCGTCCACAGTGACGGCGCCTTTTGTCACCTCGTAAAGCCGCAGGATCATATTGACCAGCGTGGTTTTGCCGGAGCCGGTGGAGCCGATAATGGCTGTGGTTTGGCCGGGCCGGGCCGTAAAGCTGATATCCGACAGCGCCGGCCCGCTGGCGCCCTGGTAGGTAAAGCTGACGTCGTTAAACGTCACAATGCCTTTGGGGTTTGTAAGTTCCACCGGATTTTTCGGGTCGGTAATGGCGGGAACCGTATCCAACACCTCGTTAATGCGGCCGGCGGAGGTGAGCGCCCGGGGGAGCATAACAAAAATCATCGAGAGCATCATCAGGGAACCCATAATCATGTTTACATATTCGATCAGGGCCATGAGGTCGCCCACAAGAATGCCGCTCGACGCCACCATGGGTCCGCCACGCCAGACAATGAAGATGGCAGTACCGTTGAGCACCAGGGTAAGCAGCGGCATCATCACGCTCATGATGCGAAACATTTTGAGGGAGGTGCCCGTTAAGTCTTTATTGGCCATGTCGAAGCGCTGTTCTTCAAAATCTTCGGTGCCAAAGGCGCGCATAACCCGAA
Source organism: Oscillospiraceae bacterium (assembly GCA_031551485.1). GTDB lineage: Bacteria > Bacillota > Clostridia > Oscillospirales > Ruminococcaceae > JAVBNO01. The sequence continues at coordinate 11,745 of JAVBNO010000019.1, forward strand.
TGCCGGTGAGCTTTTCCCGCATGACCTGATTCATGCGGTCAATGCGCTTTTGCATCGTTTTCGTCAGCGGCACGATAAAGCGGTTGGCCAGATAAACCACCGCGATGAGAAGGGGCATCGAGACGAAAATGACATTGGAGAGCTGGGCGTTTTTATGATAGGCCATGATAATGCCGCCAATGGCCATCAAAGGGGACATGGCCGCAATGCGCAGGGACATGAAAATGACCATCTGCACATTTTGGATGTCGTTGGTGGTGCGGGTGATGAGGGAAGAGGTGCTGAAGTGGTCAAATTCCGCCAGCGAAAAATTTTCCACTTTGCGAAAAACGGCGCTGCGCAAGTCGCGGCCAAAACGCATGGAGGTTTGGGAGGCGAAATAGCCGGACAGAATGTTGACGGCAATGCCGGCAAGGGCGACCAACAACATAAAAATGCCGGTGCGCAGCACATAGGGCAGGTCTTTTTGCATGACCCCGTTGTTAATGATCAGCGACATAAAGTTGGGCAAGAAGAGGTTGCAGAAGACGCCCGAAAAAGTTAAGGCAAGTGAGAAAATAGCCATTTTTGTATATGGCTTCACATAACGTAACAGTTTAGTCACGAGGATTTCCTCCGATTTGTGTGTATTCTTTCATATAGTCCGCCACCGTTTCCAATATGCGCAGGGCGTGGGCTGTTTCCTCTTCGCCCAGGCGGTCTAATATGCCACCCAACAGTTGGGTGCGGTGTTCATCCATTTGGGCAAAGGCCTCCTCCCCCTTGGGGGTAAGATGGAGGTGCACCATCCGCCGATCGTTGGGGCAGTGGCTGCGGGTGATATAGCCGTTGTTTTCCAGCTGATTCAGGATGGGGGAAATGGTGGGCGGCTGCACCTGCAAATGGCTGCTGACGAGGGAAGGGGGCAATTTATCCTGCGCCGCTTTTTGCAGATGTATGATGGCCTCCAGTATGTTAAATTCTAATGGGCGCAGGGGCAGAACCCGGTTTGTGTGAGCCTGAAGCCTCCGCAATCGGTGAAGCGCGCTATGTATGCGCCGAATGTCGTCGGGATTTGCCATGCATATGCCTCCTTTGGTCGGGACTGCGCCGGTAAAAGTGGGATAAGCGCTGCCCAGCTGTGAAATGGATCCTTTCCATTTAAAGATGATTCTCCATATCGTGATCTATTATACAATAGATAGTTAGGGATAACAACTATTATTTTGCCTAATATTTATGGTGTATAACTATTTGTTTATGGGTTATTTTGACAAAATGCATCCGGCGGCCGCGGTCAAATGGGTTTGCGCAGGCAAATTGTTTGTTCTGTGCGTATCGTCAGCCAGAGTGATGCTTGCCGCCATCAATCCATTGGTCGGGCCGTTGGATAGTTGTTGTCTTTGGCAGGGGAGTGTAGTATAATCAGGGCAGACGCAACATTGTCTTTTTTTGCCGTATTATAGGCCAAAGCGCAAAAGAGAGAAGCAATTTTCGGGACAGGAAGGCTTGTTGCCGCGGCAACCTGTCAAGGGGCGGACAGCAAGGGAAAAGGAGAATGGAGATGGCGCAGCGAAGAAGACACAGAGAGACGCAAAAAGTGACGACACAGAAACCGCAACAAAAACCGGCGCCCAGCAGGCGGCCGGCCAGCCCGGCCATGCGTTATTTGGCCCTGGCGCTCGGCCTTGTGGTGGCGGTGGGCATTGGTTTTTTGCTGTCCAAGCTGGCGCCCGGCGACATGACCCCGCCACAGGGCGGGGGCGCTTCCCAAAGCGGGGGTTCGCCGCTCGGGTCTATATCGGACATTGATCCCGGCGCCGTAGAGGGGCGGATACCCAACGGAGATGTGGAAATTGAAGGGGATCCCACCGGACAGCACTTTTTTTATCAGGTCAATTTGACGCCGGTTTTTCCCACCGGGGGCGAAGCGGGCACTGTGGGTGCCGAAAACCCGCCGGGTAATCTTTACAATATGCGTATCAGCTATGTGCTGGAAGGGGAGAACGCGCCGGTTTACCAATCGGGGGTGATTCCGCCGGGGTATTACATTGCGGGTGGTAAGCTGAACCGGACGCTGGCCAACGGCGGCTATGCCGGCATTGCCTTTATCGAGGCCATCGACCCGGCCAGCGGCGAAGTGGTGGATTCCTTTGTCGAGACGATTTTTGTACAGGTAGGACCTAAATAGGCTTTTGATTTTACAGGGAGGCAAAAAGATGGAATTGTCAGAGCGGGCGACATTTTTGCAGCATTGCCAAAGTGCCCTTGGGGACATTTACGATAAGATCAAGAAGCTAGAGGCCATTCCTCTTGACAGTCTGCCGCCCCAGGAGACCTTGGTGATTTCGGTAGACATGAACCGGGGTTTTTGTTATGGCGGGAATTTGTACTCCAAACGGGTGCAGGATATTTTGCCCGCCACTGGCGTTTTTTTTGACCGATGTATTGAGGGGCAATATGCGCTGCTGGCATTTTCGGACCGGCACGGGCCCGATTCCCCCGAACTGAAAAGCTACCCGGAACACTGCATGGCCGACAGCGCCGAGTGGGAGCTGGCCGACGAAATTTCCCGGCTGCGGCCCTTTACGCTTTTTAAAAATTCCTCCAACAGTTTTTTTGCGGGGCTGGAGGCAAAAATAACACCGGAGATGCGCCGTTTTGTCATTACCGGGTGCTGCACCGATATTTGCATCTACCAACTGGCGCTGACGCTGAAGACCTATTGCAATCAGCACAACCGGGAAGCACAAGTCATTGTGCCCCTTGCTTTGGTGGAAACTTACGACGCGCCCTGGCACAGCGCCGATTTAACGAATGCCGTCTTTGTGGACAGCATGCTGGCCAACGGGGTGGAAGTCGTCAAGGATCTGCTTTAGCAAAGAATGGGCGGGTTTGTCCCGGCATAGCACCGACAAAAGGAAGACAGGGTTGTTTAGGCATCCCACAAGATAAGGAGAAAAAATCATGGCGCTGGATTGGCAGGACGGGCGAAATTTATCAATGCTCATTGATTATTATGAGCTGACGATGGCCAACGGGTATTTGGAAAACGGCATGGGAGACCGGGAAGCGGTGTTCGAGCTGTTTTTCCGGCGGATACCCGACGGAGGCGGTTTTGCCGTGTGCGCCGGGCTGGAGCAATTTATTGATTATATTAACGAATTGCAGTTTACCGACGCGGATATTGCTTATTTGGAAAGCAAAGGGCAATTTTCAAAAGCGTTTTTACAATATTTACGCACCATCCGCTTTGTCTGTGATGTATGGGCAGTGAAAGAGGGTACGCCGGTATTTCCCGGCGAACCGATGCTGGTTGTGAAAGGGCCGATTATTCAGGCCCAGTTGATTGAGACAATGGCGCTTTTGACCATCAACTACCAGTCTCTTGTGGCCACCAAAGCCAACCGGCTTGTGCGGGCGGCCGAGGGGCGAACAGTGTTTGAATTTGGTTCCCGGCGGGCGCAAGGGTATGACGCCGCCATTTTGGGGGCGCGGGCGGCTTATATCGGCGGATGTGACGCCACAGCCTGCGCCATTGCCGACCGGGAATTTGGCATTCCCGCCGTGGGGACAATGGCTCACAGCTGGGTGCAAGCGTTTGACAGCGAATATGAATCTTTTGCCACCTACGCCCGGCAATACCCAAGCACATGCGCCTTGCTGGTGGACACCTACAACACCCTGCGGTCGGGTGTGCCCAACGCCATCCGCGCCTTTGACGAAATTGTGAAGCCGACTGGCCACCGGCCGGTGGGCATTCGCATTGACAGCGGCGACATCGCCTACTTATCCAAAGCGGCGCGGCAGATGCTGGACGAAGCGGGCTACCCCGATGTAAAGATTATCGCCTCCAATTCGCTGGATGAATACATCATCCGGGATTTGCTTTTGCAAGGGGCCAAAGTGGATATGTTTGGGGTGGGTGAGAACCTGATTACCAGCAAGTCCGACCCGATTTTCGGCGGGGTCTATAAAATGACCGCCATGGAGGATTCCCACGGTACGCTGACGGGTCGGATTAAACTGAGCGAGACAGAAGAGAAAATTACGACGCCGGGCTTTAAGAATTTGTACCGGTTGTTCAGCCGGGAAAACAACAAGGCATTGGCCGATTACGTCACTTTGCGGGACGAAGTGGTGGATACGTCGACGCCGCTGACCATTTTCGACCCCATTGCCACCTGGAAACAAAAGACCCTTGTGGATTTTGAGGCCGCGTGTCTGTTGGAGCCGGTGTTTAGGCGGGGGGAACAGTGCTACCAAAGTCCCAAACTTTTGGATATCCGGGCGTTTTGCCAGGCGGAAATCGGGCGGCTGTGGGACGAGGTCAAGCGGTTTGAGTACCCCCACCGGTACTATGTGGACTTGTCGCGGACGCTTTGGCAGCTCAAGCAGGATTTGTTGCGGGGGCACAGCGGCAGCTAAGTGCCGGATGCCGCAGAATGTGATGGCCAAATTGGCTGTAATGCCAGCAGAATTTGGCAATTTTGCCAAAAAAACGCAAGAAAATGGTTAAAACCTTTCACTTGCGTTTTGCGGTGATGGTGATATATTGGTATTAGACGATTTTTGGGGAAAATGGCCTCTCCAGCGCCGACCTCCATTTGAAAAGGTGATTTAGGGTTCATGGAAACATTACATATCGGCTTGGATATCGGGTCGACTACCGTCAAGCTGATTGTCATTGACGAAAAAGCAAGGGTGCGCTTTCACTGCTACGAACGACATCATTCCAAAGTGCGGGAAAAAGCCCTTGAAATGTTAAAAGATGCGTTTACCCAGGTGGGCGAATGCAACGTGACCGTCGCCCTTTCAGGGTCGGCGGGCATTGGTGTGGCCAAAGAGACGGGCATTCGCTTTTTTCAGGAAGTGTTTGCCACCAAGTTTTCTTGCCAGCGGCTGTTGGACCAAATTGACGTGGTGGTAGAGCTGGGGGGCGAAGACGCCAAGATCATCTTTCTGACCGGCGGTGGAGAAGAACGGATGAATGGCAGCTGCGCCGGCGGCACCGGCGCGTTTATCGATCAAATGGCCTCGCTGTTGTCATTGTCCATTGACGAACTGGACGCGCTGAGCCAGCAGCACAACCAAATTTACAACATTGCGTCGCGGTGCGGCGTTTTTGCCAAAAGTGATATCCAGCCGCTGATCAACCAGGGAGCCAACAAAGCGGATATTGCCGCAAGCATTTATCAGGCCATTGTGGACCAGACCATCGCGGGATTGGCGCAAGGGCGGGAAATAAAGGGCCGGGTTGTGTTTTTGGGCGGGCCGTTGGCCTACCAAAAAGGCCTGCGGGACCGGTTTGTCGAGACCTTGCAGCTGGATGAAAAAACCGCCATATTCCCCAATTTAGCGGAATATTTTGTAGCGATGGGGGCCGCACTTTTGGGTAGTGACGGCGAGGCGCGCAGCTTTGCCGGTTTCATTGGCGACTTTGAAGAGGCTGTCCAGCACCGCCCCAACGCGGGGACATTGGCGCTGCCGCCGCTGTTTGCCGACGAGGGAGAATACGAGGTGTTCTGCAAGCGGCACCAAAGCGCTGGGGTGCGGAGCATTCCGCCGGCGGGGTACACCGGCGACGCCTACCTGGGCATTGACGCCGGGTCGACAACGACCAAACTGGCACTGATTACCCCGGAAGGGGCGCTTTTATACAGTTATTACTCCGTCAACAAAGGGGAGCCGCTGTCGATTATCCAAAACGAACTGAGCCGGATTTACGCGCTGTGCGGCGACCGTATTCGCATTTGCAGCACGGCGGTGACCGGTTACGGCGAAGAGCTGATGAAAAGCGCCTTTTCTTTGGATTTTGGCATTGTGGAAACGACTGCCCACTACTACGCCGCCCGCCGGTTTTCGCCAAAGGTGGAATTTATCCTAGACATTGGCGGCCAGGATATGAAGTGCTTTAAGTTGAAAAACGGCATTGTGGAATCGATTATGCTCAATGAAGCCTGCTCCTCCGGCTGTGGGTCGTTCATTGAGAATTTTGCCAGCGCCATGGGATATGGAACAGCCGATTTTGCCAAGGCGGGTCTTTTCGCCAAGCATCCTGTGGATTTGGGTTCCCGATGCACGGTGTTTATGAATTCCTCGGTGAAGCAGGCGCAAAAAGACGGCGCCACCGTTGCCGACATCAGCGCCGGGTTGGCGGCGTCTGTTGTCAAAAACCTGCTGTATAAAGTCATCCGGGCGGCCAATCCGGACGAACTGGGTCAATATATTGTCGTGCAGGGCGGCACCTTCCTGAATGACTGTGTGCTGCGGGCCTTTGAAATTGAAACGGGGCGGACGGTGGTGCGGCCCCAAATCGCCGGGTTGATGGGCGCTTACGGTGCGGCGCTGTATGCCATGGAAAACCGGCCCGCCCAATCCGGTTTGATTTCGAAAGCGGCGCTGGATGCGTTTACCCATACTTCCAGCACGATGGAATGCCACCGGTGTACCAACCACTGCAAGCTCACCATCAACAAGTTCCAAAACGGACGGCATATCAGCGGCAACCGGTGCGACAAGCCGGTGCAGGCGGGCGGCATTGTAGAGCTGCCCAACGCCTATGCCTTTAAAATGGACTATCTAAACGGATTGCGGGTGGGACACAGCGCCCTTGCGCCTACGCCGCGGGGTCAAATCGGGCTGCCCATGGGCCTTAATTTTTACGAATTGCTGCCCTTTTGGCACGCTATTTTCACCAGCCTTGGTTTCGAGGTGGTGGTATCGGGGCCTTCTTCCCGCAAGCTGTACGCCAGCGGCCAATACACCATCCCTTCGGACACGGTGTGCTATCCGGCCAAGCTCATCCACGGGCATATGCAGCAGCTTTTGGACCAGGGCATCACAACCATTTTTTACCCCTGCATGCCCTACAACTTTGACGAAGAGATGGGCGACAACCATTACAACTGCCCGGTGGTGGCCCATTATCCCGAGCTGCTGGCGGCCAATATGACGGCGCTGGGGGGCGTTCGGTTTTTGTACCCCTATTTGGCGCCTCATCATCAAGAGGGTTTTGCCAAAAAAGCCGAGGCCTTTTTCAAGCGGGAGTTCGGCATTGGCCGCCGGGAAGTGGAAGCCGCCCTCCAGGCGGGCTATGCCGCCCACGACAGTTATATGGCGGCGGTGAAGCAGTTTGGGCAAGAGGCGCTTGTCCGGGCGGAAGAAGAGGGACGGACTGTGGTCATTTTGGCGGGACGGCCCTATCATGTGGATCCGGAGATCAGCCACGGCATCGACCAGCTGATTGTGGGGCTGGGGGCCGTGGTGCTTTCGGAGGACTGCGTCAGCGACGGGACCTACAACGAGAAAGTGTATGTGCTCAACCAATGGACCTATCATTCCCGGCTTTACAGCGCGGCGGAATTTGCGGGCAAGTACCGCGACGGGGTTCACAGGGCCGACATGGAGCTGGTGCAGCTGGTCTCTTTTGGCTGCGGGCTTGACGCCGTGACGTCGGATGAGGTAAAATCAATTTTGCAGCGATATGGAAAAATTTACACACAGATTAAAATAGACGAGATCAACAATTTGGGCGCGGCAAAAATCCGGCTGCGCAGTTTGTTGGAAGCATTAAAGAGAAAGGAGGCCTAAGGCGAAATGGCGAAGTTGGTTTATGACGAGACAGGGCGGCTGCTTTTTACCAAGGAGATGCAGGCGGAATATACCATTCTGATGCCCCAAATGCTGCCCATTCATCAAACGATGATGGAAGTGATTTTCCGGCGGCATGGCATTCGCATTGAACTTTTGCGCACCAATCACCAGGGCATTGTCACCGAAGGGTTGCAAAGTGTACATAATGACACCTGTTATCCGGCGCTCTTGTCTATCGGGCAATTGATGGACGCCGTCAAAAGCGGCATTTACGACACCAACCGCATTGCCGTCATGATTACCCAAACGGGCGGTGGTTGCCGGGCTTCCAATTATATTCATTTGCTGCGCAAAGCGCTCAAGCGGCATAATCTGGAGCATATTCCGGTGGTGTCGTTCAGCATTGTGGGCATGGAGAAGAATCCGGGCTTTGTCCTTACCCCCAAGCTCATTTATGAATTGGCCTTTGCCGTCGCCTATGGCGACTTACTGATGGCGGTGTCCAACCAAATTCGGCCGTATGAGCTGGAGAAAGGGCGCACCGACGCCCTGGTGTGGGAATGGGTGGAGAAGCTGACCCGCAAGCCAATGGGTGTGACCCGGTATCGGCGGGATTTAAACGACATTATGCGCAGTTTTGCCGACATCCCCATGGAACGAACCGACAAGATCAAGGTCGGGGTTGTAGGCGAAATTTACGTGAAATATGCCCCCCTTGGCAACAACAATTTAGAGGCGTTTTTGCAAAGCGAAGGGGTCGAGGTCATTGTGCCGGGGCTTTTAAACTTTATCTTTTACAGCTGCAACGGCGGGGAAGCGGAGCGCCAAGAGCTGGGTATCCGCAACTGGGGCAAGCTTTTTACCAACGGTATTTTGCAGGCGGTGCTGCGGTGGATGGAAGCGGGCATTGTGAACTGCATGCGCCAATACAAGGACTTTACCCCGTTGGGCCGGTTCGAGGAGCTCAAGGGGTTGGTGCAAGGCTACAGCAGCCAATGCAACAAGATGGGCGAAGGATGGCTGCTGACCGCCGAGATGCTGGAGCTTTTGCACGGCGGTGTCCACAACATTGTATGTACCCAGCCGTTTGGCTGTTTGCCTAACCATATTGTGGGCAAGGGGATGATCCGCAAAATTCGTGAAACGCACCCCGAAGCGAGTATTGTGGCTATCGACTACGACCCGGGGGCCACGCGGGTGAACCAGGAAAACCGGATTAAGCTGATGTTGTCCAGCGCCACACTGTCGGCCCAGACGCCGGAGCGCTTGTCAACCGTTTCGGTTTTGGCCGAGAGGCTGAAGACGACGGCGCAGCAGAAATTGACGGCGGCCTATGATCTTTTGGAAGGGCTGCCGGCCCAGGAGGAAAATCCTGCGGCTGCCGTGAGCAAGTAAATTAGAATACATATATAAAACGCACATGACTTTTACAAAAGTCATGTGCGTTTTTTGGGCTAGGAAGATATGGGGGGCCAGGGAGCTTTCACGATAAAACAAGCCCGCCATCAATGTCGATATTTAATAGCGGTACAGCAGGGGGACAGCCGCTCTGGGAGGCATATAGCATGTCGCTCAATCCGCGACGGGCTCAACCTTTTTGGCGCAAAAAGTATGCAAAAACATTTTCTGGGGGAACCACATCCTTAGGGCGAAAACACACATGCACAGGAAACGCCAGCCTGGCAGGAGAACGGTTTTGGGTCTGATCTGGGGTGCGAATGAAAGCGAGGCCGATGCAATTTACAGAATGCGGACGCCGCCCAAAGGACGAATGGAGAGAATATGGCAGCTGCCGGGGCCAAAGACCGATTCGATCATGCCCTGGTAGGCGTTAAGGCAGTCGGCGGGGATGAAGGCCTGAATCGTACCCGCAAAACCGCCGCCATGGACGCGGCAAGCCCCACGGCCCGCGGCTTGCCGGGACAAAAAGCGGCGGGTGAGGGCAAGCCCCACGGCGACTTCCTGGCGGGCGGGCGTGGCGGCGACGCTTACATTTTGCAGGTACATATAGGAAGAGTCGCCGGAGGCGTCCACCAGGGAAAGAAAACGGGGGAAGTCGTTTTGGCGCAAGGCGTCCGCCTCTTGGGCCGCCCTGTCGTTTTCGGCCATAAAGTGGATGGCCCGCAGCAAAGCACGGTCGCCGCACTTGGCCCGGATGGCGTTTATATTGGCGTCCAGCTGGGCGTCGGTACAATCCCGCAGCACTTCTCCCCCCATAACGGCGGCGGCGGCTTTCATTTCGCCGGGGATGGCGGCATATTCGGGGGTGAGGTTTTGGTGGTCGCCTTTGGTATCCACAATGCACAGGCAATAGCCGGTGGCGGCAAAATCGAAGTCGATTTTTTCCACGGCAGGGTCTTTGGTGCTTTGAAAGTCAATGGCCACCATGGCGCCCACAGAGGAGGCCATCTGATCCATGAGGCCGCAAGGCTTGCCAAAAAAAACATTCTCCGCCTGTTGGCCCATTTTGGCGGCTTCAACGGCAGAAAGCCGGCCCTCGTTGTAAAGATGGCTGTAAATGTTGCAGCACAGCACCTCGAAGGCGGCGCTGGAAGAAAGGCCGGAACCCTTGAGGACATTGGAGGTGGTGTAGGCGACAAAGCCGCCAATTTGGTAGCCGGCCGTCTGCATAGCGGCAGCGGTGCCCCGAATGAGGGCGGTGGACTGGCCGTATTCGTCTGCGGAAGGGGAAAGATTTCCCAAGTCCACCTGATCTTCGGGAAAGCCTTCCGACCAAAGAATGGCGGTGGCGCCGGCTGCTGGGGCCACCACGGCCAGAATATCCAGGTTGACGGCGCCGGCCAACACACGGCCGTGCTGGTGGTCGGTGTGGTTGCCGCCAATTTCGGTGCGGCCGGGGGCAGAAAGCAATATGACATCCTCCCGGTCGCCAAAGCGGGCGGTAAACTGAGCGACGGCGTTCAGGACACGCCCCTTGACGGCGGCATCGGCACTGCCGTAAACACGGGTTAGCTGGGCGTCGGCCCCGCCGGTTTGGATGAGATGGGACAAAGCGCTTGTATTCATAAAACACCCTCCATTGCAGCCGATTTTGGGCTGCATCTGGCATTATTATAGTACAAGAACCGGCGGGGGGGCAACTGTTTCCCATGACTGTAAAGAATTTTAAGGGTATGTCACATAAAAATCTATCGTATTTTGACAAAAGAAGGGCTATGATAAAAATGCCTATTGGAAAGGATTGGATTGGTAAGCGGGTGAAGGAGGGCACGGAACTGAAATGCCCCATAGTAGCCCTTAGGAGGAATCTTTAATGAAAAGATGGTTTGCAATTGCGATGGTTGTAGTTCTGGTTTTCTCGCTGGCTGCTTGCGGCAGCGGCAGCCCCGCCCCCTCTTCGCCCTCGGAAGTTGCCAGTATTTCCGAAGTTGTTCCCAAAGTGATCAAAATCGGTGTTTGCATCTACAAATTTGACGACAATTTTATGGCCATCTACCGCAGCGAGTTGGAGAAGTACATCAAGAGCCTTGAGACCGATGCCGTTCAATACGATATTACAATTGTTGACGGTAAAAACGACCAGGCCGAGCAAATCAGCCAGATCCAGGCCTTTATTGCCGACAAAGTGGATGTTCTCTTCGTCAACCTGGTGCATCGTGGCTCCGCTGCCGATGTGATCGCTCTTGTGAAAGCCGCGAACATCCCCACCGTTTTCATTAACCGCGAGCCTTCCGAAGAAGACATGGGTCTGTGGGACCGCATCAGCCATGTTGGCGCCGATGCACGCCAGTCCGCCATCTTCCAGGGCGAAATGATCAATGCGTTGCCCGACAAAGGTGACATCAACGGCGACGGCGTTGTCGGCTGTATGCTGGTCAGGTGTTTTCAAGACAGCGGGTTAGATCCCATGATCTATGATCGCACCATCACAACAGTCACCGATTCCGGCATGCAGGTGAACATATTTGATGTTCTGCGCGGCGTGGACACACAAGACAAATCCAGAGAGGCCGTTGCCTTGGTGCTGGCCAAGTATGGCAAAGCCGTTGAGGTTGTTTTTTGCGACAATGATTTGAGCGCGTTGGGCGCCAAAGAGGCTATTGACGATGCCGGCCGTATTGTCGGCAAAGACATCTACCTTGTCGGTATTGACGCACTTGACGAAGCTGTCGAGCTTGTCCAGAATGGCGACATGACCGGTACCATAAAAAACGATCTTGAAGGCCAGGTGCATCAAGCGGCTGAGACAGCTCTTATGATGGTCGATGGCCGCCCTTTTGAAAAATATTATTGGATTGACTATATTAAAATTACACCATCAAGCTCGGCTGCATGAAAAGCGGTGGAAGCGCTTATTGGAAAGGGTTGAATTGGTAAGCGGATGACGGAGGGCACGGAACTGAATGTCCCCATAGTAGCCTTTCAGGAGGAATCTTTGATGAAAAGCCTGCTTGCGATTGCGATGGCTGCGGTTCTGGTTTTCTCGCTGGCTGCCTGTGGAGGCAGCAGCCCCGCACCATCTCCGTCTTCGGAAGTTGCCAGTATTTCCGAAGTTGTTCCCAAAGTGATCAAAATCGGTGTTTGCATCTACAAATTTGACGACAATTTTATGACCGTCTACCGCAGCGAGTTGGAGAAGTACATCAAGGGCCTTGAGACCGATGCCGTTCAATACGATATTACAATTGTTGACGGTAAAAACGACCAGGCCGAGCAAACCAGCCAGATCCAGGCCTTTATTGCCGACAAAGTGGATGCTCTCATCGTCAACCTGGTGCAAGTCAGTGCAGCCGGTGATGTGATTGCTCTTGTGAAAGCCGCGAACATCCCCACCGTTTTCATTAACCGCGAGCCTTCCGAAGAAGACATGGGTCTGTGGGACCGCATCAGCCATGTTGGCACACAATGGCAGCAAAGTGGGGCTTTTCAAGGTGAAATGATCAACGGGCTGCCCGACAAAGGGGACATCAACGGCGACGGTGTTGTCAGCTACCTTGTTGTCCGGGGTACGCCTGAAAGCACGGACGATCCGACGCGTCATGAATGGGCGATCCACGTTGTTGCCTCTTCCGGTATGCCGGTGCGGGAACTTGCTGTTGTACGCGGGGAGTGGGTTCAAAGCACAGCCCAGGAAGCCGCTGCGTCAGCGCTGGCCCGGTACGGCAAAGACATTGAAGTTATTTTTTGCGACAATGATGAAATGGCTCTGGGCGCCAAACAGGCAATCGACGATGTCGGCCGTGTTGTCGGCCAGGATATCTACCTTGTCGGCGCTGACGCCCTTGACGAAGCTGTCGAGCTTGTCCACAATGGCGGCATGACCGGTACCGTGAAGAATGATATTGAAGGTCAGGCGTGTAAAGCGGTGGATATTGCCCTGCTGATGGTCGATGGCCGCTCTTTCGAAAAGTATTATATGATTGACCAAATCAAAATCGTGAACGCAAGCCCGGTTTCATGAAAGCACAGTTTTCCATTGGGTGAGCCTGATCATCCAAATGGGTCTGGAAACATGTTTCACCACGGAAAAGTTACAAAAGTATAACCTAAACGTTACTTTTTTGCATGATTTATGCGCATTTTGAATAATTTACAGACATGTTTTTTTACATCGGCATAGAAATGCAAAGAAATTTTGAGCTTGATCGGAGAAAATTATATAGAGTTTCATTTTGCGAAAAGCTATAATCGTGTCGATGGCAACTGCGGCACAAGGTCGTTGTTGCGTGTCATTTGGTACTTCAAATTATAGGAGGAATTTTTAGCATGAAAAAACTGCTTGCGATTGCTATGATCGCGGTCCTGGTTCTCTCGCTGGCTGCTTGCGGCGGCACCACCCCTCCCGCCAGCACCCCCGACGCTTCTACCGCTTCCGAAGCTGCTCCCACCGCTGATGCTAAAACCGTTAAAGTTGGCGTCTGCATTTACAAATTCGACGACAACTTCATGACTGTTTACCGCAACGAGCTGGAGAAGTACATGAAGAGCCTTGAGACCGATGCCGTTAAATACGATATTACGATCGTTGACGGCAAAGGCGACCAAGCCGAGCAAACCAACCAGATCAACACCTTCATTGCTGACAAAGTTGATGTTCTGATCATCAACCTGGTGCAATCCACCTCTGCTGGCGCTGTGATTGATCTTGTCAAAGCTGCTAACATCCCCACCGTTTTCATTAACCGCGAGCCCTCTGAAGAAGACATGGGCCTGTGGGACAAAATCACCTATGTTGGCGCCGATGCACGTCAGTCCGGCACCTTCCAGGGCGAAATCATCAACGAGCTGCCTGACAAAGGCGACCTCAATGGCGACGGCACCATCAACTATGTTATGGTTATCGGCGATCCCGAGAACGTTGATGCCCAATACCGTACCGAGTTCTCCATCAAAGCTGTTACCGATTCCGGCATGAAAGTGAAAGAGCTTGTTGCCCAACGTGGTGACTGGGCTCAGGAAAAAGGCCAGGAAATCGTTGCCAGCGCATTGGCCCAATACGGCAAAGACGTTGAAGTTGTATTCTGCAACAACGATGCTATGGCTCTGGGTGCCAAACAGGCGATTGATGCTGCCGGCCGCACCGTTGGCCAGGACATCTACCTTGTTGGCGTTGACGCCCTTGACGAAGCTGTTGAGCTTGTTAACGGCGGCGGCATGACCGGTACCGTTCTGAACGATGCCAATGGTCAGTCCCACACTGCTGTTGACGTTGCCATCAAGATGGTGAACGGCGAAGCATTTGACAAAAAATACGTCGTTGACTACGTTAAAGTTGTCAAGAAATAAAGCTTTTTTCTCCTTTTAAGTTTATTCCGAAAATTGCGTGTGCGCTAAGTGCACACGCAATTTTTGGAATCCATTGATTTTCGTTTTGACTTATGGCACAATGTGGTTATTCAAACACGGCGTGCATTCCCTGATTACGGTATGGGGGGCAAGTGAATGGCAGCGGATTACATATTGGAAATGCAACATGTCTCGAAAGAATTTCCCGGCGTAAAAGCGCTTGACAATGTGACATTGAAGGTGCGGCCCGGTACGGTGCATGCGCTCATGGGTGAGAACGGCGCGGGTAAATCTACGCTGATGAAATGCCTGTTTGGCGTATACAGAATGGATTCGGGCGTTATCTTGTTGGACGGAAAACCGGTGCACATCGACAATCCTTTAGACGCGCTGAAAAAAGGAATTGCCATGGTACACCAGGAACTGCAGCCGATTCCCGAGCGGAGTATCGGCGAGAATATTTTTTGCGGCCGTTATCCCATGAAAAGAGCATTGGGCGTGTTTCCCATTGTGGATCACGACAAAATGTATAATGAAACGGCACGGCTTTTAAAAGAAGTGCATATGAATTTTGACCCCAAGGCGAAGTTGCGAAGCTTATCGGTTTCCCAAATGCAGTCAGTGGAAATTGCCAAGGCAGTTTCGGCCAGCGCCAAAATTGTGATTATGGACGAGCCGACGTCTTCGCTGACAGAGCACGAGGTGCAGACGCTGTTTACCATTATTCGTGATTTGCAGAAAAAGGGCTGCTCTATCATCTATATTTCTCACAAGATGGAGGAGATCCTTCAGATATCCGACGACGTAAGCATTATGCGAGACGGACAATATATTGGCACGTGGCCGGCCAAAGAGCTGACCACCGACACGATCATTACCCGGATGGTGGGCCGGGAGCTGACAAACCTGTATCCGCCCAAAAGCAATGTGCCGGGCGAAGTGGTTTTGGAAGTCAAGGATTTTACTTCCATCTCTGAAAAAAGCTTTAAAAATGTGAATTTTAATTTGCGCAAGGGCGAGATTTTGGGCCTTAGCGGCCTTGTGGGTGCCCAGCGCACCGAGCTTGTGGAGGCTATATTCGGCATTCGCGGGTCGGTGGGCGGCGAGATTACATATCGTGGGCAAAGGCTGAAGATTAACCGGCCTCATGACGCCATCACCAAGGGCATTGCCCTTTTGACCGAAGATAGGCGGGCAACCGGTATTTTCGGCGTGCTTTCAGTAGAGGACAATGTATCCATTGCCTCGCTGGACCAGTACATCAAATTTCATTTGATGCTGGACGCCAAAAAGATTGATAAACTTGTAAAAGACAATATTTCCAAATTGAACATTAAAACCCCCAGCAGCAAGACAAGGATGCAGTCGCTGTCGGGTGGTAATCAGCAAAAGGCGATTATCAGCCGGTGGCTGGCCAACGACCCGGACATTTTGATTTTGGACGAACCCACCCGCGGCATCGACGTGGGCGCGAAATATGAGATTTATACCATCATTGCCAACTTGGCCAAAGAAGGCAAAAGCATTATTATGATATCGTCGGAAATGCCGGAGCTGATTGGCATGTCCGACAGGATTATGGTCATGTGCGATGGGCGTGTGACAGGATTTGTGGAAAGCGCCGATATGACCCAGGAGAAAATTATGGGCCTGGCCACCCAATTTTCGTAATGCCGGCTGGCGTGTATTTTGCATATTGATGCCGGTGTGCGGCAGAATGGAGTGTAGCGAATATGGAGCAATCCAAGTCTTCCCCTGAATTTGACAGCAAGGCCATCGGGCACTTTTTAGAGAATAACGCCATTATTCTGCTAATGGTGCTTGTAGCTGTGTTTGTCGGCATTGCCCGGCCAACTTTTGTCTCTTTTGCCAATATCCGCAATCTGGCCATGAACACCTCGGTGCGGTTTGTTATTGCATTGGGTGTGTCGGGCTGCTTGATTACCAAGGGTACCGACCTTTCCGCCGGCCGTGTGGTGGGATTGGCCGCCTGCCTGTCCGCCACCCTTTTGCAGAAGGCGGATTACAGCGCCAAAGTACTTAAGAATGTGGGCGAACTTAACATCCTGCTGGTTTTGGGCGCAGTCGTTTTCATTTGTGCCTTTGTCGGCTTTTTGAACGGTGCGGTCATCTCTTGGCTGAAGGTACCGCCCTTCCTTTCTTCGCTGGGTATGCAGACACTGGTGTATGGTATCTGTCTTGTTTTGACCGGAGCACAGCCTATTGGCGGCCTGCGCAGCAACTATACCCATATCTCCAGCGGACAGCTGAAAGATATGGTTGGCGCCATTATCGGCAAGCCACTGACCGGCTTTTTTGCTTCTGTTTTAAGCATCCCCTATTTGTTCCTAATTGCCCTTGGGCTCGGTTTGTTTATGTGGTTCCTTTACAATAAAACAAAGCACGGCAAATATATGTACGCCATTGGCGGCAACGAAAACGCGGCCGAAGTCAGCGGCGTTAACACCAGCAAAACGAAAATTTTGATTTATATGCTGGCGGCCTCGCTGTATGCGGTGGCAGGCTTTTTGCTGGCCGCCAAAGCGGGCGGCGCTTCGGTTAATACCGGCATGGGTTATGAGCTGGAGGCCATTGCCGCCTGTACCATCGGCGGCGTTTCCACCAACGGCGGCGTGGGCCGGGTGTCCGGCATTCTCATTGGCGTGCTGTTGTTCGAGCTTTTGAAAATTTCCTTGCTCTTTATGGGTGTGGAGACATCCTACACCTACATTGTGCAGGGCCTTGTCATCATCATCGCGGTTGCGCTGGATTTGCGGAAATATCTGGCCAAACGCTAATAGTAGAGGGGAGCCTTTCATTATATCGGAATATTGATGGAGGGCAGAAATGTTCCGGAGCGCGCGGGTGGACAATTTGTCCGCCCGCGTGGTCTATGGAGGAAAGGTGAGAACGATGGACAAAGGACCAATGGAGGACAAGAAAGACCAAGGGCCGCAGGGCGAAGAAGGCACCCCAGTGGACGAGCGCAACTGGAAAGAAAAGTTGTATGATAAAATTCCGGTTTCGATGGCGACGCTGGATAAAATTATCATAGGGCTGTTTATTTTGTTGGGTTTGGCGCTTGTCATCGGCATCATCAGGGGGCACGGCGGATAGGCTTCCCTTTGGTCGGCGGTTTCGGATAATCAAATTGCGCAAAAGGACAAAAAGTGATACAATTCTTGGGAAAGAGCAATAACGGCAACGCAGAAATGGAGACATGTGCCTATGAGCTTGTATCGTGTGCTTTTGGTGGATGACGAAGAAGAAATCCGGGAAGGGATTATTCAAAAAATTGATTGGGAGGGTTGCGGTTTTCAGCTGGTTGGCGGCGCTGAAAACGGCAAAGAAGCCCTGGAGATGGCGGAGCGGCTGCGCCCCGACTTGGTGATGGCGGATATTAAAATGCCGTTTATGGATGGGCTGGAGCTTTGCAGAATTTTGGCGGAGCGAATGCCTACCATGAAACGCGTTATTTTTTCCGGCTTTGACGATTTTGAATATGCCCAACAGGCTATCAAAATGAATGTAACCGAGTACATTCTCAAGCCCATTAATGCGGCCGAACTGACCGAAATGCTGGGGCGGCTGCGGGCGCAAATGGACCGGGAAATTGACGAGCGGCGCAATGTGGAGCGTCTGGAGGAATACTACCGCCAAAGCCTGCCGATTTTGCGGGAGCAGTTTTTGAATGGACTTGTGGAAAGCCGCTTTGCCACCGAAAGCGCCAAGGATATCATCGCCCGGGCGACGCGGTATGGTTTGCAGATTGACGCCGGCTGCTGGAGCGTGGCTGTGGCGCGGGCCGACGATGTCGGCGAAGGGTCGCCCCTTGCGGTCCGGGAACTGAGGCTGTTGTCGGCGCAGAAAGTCATTGAAGAGCATTTGGAACGGTTTGGCCGTTTTTACAGCTTTTTATACGGGGACAGCGTGACGGTGGTGGCAATGCTGCCCAGCCCGCATCTGATCTTGGAATTTGTGGAGCGGCTGGACCAAGTGTGCAAAATAGCCCAGCGGCTGCTGGGGTTTCATTTGGCCGTGGGGGTCGGGCCGGTCTGCCACGAGCTGCCCGGTCTGCACAGCGCCTATTTGGGGGCGCTGCGGGCGGTGGATTACCGGGTGCTGACCGGGACGGACCAGGCCATTTACATTGATGATATGGAGCCTAGCACCACCGCGCCCCTGAATTTTGAGGAACAGGACGAGCGGCGGCTTTCGGGCGCCATCAAGCTGGGGACACCGGAGGAAATTAAGGAAGTGGTGGATAGCCTAATCGGCCGTTTTGGGGAACATTCCGGCGCAGGGCTTTCCTTTAACCAATATCAAATTTACCTGATGGAAATGTTGGCGGTGCTGATCAATTTGGCGCGCGCCTACCGGCTGGAACTGGATGAAGTGTTTGGAGAAGGGTTCCAGGGGTATGCCCATCTGGCGGATTTTGACTCGCTGAAAAGTTTGTCGGCATGGTTTTATGACAGTTGTCTGCATATATCCACCTTCATCAAGCGAGAGCGGCTGGACGCCGCCAAGCTGACGGTGGAGAAAGCAAAGGCGTTTGTGCAGGAAAACTACCACAATACGGACATTTCGGTGGAGATGCTGTGCAACCATTTGCATATGAGCCCGGCGTATTTTTCGACGGTATTTAAGCGGGAAGCGGGGGTAAGCTTTATCAACTACCTGACCGATGTGCGGATGGACCAGGCGGTGAAGCTTCTCAATTCCACCGAGGAAAAAACCTACGCCATTTCGGCGCTGGTGGGCTACACCGAGCCCAATTATTTTAGTTATGTGTTTAAAAAGCGGTTTGGCGTTTCACCCTCCAAGTATAGAAAGTGACGGAGCAGCCCCATGAGCCTTTTATCGAGAATTTCCAACATCTATCGCAATCGAAGTCTCCAACTGGTCATTTCCATCTCGTTTACGATTGTGACGCTGATGGGCATGGTCTTTATGGGCATGTCACTTTTTTTGCGTTTTACCATGTCCACCGAGGCAATGGTTTCGGAGGAGAGCCGACGGGTAATCGACCAGGTGAACCTGAATATGGACGCCTATTTGCGCAATATGATGCGGGTGTCCGACTCAATGTATTACCGGGTGATCAAAAACACCGATTTGGCTACAGAGACGCTGGACGACGAGATGAACCTTTTATATGAGACCAACCGGGATGTGGTCGTCAGCATTGCTGTTTTTTCGCGCCAGGGCGCCCTTGTAACAGCCACGCCGCTGAACAACAGCAAAGTGGGTGTGACGCCGGAAACGACGGACTGGTTCCAAAACGCGATGGGCAAAATTGAAAATTTTCATTTTTCCACTCCGCATGTACAAAACTTGTTTGAGGATCCGGACTACCGGTATCGGTGGGTGATTTCGCTGAGCCGGGCGGTTGAATTGACCACCGACGGCAACACCCAAAACGGTGTATTGCTGGTGGATATGAACTTTAGCGGCATTGAGCAAATCTGCAAAGATGTGAGTATTGGCACCGGCGGTTATTTATATTTAATTGACAGCGAGGGTGAGATTATTTATCATCCCCGCCAACAGTTGTTATTTTCGAATTTAATTAAAGAGAACAACAAGGCGGCAGCCAAGTACGAGGACGGCGCCCACGATGAAGTGTTTGAAGGGGAAAGTCGCCTGGTAACGGTAAAAACGGTGGGATATACCGGTTGGAAAATTGTGGGCGTTATCCCCCAGCAAAATGTGATGCAAAACGCGGCGCAAATTCGCTTGTTCGTCATATTCATCGCCTTTTTCACCATGTTCCTTATGACGTTTATCAATATGTTTGTGTCCTATATTATCGCCAATCCCATTCGGGCGCTGGATGAATCGGTGAAGCAGCTGGAGGCAGGGGCCAAGGACGTAAACATTGCGGTGGGCGGTTCGTACGAAATCGAGCATTTGGGCCAGAGCATTCGATCGATGGTGGCGCAGATGCGCCAATTAATGGACGATGTGGTAAAAGAACACGAGGCCAAACGAAAGAGCGAGCTAGATGCGCTGCAGTCCCAAATTAATCCCCATTTCTTATATAACACCCTGGATTCGATTATCTGGATGGTGGAGAACGGACGATATCCCGACGCCATTGCCATGGTCACATCGCTGGCGCGCTTGTTCCGCATCGGGTTGAGCAAGGGCAAAAATATCATTACGGTGGAGGAAGAGCTGGAGCACGCCCGACACTATATGACCATTCAGCAGATGCGGTATAAAAACAAATTTGAAGTGCGTTTTCACGCGGCGCCCGAGACGCTGGGCTTGGCGACAATTAAGCTGACAATCCAGCCAATTTTGGAAAATGCCATCTATCACGGCATGGAATTTATGAGCGGCGATGGGCTGATTGAAGTGAATACCTACCTGCAAGACGACGATTTGTACATCGACGTCATCGACAACGGGCTGGGTATGCCGGCGGACAAAGTAATCCAGCTTTTAACATCGGGGGCGGGAAGCAGTTCCAGCGGTGGCAGCGGCATCGGCGTTAAAAACGTGCTGGATCGGATTCAGCTGTATTTTGGACCGGAGTATGGGTTGGATATTGAAAGCGAGCCGGATGTGGGCACAACGGTGCGTATTCACCTGCCCCAAACAACGCCGGACGCGGCCGGGGAGCAGGACGGCGTTCGCGAAGGGGGAAGCGGCCGATGAAAAGAAAAAACGTACTCATTTTCCTTTTGCTGTTTACGCTGTTTATTGTATTGTATTATGTTTTTGCAGTGGATTTGCCCCGGATGGAAAGCCAGCGGGAGCTGATCAGCATTTCGGTGATTGTGCGGGGCGCCACCGATAATAACTGGGCTACCGTGAAGCAGGGGATTGACCAGGCGGCGTTGGACTTACATGTGGATGTGAGCTTTATCACATTGGCCAACGAAAACGACAGGATGGAACAGCAGTCGCTTTTGGAACGTGAAGTGGCCAACGGCGCGGACGCTGTGCTGGTGGCCGCGGCAGATTCCCAATGGATGGCGCCAGTGGTGGCTTCACTGGCGTCGCGGGTGCCGGTGGTAACCATTGAATGCCCAACCGATTCGCCCAAGGAGTCGGCGTATATCAGCGGCGATAACCGGCAAATGGGCATTATGCTGGCCGAGGAGATCATACGCAGGGGGCTGGGCCGAAGCGGCCAGCGGGTGGCAGTGATCGCCGCGGCCAACCAATGCGACAATGTACTGGAACGGCAGCAAGGCATTGTGGATACGCTGGAGATACAAAGCGAGGCCCATGTGGATGTGCTGCCGGCGGCGGATGATTTGTCCGACGTGGCCGACATTATGGAAGAAATCATTGAAAATAAAAGTGCCGATGTGGTGGTCGGGCCCGATTTGGCGGCGTTGCAGTTGGCAGCGCAGGTGCTGGGGGCGCGACAGCCGGTGCGGACGGCAGGGCCTAAAATCCTTTTGTTCGGGGTGGGGGGAACCGGTGTTATTGCACCTCATCTGGAAAAAGGCGTTGTGACGGCCACGGT
This sequence comes from Oscillospiraceae bacterium, assembly GCA_031551485.1. GTDB lineage: Bacteria > Bacillota > Clostridia > Oscillospirales > Ruminococcaceae > JAVBNO01. Next base: position 33,553 of record JAVBNO010000019.1, read on the forward strand.
GGTGCAAAATGACTTTAATATCGGCTATTTGGGGCTGCAGGCGGCGGTGGCGGCGGTGAACGGCACCGGCGAAAAAATGGACACAACGGTGGCGTTTCATTTGATCACCCGGGAAAACATGTTTGAGCCGGACAGCCAAAAGCTGCTGTTCCCCTTTGTGCGATAGACGCAGCGATGAAGACAGTACAACAAAAGGCGGTGGATTTGTGAAACTAGTTTTTTGGAGCCGATTGCTTTGTATCATGCTTGTCATACCCGTCATCCTGTCTGGCTGCGGCTTGGCCGGACGAGGCAACACGCCGCCACCGGCGGTGACGCGCATTAAAATTGGTGTCGCCCTCTATAAACAGGACGACACCTTTATCAGCACAATGTTTTCGTCTTTTCAGGCGGCTGCCAAAGCGTTGGAGGCCCAAAAAGGCATTACCATCACATTGAATGCGGTGGATGGCAAGGGAAGCCAAACGCTGCAAAATGAGCAAGTGGATCGCTTTTTGGTGCAGGATTATGATGTGATCTGCGTAAACATGGTGGATCGCACGGCGGCATCTGTGATCATCGACAAAGCCAAAAACGCTAACATTCCGGTGGTGTTTTTCAACAGGGAACCGGTGGAGGAGGATATGCAGCGGTGGAGCCAGCTGTATTATGTGGGCGCGGACGCCAAACAATCGGGTGTAATGCAGGGCCAGCTGGTCATAGACTGTTACAACAACAACCCGGACGCCATTGACAAAAACGGAGATGGCAAGTTGCAGTATGTGATGCTGGAGGGAGAGCCGGGACATCAGGACGCGCTGTTGCGAACCGAGTATGCCATTAAGACGGTGGCTGCGGCGGGTATTAAAATTGAAAAACTGGCCAATGATACGGCCAACTGGCAAAGGGGACAAGCGACCACCAAAATGGCCCAATGGATTGAAAGTTTCGGCAACCAGATTGAAGTGGTGTTTTCGAACAATGACGACATGGCGCTTGGGGCAATTGACGCTTTTAAAGCGGCGGGCATTGAAGAGATGCCACCGGTTTTCGGGGTAGATGCGACGCCGCCGGCCGTGGAGGCGGTGCGGGCCGGCCATTTGACCGGAACGGTCTTCAACGACGGAAAGAACCAGGCGAAAGTGATGTTGGATTTGTGCTATGCATTGGCGCTGCACCAAGATGCGGAAACATCGGTACCGCTGGTCGAGGATAAATATGTGTGGGTGCCTTACGCGCCCGTAACCCCGAAAACGCTGGAAACCAGCGTACCGGAGGCATAGAAGTTGAGAACCATCAAAGCTGGGAGGAATGGAAAAATGGTAGACAAGAGATTGTTTGGCAAAACAAGCGCCGGAGAAGAGGTGTACTTGTTCGAGATGGTGAACCAAAAGGGCGCCGTTGTGAATGTCATTGGTTATGGATGTACCGTGCAATCCATTGTTGTGCCGGACAAAAACGGCAACATGGTGGATGTCTGTCTTGGCTATAACAGCATGGAAGCCTATGAAAAAGAAGGGGCCTATATTGGCGCCGTGTGTGGCCGGGTGGCCAACCGTATTCGCAACGCATCCTTCAGCCTTGGGGGCGTGACATATCAGCTGACAGCCAATGAGGGGGCAAACCAATTGCACGGCGGTACCAGCGGCTTCAGCCTGCGGGTATGGGACGGGTGCATTGAAGGGGAAGATGTGGTGTTCCGCCGCATTTCCGCTGATGGCGAGGACGGATTCCCGGGGAATTTGGATGTGACGGTGCGGTACAGCTGGAGCGACGACAACCGCCTTGGGGTGCATTATACTGCCGTCAGCGATAAAGACACCCTGTTTAACCCAACCCATCATGCCTATTTTAATCTGGCGGGAGAGGCCAGCGGGGATGTGCTTGATCAAGAGATTATGATTGCGGCCGAGGCGTATTTGCATACCGATTATGAATGGATTGCAGACGGCGTTATCGAAACGGTAGAAGGTACACCCTTTGACTTCAGGCAGGAAAAAGCCATTGGCCGGGATATTCACGCGGATTTTGAGCAGGTGAAGAAGAGCAAAGGGTATGACCACAGTTTCATTTTGCACGGCGGACCCAAGGCGGTGGCGGCAACGGCCCGGTGCCGGGAAAACGGCATCCAGCTGGCGGTGTATACCGATATGCCGCAAGTGCAACTTTACACCGCCAGCGGGTTTCAAAACCGGGTGGTACCGGGCAAGGGCGGCCAGCCTTACAACATGTATGCAGGCTTTTGTTTTGAGACACAGTATCCGCCGGATGCCATTAACACCCCCCAATTGACCCCAGTGCCGATTTTGAAGGCGGGAGAGCAATTTACATCGACCACTGTTTTTGCCTTTGGTCTTTCAGATTGAAATATTAACGGGTTGGAGAGTTTGTATATGACACTGGAGGAAAAGGTAAGGCTGCCCCAAAACCCAAGAGGCAATCTTACACTGAAACTGCATCTTGAGGGCAACCGGGTGCGTATTGTCTACAGACCGGCTATCTATTTTAGCGGCGGGTTTGAGGGACGCGCCCAAATGCTGCTGCCGCTGATGCTAAAGGGCTTTCAGCAGTGGGCAGGCGAATATGAAGTGTTCGGCGTTCCGGCCACGGTGGAAGTGGCAGTGCAGCACCGGATACAGCCCCATGTGCTGGGGGCGGATATTTTTGTCAACAGCTTTAAGGGGGCGTGCTCGCGGGTGCCGACCGCCTCATTGTGGCGGCCGGGTATCCGCCAGCGGATGATTCTTAATTTTGGCTGGGATGCCTTTGGGCACCAGCGGTGCGCTGCCCATTGGCAAGAGAATGTGGTGAATTTGACAGCCCATGAGTTTGGACATGTGCTGGGTTTGTTCGACGCCTACGGCTACCGCCAGCACTGGCAAAAAGTCGGGTTGGGATGGGCGGCGGACGTGCTGCTGCCGGCGGCGCGGCCTTCGCTGGCGGCCCCAGACGGCATTATGCGCAGTCCTTATCACAAGCCTGCCGTGGTGACCGGCCGGGAGATTGAGATGATGCTGACAGCCTGGAAAACGGGCCGGTTACAGCTATATGAAAACTGTATTTTGCGGCTTGTGGGCGCCCAAAAATTTTAATGGGATTTTATCTGATTTTTATGAAGTCGGCCCCTTTGTGGTATTGCATTTGATGTACACATATGCTACAATGTTACGGCGGCCAATCGATGGGACATTGTAGGCTGCGAATCAATTGGTATCCGGGTGTGGCGCAGATTGGTAGCGCGCTACCTTGGGGTGGTAGAGGCCGTGGGTTCAACTCCCGCCACTCGGACCATAGAAAGATCCCGCTAAACCGCTATACAATGCGGCTGGCGGGTTTTCTTCTTTTTATAGCACCTCTCGTTTTATCCCTCGAAAAACTGCAAAATCCCGATATAATGCAATTCAAAACATAAATGCATACACCTAAAATTTGCTTGTCTTTTGCCTGGAAGCCGTGTACAATAGGGTTCACTGAGGAGGTGTGGGCATGGCATTAACACAGGAAGATTTACAGGCAATCGGCGCTTTGATGGATCGTAAGCTAACGGGTGCATTAGAGCCGATTATGGCGGATATAGCGGCTATGAAAGAAGATGTCGAGCAAATCAGGGAGGATACCGCTGTCATGCGGGAAGCCGTCAACAGTTTGGGCGAATGGACGGAGATCGCCTCCGATGTGCTGAAAATTAAATATCCTGTTGAAAAATAAAAGTAGCGGGCTACCTCCACAACGGAAGCGGCCCGCGCTTTCTTTTTGAACGATCAAATTTCCGCGGGCTTTTCAGCCTCATTCGCGGGGTATATCTATATCATTGTCAAAAAGCAAAGACCTTGTAAAAACGCTATTTTATGAATAGGACACACCACAGTCTACACTGTGCTTGCCTGATTGCCCATAAAGCCTTTGTTTATATCCAAAAAGCTATACACTACAATAAAAATGCAATCATCTTTCGGGCGATATTGGGAGTCAACCGTCTGCTTATTTTGCGATATGATATTGGCATGTTGCAGCACAGGGCGTTGGTGAACGATCTATCTGTCTATGGCTATGCAACGATGAGGTGAAATGTCATGAGTAAGCAAAACCTGGAAAAGGCATTGCGTTTGGCTGCGAAAAAAAGTTGGCGAAAACGTTATATAATCGGCCGGGTGCATATCATTGCTAAATATTCGAGCAGTTCTAAAATGTAGTTTTCTTCTTTCCAGCAGCGAAAAATCCAGCGTATTTGAGAATTGATTATATTCCCCAAAAGGAATATAATATTGGTAATTGGAGGCTGCCATATGCAAACGTACATTTCAACATCAGAAGCCGCCGAAAAGTGGAGAATCCCACAACGCCGGGTGAAAGTCCTCTGTGCCCACAACAGGATTATCGGGGTTATGAGAGTGGGCAGAGTTTGGGCTATTCCCGCCAATGCCGAAAAACCCCCAGACGCGCGGAAGAAGAAGGACTGAATATAGACCAAGAGGTGGGCATGATGGAGGAAGAATCCAGCCATAGCCGCAATTACATATCCCATTTGCTATCATCCATCGGGAGACTTTGGAATGCACAGGAAACGCTGAATGTCAGAAACGTTCGGCTCAGCCATTTGCCATACTTTCTTGCGTTTCCGCTGGCGATGATCTTTGTCAACACGCAGGAGCACCTGTTTGCGGAGCAGGCGGGGCTGTTCAGCCTTAGCGGCGGATCAGTCGCCTTTATCGGGTACTGCCTCGGCGCCGCCCTGCTGTTTGTGTTCGCGCATACCGGGAACATGTCTAAGTTGTCAAAAGGATTTTCCGTTCTGGCACTGATCGGGTTCGTTTTGTGGCTCATCATGCCGGGCGGTATGCTTGGGCTGCTGTTCGCGTTTCTGTTCATGTTTGGTGTCGGCGGCTGCATGTCCAGCGGTACTTTCTCCTTTTGCTTTATTTTGAATAATGCTGAACGGTTTTGGGGGAGCGCCGCCGTCCTGCTTTTTCAGGGCCTCGCATTCGCGAACTCAGGAGGGACATTTGTGCCTTCCGCATTGATGAAGGTGTTCCTGATCATTATAATCGCCGGCATAGTCATCTGCGCGTTTGCCTGCCGGACAGAGAGCTTTACCGAAGCGGGAAAACGGCCGAAAGGCCAGTTCGGCCCCGCCGTGTGGCTGATGTATTTTCTCTTTATGGCCTATTTCTACATCGAGTTCATCATAAGCCCTGTTCCCATTTTTCAAGGTGCCGGCGCCTTACTGTGGCGTGGCATGTTCTCGGTAACTGCGGTTTTTTTATGTGCCATTATCCAGGTATTATTGCGGCGCAGCCTTTGGACGTTGTGGAATCTGTCGTTTATCGCCGCCATCGGGTGCGTCGCTATAGCGCTTGCCAGCCAGCCGGAGGCTGCCAACGCGCTTCGCGGCCTGAAATCCGTCGGTTATTTCGCGTCATTTTACCTGATCGGGTGCGTCTCCAACCGGTTTTGCGATTTCCGCATGTTCAAGCGCCTGATATTCCTTGTGATGATGTCGTGCATCCCCATCTATATCGTGCCGGAACTCCTGTCCGGTACCGCTTACATGATACCTGCGGCAATAGGCCTGTCGAGCGCCCTGTTTGTCGTGTTCCTGATGCTGTCGCCGGCTTTCGCGAAACATCTGTTCTTCGCGGAATGGTCGGAAAATCTGCGTATGCTCACCATGTCGGAAGCGCAGGCGCACGTCGAGAAAGCCGATTCGTTTGAAAAATTGAACCTCACACAGCGCGAAAAAGAAATAGCGGCATTGCTGCTACAGGGAATGGCAGTAAAAGAGCTTGCCGCCGAACTTGACATATCGTTTGACACAGCCAGATTTCACAACAAGAACCTGTACAAAAAACTCGGTATCGTAAGCCGCTCGGAACTGTTTGCCCGCTTTGGTGCGGAAGCTAAAAATGCGGTTGAACAAACGCCGCGCCCCCAATAAACAGCATCTCAAGATATAATCACACTGAGGATGATACCCTGCCGCACCCAGGCAGGGTATTTTTTTTGCCCACCTACCCAAAGATGTAGCTATACAAATCGGTACTCCGCAGGTAAAAATGGAATTACGAGGAGGTGCCGTATGGATATTTTGAAAAACGCTTCCGGGGAAAGCGTCACCTTGACACCGCGGGAGCGAGAGGTCTTTCAGCTTCTACTTAAAGGCATGAAGGAGAAAGAAATTGCGGGCGCGCTCCATATCAGCCGGTCGGGGGTCGGCTTCTTCACCAAAAGAATCTATAAGAAGCTCGACGTCAATTCAAAACCCGAGCTGATATTGCGCTACTACAATTTCGGCGGATCTAAAGAGGGGGAATAATCGTGAAACAGTTGACAGGAGCCTGGAACTGGATCCAAAAGCAATTCAAAGTACATACGACCAGATCATTGCTCATATCCATACCTGCCGCCGCACTCATCACAGCCGGGGTTTTATGGGCCTGCGGCATTTTATCACTGGAATCGTGGAGCTATCTGCCTAATCGTGAATACATCCTCGCGCCGACGGAACCAGCAGAACCGCAGACACTGAATGAGCTGCTACACAGCGACATGCCTAGCATGGATACCCTTTTGCAAAACCCCTCCATTGCGCAGGAGCTGCTCAATGCCAAAACGCTAACCGACGTTGTGGATTCGCGGCTGGCCCTAAACAATCTTCATGATCTGGATGTTCAGCTTGCGGCCCAGCTTGCGGAGGATCCAGAAACCATTGATGTGGTCGATATGGAATCGGCACAGATCAATGCAGTATCGGCGAGCCATTCCGAGAAAGCTGTCATTACCTCTCTTGTGTATACACCGGGTGATCACAGCGCCGAGCAGCTTGCCACAACCAATGCCTTGCAAAATCAATACCAGACTATGGCGACGCTCAAAGCGGCCACCGGCCAGCTGCTCGCCCCCAAGGAATACGACGACCTTGTCGTGATGCCTATCGCCATGAATATGAAGGGTATCGTCGACGACGGTGAGGCGATGATTCACCTGCTCCCGGCGGGCGACTGGCTGCCGACAGATGGATATAAACTTTACCGCGAGGTAGACGGGCAAAGCGTACTGATCGCCGAAAATGTCGCATCGCCCAGTGCCGCGCTCGCCGGCGGCGTCGGGGGGGAACATGCTTTGAAGGTTCAGGCGCTATACAAGCAGGCCGAGCTTTCCGACGCCAAGCTCTCACAGCTCGGCATGACGGCCTCCCAGTTCCGCGAGACGGCCTACCGCATGGACACGGCGGAGAGCAAAACCCGTATCAGTGGCCAGAATAACTTTATGAGAATGCACGAACTGCTCATCACTGAGCCCAACGGCAATGAGCAGAAAATTCCCGAGACCGACCTGATGCTCGGCTCACCCGTTGTTGTAATGGGCAGGCAGGCAAACGGACTCTATCAAAGTGCCGCCGTTCAAAGCAGGATTTGGAAACAGTTCTCACTCATTCCCTCAGCGCTGCCTTCCGGCATTGACAGTATCCAGACACTGCCTAATGGCCAAGCAAAGTATAGGCTTGCCGCAGAGATCATGGCGGCGCGGCAGCAAATTTCCACCCTCAGCTTTGTGGACGATGCGTTTGCCGAGGAAGCCGGCTTTTTGATTCGCGACGATCTTTCGACGCTTGGCCTTGACGACGGAACAACGGTCACCTATCGCGTCGAAACGCCAGATCATCAAACCTCAACGCTCGAAATCGCCTACGGATATACCAATACACTGACAAAGCCGCAAGGCCTGATGGGCTACGGCATTGACGGCAAGGTACCGCTGCGCTGGAATGCGGCGGAAAACCCGCAGGAGCGCGGCATCATCAGCGGGTATATGATCGAACGAAAACTCGACGGCGAAAGCAAGTTCACGGTGGTTAATGGGGAACCGGTCGCCATCACATACATACTCAACGAAAACGACATCTATTTCGAAACGCTGTCCTTTTACGAAGACGCCGTGGAAAATGGAAGAACCGCCGAGTACCGCATCCGTTCTCTGGACATCTTCGGCCGCATGAGCAAGCCGTCGGATGTCATCAAGTTTAAAGTAGAGCAGGTCACCCCGCCTAACGCGCCGACGGTGAGCGCTCCGGTATTTTCCAGGGACGGCAGCAGCGCGTCCATCGGCGAAATGATAGCGGTACAAAATGCAATTAACCAAAACAAAGGAAAAACGGGTATCGTGCTGCCGGTGTTCACCGATTCAGCGGACACTGTGCGCTTCACCATTTACCGTGCCGAAGCCGTGGGCGCGCGGCCCTTTGGTAAGCCGGTACCCATTGCCAACCTTTCGTATGACAACCCCAAACCAAAAGCGGAAGCAACTGCGTCTTCCGAGCCCTTGACGGAGCCCGTGCCGCAGGAGCAGGCGCAGACCGGGATTAAGAGGGTAAACGGCACGCAACAGACGCTGCTGCAGAACGCCGCGGCAAGCTATCCCGACCTGGTGTATTATGACGCGGACATCAAGGAAGGTGTCACCTACAAATACTGGGTTTCGGTTTGGGATAGCTGGAACAACGAGAGCGCGTGGTCGCAGTCGGTTTCGTATGGCGTAAGGACCGGGGCGGAACCCGCAACTCCCGCGGCGCTTAACGCCGCCATGCTCGTTCGGGAGCTCCCCGATCGCTCAAACGATCCGCCCGGATTGGTGAACGATTCCACCGTGACGCTCGCCAATCTGGCGCAAATGCCGACAATGCCCGTTCGGAAGATCCCCGGCACCGATGCCGATACGGTCAAGCGGGCTGACGAGAGCGGTATCGCCATCGGCCATTTCATGAGTGTTGCCGGTATGCCGGATGTGATTGACAAGCAATTCGACAACCTGCCCGAGCAGAAGTATATCCATATGCTGGTGGCCGTGCGCGGCGAGGATGTGCAGCCTAACGGCGGCGCGTGGCTCCAGTGGCCCGCCTATTCCGGCGAAGGGCTGGGCGGATACGCGGTATACAGGCCCGTCTTTCCCGTAGGCGCATTACCCGATTTACAGCAGATGAGCCGCAGCGAGCTGATTCAGCTGGGCACATGGAAAAAAACGACAAGCAACACGGTTACGCAGAATCAGCTCTTCGTCACCGGCCTGGACAAAACGCCGGGGAAAATCCATCTGTTTCTGATCTGCTTGCTTCCGGAAACGGAAGGAACGACAGCGTCGATAGAAACTGATGGAAAAAAAGAAACCATTTTCGTTCCCGAGGGGCTGCAGCACGCGCAAGCGCCGATCTATTCCCCGCATCAAATCATTTTTGCTGAGGATTTGTACTCCTATCGGGATTACTATCATGAAATCGAGGGACTTGAGTTAACGTGGGAGGCCGCGGCGGGAAATCCGGAATATGCCGTCTTCATGATTGAAGTTCCGCGAGAGTTGCCTTCATTAAGCATCGATAAATACAAACAAATGTCCGTTGAGGAGCTTTGGAACCTGGGCGGCTGGAAGCGAATGTTGACCACCTCCAAAACAAACGCCGTGATCAGCGAAACCTCCTATTCGCATTTAGTGGATACGATGCCGATCATCGCCGTATGCGTACAGACGGGCAGTAAAAACATCACCGATATCACGCGTGAGCAATCTGTCGACTTGAGTATTGACTTATTAACATCAAAGACTGCCCAAGAGATTCACGCGGGTTTTGTTTCGCTGGATTGGGATATTCCCGACGACCCGCAGGTGCAGTTCTACCGCGTCTACCGCGCGGAAGTGAACTCCTTCAAGACCCCGGTGGACGAATCAGCACTTGCGTGGACGCTGGTGGGGGACCGGCTGAGTTCTCCCCAGTACACCGACCCGGTGGAGCAGAGCCGCGCACACTTCTATTACTACAAAGTCACATCGGTTTCACCTTGGGGCGTGGAGGCTGCGGCGGGAACGGTAAAACCGTTTCGCGTGCCGGCCACCAAGCCGCCGCAGACGCCTAATCTGCTTACGCCGCTGCAGAGTAAGGACGGCATAAAAGTCAACTTTGCCGCCGTGCCGTACTGCGATAAATATGTGATTTATCGGACAGCCATTACGAACGTAAGCGATGAGTATCTAACCAGGCTGAACAGCAATGTAAAGACCGCGTTATTTTCCAGCCCTTCGTTGGAGGATGAATTCCTCACCTCTCTATTGGGCAGCTCCATTAAGCTCAGCGGAAAGCCGGGGCTGCAAACACCGCTCAATGCCGCCAGCCGGTTCAAAACGCTACATTACGGAGACGCCAGCCGGGTATCGGGGCTTGATACCGGCACAAAGCTATCCACATACCAACAAATCCTCAATGACCTCGGCCCGCTTGCCCTGGCCGATTACCGCGATCTTTCGATTGAGATGATGAAACGGGTCACGTGGGAAAATATAGGTGAACTGCGCGTTGATTATGAAACCGGCGCGGTGCTCGACCCGAATACTGGCAATCCTGTCGACCCAGTTGATCCCGCCACAGGTTTGCTCAAGCCGCTCTATTTCATTGATCCAACGCCCCAATACGGCATCATGTACTTATACACTGTGCAGGCCTGGAACGACGACGGCCTTGGTTCCACGCGGCCGGAACCCATTGAGGCGACACCAAGGCGAAGCGGGCCGTTCGATCCCATCAAGAATCTGAAAGGGGAGTGGGTGAACAAGCAGCCCCTGCTGACGTGGAACACGCCCAGGATGTCCACTCTCACGCCGGAGCGCTGCCTTGAGGAGACAGTCGGCTATATTGTCTACCGTTCCGACACCAAGAACGGCGAATACTATCAGGCAAGCCCCATGGTATTCGCGCCTACATGGACGGACAAAAATGCCGACCCGTATGCGTATAACTGGTATCGCATCAAGGTGTTGGATACCGGTGGCTACCTCAGCGAGTTTTCCGATCCGATACTGATGCAAATGAATTTCGTCAGCACGGTAAAGCCCAAAATTCCGCATTTTTCGCTCGACCCTCTGCAGGCGCCGACAATTGCCTTTGAACGTAACCGCTATACGGTCGCCTTGCGTATACCTTTTGAGGCGAGCTATACGCTTACAGGCACGGAGCCGATAGAGGTGACTGTTACGGCGGTGGATGCCAACGGATCGCCGGTGACAGGATTCACAGTGGACGCAACGGCGAAGAAGGTGCTTGCGGGGCCGGCATTGGGCGTCGGCACTTACAGCGTCACGGTCCAGGCAGAGAACGCGGCGGGCACGGACCAAAAGGATTTTGTGCTCACCGTTGGCGAACCGGAGGCGCGCACGCCACCGAAGCTGGCGACGCGCGACGATCAGTATACCTTTGTCTTTTCGCGCCCGGCCAGGCCGACGGGCACATTTGAAGAGCAGCTTGCCGCCACAGGCAGCATACCGCTGACCTGGTCGCTGGAGCCGTATGTGGAAGCCACGGGAATGCCAAGTACGGTGCCGGAAACGGTGAGCATAGATCAAAACGGCTTATTAAGCATCGAGCAGCAAACTGCCGCCGGCAGTTACTTCTTCTACGTCGTCGTCAGCAACGCTATGGGCAGCGACAAGCAGCTCATCCATATGGAAATCGCGAATGCTTCCGCGCTATCCCAAACATTCAGGCCAAGAGGGGTCTCTGTGTCAAGTGGGCGAAGTGAAGGAACGATGCCGCTGGTACAGCTTGTCGTGTCGGAACAGAAGCCAGCAGATAAAGGCGGCTATTACAGCGACAGCGCGGATTGCGCAGGCTTTACGCTGGCCGATGTCAGCCTTATCCCTTCCTCTGCAAGTGCGCCGCACTCGCCAGGCTATGTCGGCACCGCAACGCTGAACCTGGAAGGCGTGGAGCCAATCCCGGTGCACATTTACGGCGCGACCATGCAGACCACGTCGGACGGGGAAGTGATGACCGTCGGGACGGTCTATCTTGATCAGCCGGTGGTACTGAAGGCCACCGGTGTCACACTGGTCAGCATGGACATTAACCCGAAAAACGAGAAGCAGACCGTAAGCGGATATGTAAAAAGCACCAAGCCCAATCAAAACGTGATGGGCAGCACCTACGCCGTGGCGTTTACCGATGCCGTCCTGTCGCCGCAAGGCACTGTAAACGCCGCCGTCACGATACCCACGCTCAAGTATGAACAATTCGTGTTGCACAACATCGACAACGTTCAGATCAGGCTGCCGAGCACGGCTTCAGATACGTTCTTCCTGATGGCCTCCTGCAAGCAAGTGACGATGAAAGCGCCGCTGGAGACGCTCAGTAACGAGGGCATCACTTTTGGCGCAGGCTCGTACGGCTTTGACTTGGACGGCAAAATAAGCGGCACCATGGTGGCGGTGGAGCAGGAGCAATTCCTGCAACTGCTGGTGCCCGGCGGATCGGGCCTGCGCGTCAAGGCGAAGCTGACCTTCACGCACGGCGTGGCGCAGTCCGACAGCTATATCCGTGGGCGGCTGATTCTGCCCTTCGAGCGGGCGGACGCAGTGGGCAGCGGCGTGCCTGGGGTCTATGCGGGTGTGCACCCCAAGACCAGCCTGATGGATGCGCTCGCCGATGTCAATCTGGGTGACGTACAGAGGGTTAAAGACCATCTGGCGCAGGGCGACCTTTCCATTCTCGACAGCCTCATACTCAAATTTGGGCAAAATGTTCAGGAAAACGCGCTGCTCATCGTGCCGGGCGACAAGGCATTGCAGGATGAGTGCGGGTACGTGGACTTTAACGTCAAAAACTGGAGCGGTAAGGGCTTTATGGTGGAGTCCGCCGCGATGACGCCGACGCGCATGGCCGAGCGCGCCATGTCCATCAATCTGCAACGCAGTCAGGCCATCGTCATCGCTCCTACCTCCGTCTCGATTGATCTCGATCGGGAGAAATTCCACCCCGTTGCGGGTGGCGGTGAGAACCCTCTCATACAGACACCCAAGGAGACGGAAAAACCATTCTGGGTCGGTTTGGTGATGAAAGGTGGTACGGTGGCGCTGCCGCCGGACTTTGTCGAGACGGCGGAGGGCGGCTCCATCCTCTTCGGCCTGGCCGAGGGCGAAATGATCTACGACCTCAACGGCTTTAGCTACCAAAACTATCTGTACAGCGATGACAAGGACGGCGTGCCGGCGCAGTTTGGAGACAGCCTGGGTGGTTTTGAGGATGTGCGCGTGTTCGACTGCCTGCTTGACATGTATGCCAACCGTGTCAACCTTGAGATCAATGCCAAGGTCAGGCTGGATCTATTCAACAACAACTGGGTCAATGCCAGGCTCTACACCAACAAGGAGAACAATGACGACGGCCAAAAAGGATCGTTCCTCTGCTCCGTCGCGCCCACGGTGATTGAAGGCGCCAACGGTGCGGGCGTCGATCTGAACATCGACGGCGGGTTTTTAAAGCCCGACGGGCTACACATTAACGGCAATATAATGGTGGACACCCCAGAAGTGCAAACCGACTCCGAAGAGCCGCTTGCCTTTATCGACATGATCGTGCCGTCCAAAGCCGAAATGACCAATCGCGAGAATAACAGGGAAAATATATGGGCCAACGTTACGCTCGACAAGCCGACCCCCATTACCTTTCAAGGCTTTTCCATGGAAATTCGGGCACTGGATTTGGAATACTCGGAAGCCAAGACAATTGAGCAGAAAAAAGCGGCCGGCACCGTCATCGCCCTTCCGCAGAGCGGCTATCCGACCTATTTATCGCTGCATGGGTCGACAGTATTGTCGGAAAACATAGCAATGGGGCAAGACACGACCGACACCGTCAAACTGGAATGCCGAAAATCGGACATTGTCCCGGTTGTGCTGTACGAAGAGTGCGCTTCGGTGCTGGACGCGAATTTCGACGACTGCATCAGCGTCAAGGGCAAACTGGTACCCAAGCTCACCGGGTCGGACTTGACCGTTCCAGGCGGCGCGAGTAATATGAGCGCCAACACAAAGGACACTGCCCCACATATCATGCTATTGTCCGCCGGAACTGCGCCCGCCGTCCCGGCCCTGCCGCAAATCCCCGCGCTCCCCAACGCCGAGAGCATTTTGAAGGATGCGAAGGCCACTGCCGAAGAAAAGCTTGCGGCCTACAAAAAAGCGCTGAAAGACGAGATTGACCAGTACAAGAAAGCGGTTGAGGCAGAGCTGGCCAAATACAAGGACATGACGGAGGCGGAGGCGAAGAAGTATCGCGAAGCGGCCGAAAAACAGCTTGAGGAATATAAAGGCAAAGCTGTCGACGAGCTGGAAAAATACCTGGACATCACCCAGGAGGAACTTAAACAATACAAGGAAGAGCTGGAAAAAGAGCTCGGCGAGTACATCGATTTGGGCAAGCTTGGTGCGGGGCTCATTGAGTTTAACACAGAGCAGTTGGATCTGAACTACCTCAGCCAGCTCAAGTCGCTGCCGGTTGTGACCAAAACGCGCTTTGGGTATGACATGGACAACGAGCGTTGCTATTTCGCTGTGGGCCTTATGCCCAAGAATAAGCCAGGAAGCAACAAGGAGACTATAGCAATCAACTTTGGCGCAGGCGATATCCGCAATTTCACCGGCATCGTCACCTATAACATGGTCGTAAAGCGCGACGCGCAGGGCAGACATGAGTTCCCTGCCCAGCCGGGAGAAATCGCCGCATTCATCAAGAACATGTCGGTTTACAGGGAATCGGGCAGTACCTTCGCCGCCGGCATCCGGGGCACAATGAAAATCATCGGCTTTTGCGAGATCCGCGAGCTGTACTTCGGCTTTGAGAAAGGCCCTATCATTAACGCAGACGGCGGTATCTACATTCCGCTGGATGTGGCAGGGATGATCAGTGGCGACGGCATGGAAAAGGTCGGTACGGTCGCTATCCTTTACGACCACCCCAACCGCTATTTCTCCTTCAGCATGACGCTTGACGGCATCGATCTAGTCGCGGCGAAAGTCAGCGGCAGTATGGGATTTGAGTTCAGCCCGCACATGTTCGGCGTCTCGCTGGGCTATCCGGAGACCATGGCCGGCAACATTTCCATCTTCCGGTTCGGTGTTGGCATCGGGTTCCGCATCGACAGCGAGGAAGGCAACTACATCAGAGCCAAGCTGGAGGTCGGACTGCAAAAAGATGTGAAGGTCGCCATCGTCTACCTCAGCGGATACCTCTACGCCGGAGCCGATGGAGGGTATTATTGGGGTGGCACGGATAAAGGCAATGGATTTTATCTGACTATTTACCTGAAAGGCGGCATAAAGGGCGGCATTATGCTGGGCGAAGCTCGCTGGGATATCATCAAACTGATGCTCGACGCGCGGGGTACCATTAGCTCGCTTCCCCCGAGCAAAGACTGGAATCTGCACTGCTCGGCCAAGGTCAGCTACTGTCTCGACTTGTTCCTCTTCTCAATCGACGGCTCGGTCGAGGCCTCGTTTGATACGACAATAGCGGCGCCGCAGATAGTGTAAAATAAAGGCCTTTCTGCAAGGAGAATGATAAAATACGAAAAGGTATGCGGGGCATGTAGATGGGTACTGCACGCCCCGCTGTTCTAAAAATCGATTATTGCATGAAAGATTTATTGGTTGCCATCGTGCTTTTCGCCTATTTAGGCTGGCTGTAACGGCAATGGGATTTTATGTTCAGCGCAAGCGTAACATGTCACTGCGGGGAACGTGCTGATTCTGATCAATATCGGCTCTGGTATAATGGTTTTGGTGCCGTTATGGGGGTTTGCATGTGGCTTGCTTAACAGAAAAGGAAAGGGTCGCTGACGCTGTATGCCAACCTTTGGCGCTTGTAGCTTGACGGTAAAATCCCCCGTTGCTGTCGGGTGAATACATTATGATTGCGTTTTATGTCAGATGTGGGAAAAACATAAGGAGAATGGCCTCTCATCGAAAATAGAGAGGTCATTCTCCTTATGACATTAAAACGAGCGTTTTCAACTGCACAATAGAGGCATGATTACTCGTGATGTTCGGCAGCTTCCGCATCCAACTTTGTTTTATGTACCGTACCGTGCGGATGCTGAACAGGTGCATAGATCGAATACAACTTAATCGGCACATTTCCGGTATTGACAAGATTGTGCCATATGCCGGCTGGAACAAAAACCGCCGAGCCGTCGCGCACCTGTTTTTGAAAGTTCAAGATGTCCTTGTTGCTTCCCATCATGGCAATGCCGTGCCCGGCCTCGACACGCAGGAACTGGTCCAGATAAGGATGAGACTCCAGGCCAATTTCACCGCCTACAGGTATACTCATGAGCGTTAATTGCAAATGATTGCCAGTCCACAAGGCTGTTCTGAAATTTGGGTTTTGCTGGGTTTTCCTGCTGATATCTACGACAAACGGCTCCGGCCCGTAATCCACTGTGCGCTGTTTGTAATATGGATCCATATATCCCGCACAATTGTTGCTTCTAGGCATTTTTTTCACCCTTTCGCTTTTTATGGTTTCCCATTACACCATATTATGCCGAAATTCCGTTTTTTGCTTGTCAACGGCAGGACACTAGAAGCCTGCCAATAACGCTTCGACAACCTCCACGGGGAAATCTGGCGGTGGGTCAATCAGAAGCGAATGTAAAAAGCTTTGGGTGTTTTGCCTTGTGGCACCATAAATCCGACTTTGCTGTTTTACACTGGGGGCATATCCATTTGCTGGAAAGCTGCTCCCACGGTGTACCCGGCGCAACCCCGGCGGCGGGCATTCCTTCCGTTTCATTGTAACCATAGCCGCAAAAAGGGCATATGTATTTCACAATCTCATCTCCTTCGACTGCCACCGATGCCACATAATTTCATATTCAATTAATATATGTCGCAAGGTAAAACGATATGATCTATTGTGCCGACTATTTGGTTAGCGGCAACTGTCGAAAAAGCTTTTGCCTATCAGAAATTTGTGCAGTCCCAGCATTTTATCCGAGGTGTTTCATTTGTGAGACGCCGGGATTGTGATATAATCAAGTAACATATAATGATATAGTGATACCATGCTTGCTCCGATCCAATGAATCGTACGAAAAGAGGGTTGACCGGTGAAACATAATTCCCGCAACATCGTAACAATATCTTTGCTGTCAATCCCACTTTCCGCGGGAGTCGCTTTAGTGCCCGTGTTGTCCAACATTGCCGCCGCTTTTCCGAATCAAAAAGAATCCATGCAGCTGCTGCTCACCATGCCATCTTTATTTATGATGTTTTCGTCCCTGCTCACCAATACATTCGCTCAGAAGAGTTCATTAAAATTAATTGTGATCATAAGCATTTCAATGATTGCTTTTGCGGGTTTATCTCCCTACTGGATCATCGGTTTTACTTATTTGTTATTTTCCCGCGGCCTGATGGGAATAGGGCTGGGACTGCTTCATACAGCAATTGTAAGTTTGCCAGCACTTTATTTTAATGACAGTCAAACGCGGGATCATGCCGTCGGCATTCAGTCCGCTTTTGTGTGCGCCGGGGCAATACTATTTCATCTTTTAAGTGGTATCCTTGCAAAATATAACTGGAGATATGTTTTTTTAGTCCAGTTTTTAAATGTCATTCCTTTGCTGGCGGCCATTTTTTTAATGCCGAAAACAGCAAACGATAGAAAGACAGAATCAAAGCATCAGAGAATATTTGTCAAACACGCCATACCTATAGTCGGGATTACTTTTATTGGCATTGTACTCACCTGCACTTATCCTTTAAATCTATCGTTGTTTGTTGAAAAGCAGGGTTTGGGTGATTCACAATTTGTAGGTCTGCTGACGAGTATCAACTCCGCCATTGGTTTTTTCATTGGCTTGATTTTCGGTAAAGTATACGCAAAAGTGAGAGAGTATACTTTGTCCCTTGGATTTATATTATCGGCGGTTGCTTTGCTGATTGTTGCCTTCTTACCCAATCCAGCCATGTTATTGTTGGGCAGTATTTGTTTTGGCATAGGCACAAGTTTTATATCGCCGTCCCTA
Source organism: Oscillospiraceae bacterium (assembly GCA_031551485.1). GTDB lineage: Bacteria > Bacillota > Clostridia > Oscillospirales > Ruminococcaceae > JAVBNO01. The sequence continues at coordinate 51,375 of JAVBNO010000019.1, forward strand.
TATTCAATATTGTATAAACGGGTAAAACCGGAGGAAGTCGTTTCGTCTGTCGCAATGCTGGCGATAGCGGGCAACGTGTCCCAATTTATTTCACCCTTTGTTATCAATCCCATCGCAAAAATCATCGATGGTACCAGTGCAGAGGGTACAAGGTTTGTTGTTGCAGGTGCTGCCATATTTCTTTTGGCCATTTTTCTCTATTGGCAAAACCATAAAAAGGCAGGCATATAATATACAAAGCGATTGGGCAAGGTGAAAATAACTTTCGGCCGATATAAAAGAAGAGACTCCCTAAGGAGTCTCTTCTTTTATCGTGCGCAGAACAGAGTGCCGGCGGTGCCTTGCAAGGCGGCGGAGGCCTCCTCCAGGGCGCCGATGATGGCCACTTTTTCTGCTTGGTCTTCCACAAAATTGACACAGGCCTCCACTTTGGGCAGCATGCTGCCGGGGGCGAAATGGCCTTCGGCAATGTACCGGCGGGCCTCGTCGACATTGACGCGGTCCAGCGTGCGCTGGAGCGGCGTGCCCCAGTGGATGGCCACCTTGGGCACTGCCGTCAGAAGAAAGAGGCAGTCGGCGTCTATGGTTTGGGCCAGCCGGGCCGCGGTCAGGTCTTTGTCAATGACGGCAGCCACCGGCGCAAGGCTTTGGCCTTCCCGGCAGACAGGAATGCCGCCGCCCCCGCCCGCAATGACCGTATATCCCTGGTTCATCAGGGCTTTCAGGATGTCTTTTTCCACAATATCGACGGGGAGGGGGGAGGGCACAACCCGGCGATACCCCCGTCCCGCATCGTCCACCATCGACCAGCTCATGGTGCGGGCCAGCTCGTCGCTTTCTTCTTTTGTATAGTAGCGGCCGATAGGTTTGGTGGGATTTTGAAAAGCGGGGTCGGTTTTGTCGACAACCACCTGGGTGACTACAGTCGCAAACTTGGCGTCCAGGTGTTGGGCGGCGGCTTCCTCATACAGGCTTTTTTGAATATGAAAGCCCATATACCCCTGGCTCATGGCGCCGCATTCGGCCAGGGGCATGGCAGGGGTGCCGATGCCGGCGCGATAGGCGTAATCCATGGCCATATACAAAGCGCCAACCTGGGGGCCGTTGCCGTGCACGATCACAAGGGTGTGGCCCTCTTTCATCATTTGCACCACCGGAACCACCAACCCCTTCAGCAGCCGGAGCTGCTCTTCAGGCGAAGTACCCAGGGCATTGCCGCCAATGGCAATCACAACTTTAGACAACACCCTCACCTCCGGTGGCTGTGTGCGCTTCGGACAATGCTGCCAGCGCTTTCTCAAAGCATTCTGCGGGTGGGTTCACCAGACCGGCGCCCACCTGGCCAATGCCAGGCTTTTTGTGGGCGATGCCGGTATTAATGATAGGCAATACGCCGGTGGCAATCACTTTGCGCACATCAATGCCAATGGGACTGCCGCGAAAATCCAGCGGCGGAACCGAGTAAGCATTGTTTTCACCGGTCGTGATTTGATACATAGAAGTGGTGTAGGCATAGGCGTCGGAAACCGTGCCGCCCACAAATTGGACGATAGCGGGGGAGGCCGCCATCGAAAAGCCGCCAATGCCCATTGTTTCGGTGATGGCGCTGTCGCCAATGTCGGGGTTGCAGTCGTCGTCAGAAAAGCCGGGGAATAAAAGCCCCCGCACCATCTGGGCCGGGCCGGTAAACCATTTGTCGGGCAAGCCGCTGATGCGCAGGCCAAATTCCACGCCGTTGCGGGCCATGGCGGTAACCAATGTGGAACCTGCAATGCCGTTGGCTGTATCAAGGGCACATTTGCAGGCTGCCATGGAAAGGTTGAGGAAGTAATGTTCGTTGGCGGCGATAAAAGTCAATGTGGCGGCCGCGGCGTCCCGGTCTTCATCGGCCATCAGGCGGCCAGCCCATTCCCGCAGCAAAAGGGCAGTGGCCGCTTTGTTGCGGTTGTGGCATTCGTCACCCATATGCAGCGCCTGGGCCGTCATGGTTTTGAGCTCGATGGGGCGGCCCTTTAAAATACGCTTAAGGGTGGGGGCAATTGTATTTTGGATTTTTACCAGCCGCTCGAGCACTTCTGCATCGTTGGCGCCGTAACGCAACACTTTGCCCAACCCCTCGTTAATGGTGGCAAAAGAACGGCCTGTTCCGGCGGCGTCCTCTACCACATGTACCGGCATAGAGGCCGAAATGATACCGGCCATCGGCCCGACAGCCCCGAACTCGTGGCAAGGGGCGAAGCGGATTTTGCCGGACAACGCCAGCGTATGCGCTTCCGCGGTATCTTTGGCCAGCCCTTCATAGACCAAAGCGCCCATGACAGCGCCCTGCATGGCGCCGCACATATCGGCGTAGGCAATGGGGGGGCCGGCATGCAGAATTGTCTCTTTGGTCATGCCGGGAATGACGTCACCGGCTGTGACCACATCGACCAGCAGGGGATTGGCCCCTAATATATTGCTTAGGGCTTTTTGGTTTGCTTTTTCCACGGCGTCACTGTCTAATTGGCCAAGCATGGCCAAAAGACGCAGGTCGCCCCCCGCGGGGGGTGTCCACTGTAGCTGGATGGCATTGGCCCCCTGGGCCAGCATATCATCATAAAAGGTAGGCACGCCGACATTGATGGCGTGAAGCGGTTCTGCAAACAGATGGTTCATCCTTGCGCCCTCCCTGCCGCAACGGCTACGGCCATGTTGACCGCCTGCCAGTTGCTTTCTGCCACCATGACGCCCAGCTCTTGTAATTTTTGCACTTGGCCGGCCCAATTTTGGGGGTCGCCCCGGGTGCCCAGCACATAGCCGATCAGGGCAAGGCGGCGGCCGGCTGCTTTGGCAATTTCCTGCGCTTTGCGAATGGCGTCTGCTGTGGCGCCAACGGGGTCTTCGTGGGAGCCATAGCCCAATTCAAAATCCAGCAGCAAGACCGCGGTTTCCTCGTCTTCGGCCTCTTTGACAAGGCGGCCCAGCCGCACGGTGGGGTCGATCATGGGGTGGGCGCGGCCGGCGGTGAATATATCGTCGCCCAAATCGACAATGGCATGTTTTTCACTGTGCATCGCGTCTTTCAGCCGATACTCCGGCTTTTTGCTGATGTTGCTGTAAACGGGGGCATTCAGCCAGTTGCGCATGATGTGTTCGGCTTCGGCCGCCAGCGTGCCGCCGCAATACAGCGCCCGGATATATTTTTGTGTGGGCGCCAGCGCCAAAGCAGCCGCTTTCAGCGCCTCTTCGTCCATCCGTTCGCCGGTGTTGACCGCGGTGCCGGTGGCGCTTTTCACCGCCAGCTCAGCGGCGTGGGCCAGGCTGGAAGCAAAAAGGATATTGTCGTGATTTTCGTCATGGTCGCCTACAAAACAGACGACAACCTTTTTGGGTATCTCTTGGGCGCAGGCAAGAATGCGGCTGCGCACTTCGGGATAAGGCGGCTTGGAAATAATGACAATGACATTCGTCTTCTCATCCTCGCCAAGCAGCTTGAGGCCGTCCAACATCATCAGGCCGCCCACATCGGCGGAAAGGTCGCGGCCGCCCACGCCAATGGCCTGGGAAATGCCGCCGCCTAAGCGGTCGATGAGGGTAGACACTTCCTGAAGACCGGTGCCCGCCGCCGCCACAAGGCCAATGTCGCCTCGCCCCACCACATTGGCAAAGCACAGGCCGACGCCGCCAATGATGGCGGTGCCGCAGTCGGGCCCCATTATCAGCAGGCCTTTTTCGTGGGCATATTGCTTAAGGCGGATTTCCTCTTCCAAGGATACATTGTCGGAAAACAGCATGACATGCAGCCCGGCTTTCAGAGCTTCCATGGCTTCGTGGGCTGCAAACTGCCCGGCAGTGGAGATGACCGCCATTTGGGTTTGGGGGTTGGCGCGGGCCGCTGCTCCAATGGTTTTGTACTGGGTGGCGGCGGATTTGGCGCCGACATCCGCTTTGCGCTGCAGCAGGGCAAACGCTTGCTGAACAGCGCTTTCGCAAAGGGCGTCGTCGGCCGCCTGTATGGCGACCAGCAGATCGTTGCCGCCTGCCTCTTCCGCCTGGGGCGTAAGCATGCCCACTCCGGCCAGCAGTTCTTTGTTCATGGGGGTGGCCATGGAGACAATGGCTTGCTGAACCCCTTCCAGCGCCAGCAGCTTTTTGGAAAGCATCATTAAAGAGACAGAGTCATGATAGCTGTTTTTCTTGATGGTTACAATTTGGGCCAAGTTGTTCACCTCGTAACGTTTACCGATTGCTGTGGGCAAGCTCCCTTTTAGGGAGGTGGGTCTGGCAGCGGCCGAAAGCCGTTGCCAGACCGCGTGTTTGGGATGTAGCATCATAAAAGAAAATGGTTGAAAATAATCATGCGGGGTGTTGCAATTGCCCTATTCTTCGGTCAGCACGTTTTCCTCTTTGCGATAGATGGACATCAGGAAGAGAACGACGGCCATGCCCACGTAACCAAGCCAAACCTGAGGCGACATGTTGATGCCGAAGGAGGAAGAATGGATGATGCCGAAGAAGGAGAGAGCGGCGCAGATGACGGCGTAGATGGAGGCGCGTTTGTAGTTTCTATCCAAGATGTAGATGGCAATGGCCGCCAGCATCATAGCGATAAGAATGTCGCCCTGGCCCAACCGCAGCCAACCCAGGAAGGGCACGCCGTTTTGGGACAGAAGGGCGTTGCTGACCACAACAGAACCGGGGCCGCCGTTCAGAAGAGAAACGGACACCGCCTGGCCGGCCTCGGCCAGCGCCGCGTTAATGGCGCCCACAGCCGAGTTTACTTTCAGGGCTACAATGCTGCCGATAAAAGGCATAAAGGAAAAGATAATGGCGGGGTAGTGGTGCTTTTTCGCCGTTTGGAAGGCCTGGGTGCCAATCACGATGCCGATATAAACCAAAATCGGCAACAGGGCGACCAGCGGAATGACGGCGGAAACCAGGCGAAGCAGGCCGGTAAAGGCAAGAATGATAATGGCGATACCGGTGAGCAGCGCATAGCCAATGCGGGCGCCGGTGGCTTTCCAGCCGGGATGGCCGATGTAAATGATGGTCGGGAACGGGCTGCCCAGCAGGGAACCGATAATGGTCATGGCAGCGGGAACGGCCATCGCTTTGGCGACCGGATATTTTTCACCGGCAGCGTCGGCACTTTCCAGGTTATCAAGGCTTTCTAAAAAGTCGTAAATGGCAAGAGGGATGGCGGCGGGCAGGAAGGGGGCGATGACGGAGAAACCTTTGCCCAGCAGGCCGACTGCCAGATAGGGCAGCGGAATGTTAAACGCCTGAACAGCAGAAGCAACGGCGTCGGGCTTCAGGTAGCCGGTGGCCCAGGCAATAATGGTGCCGATGAGAATGGCGAAAGCGCCGGCGGGCATGCCAAAGGGCATTTTTTTGCCGGAAAGCCAGCCCACCAACAGAATGGCCAGGCAGACGAGGCCGATGTAAGGCACCGTGAAAACTTCGCCGATGGGGTTACCGGAAATGAGGGTGATGGCCAAACCGGCCAGGGCGCCCAACATGGCGGAGCGGGGGATGTATTTTTTGAGGGTAGGGCCGACAAAAGCGCCTATCATCATCACAATGCCCTGAATCAGGTTCCAGGCAATGCCGGCGGCCCAGGCGGTAAGCCAATCCTGGGTGGCGATGTAAACCGGCAGGATGACGCCCAAAGCGACCGCAAAATAGTGGGGTACGCTTAAGCCGTAAGGCATGGCCGTCACATCGCTACGGTTTTCGCGCTTGGAAAGGCTTTTGGCCATAATGGCCAGGATGATGTTGCCCACGCCAATGGAAATGGCGACACCGGGCACAATTTTGCCGTAAACCATGTCGGCAGGCATGGCGATGGCGAATGCCAGCAGGCCAATGGCCGTTAAGAAATTGGCGAGGGAGTTGGAAAACAGACCGAAAAATCCGTTGATGTCGCCGGAGACCCACCAGGGGGTGCCGGCAGTCGATTTACTACTCATCGTGTTAATTTCCTCCTCGAAATATGATTTTTGGATACAAAAAACCAGGCCCTGGCTTATTGCCACATTGACCAGGGCGGTTTGACAAAGAAAAGAGGGGGCGCTGTTTATTTCTGCATGGCTTCCATTACTTTGGCCGAAGTGGACACCCAACCGAAGATGCCGCCCTGCTGGTATACCATACGGGCCGCGTCGTCGTGGTCCTTTTTATCGAAAGCGGCGCAGCAGTCGTCCAGCATCAAACACTCAAAGCCCCTGTCATTGGCTTCGCGGAGCGTTGTGGTGACGCAGACATGGGTGGTGACGCCGCAAAAAAGCATGTGCGTAATACCTTTGTTGCGCAAAATCAGCTCAAGGTCAGTGGAATAAAAGGCGCCTTTGCCAGGTTTGTCAATGATGGGCTCGCCGTCAATGGGATACAGTTCTTCCACAATGTCGTGGCCCAGTTCGCCCCGCACCAAAATGCGTCCCATGGGGCCGCAGTCGCCAATGCCGGCACCCTGGCGTTTGCCACGGGCCAGTTTGTTGGGCGGGCAATCGCTTAAATCGGGGCGGTGGCCTTCGCGGGTATGAAGAATGAACATGCCTTTTTCGCGGGCAAAGTGCAACATCTTTTGGACAACGGGAATGATGCTGGCCGTGGGGGTAATGTCGTTGCCCAGCTTTTCGCCAAAGCCGCCGGGGGCGCAAAAATCGCGCTGCATGTCAATGAGGATGAGGGCGGTGGTCTCCAGCGGGAATTCAAACGCGTAGGGTTCGGCATCAACAGAGTATTTCATAGGGGGGCGCTCCTCTCGTCAATATAAAATTTAAAGGGATTCTTCTATGTATTCCTGTTTAAAGAACAGCAAAATCAAAGCAGCCAACAGCAGGTAGCCAATGCTGACCTCCAGGGCGGCCGCAAAACCGACCTGGGCCGCGTGAATGATGCCAAAAAAGGATAATGCAGCGGCAATGCAGGAGGTGACAATGGCTTGTTTTTGCTTGCGCTCGATTAAAAATACGGTAATGGTGGCCCAAATGATGCCTACCACAATGGCGCCGCTGCCCAACGTTGTCAGCCCGCCGAAGTAAATGCCGTTGGCGGCAAATGTTTCGGGGGCAATGGCGCCGGGGTTGCTCCCCGCCGAGACGACCGCGTTGGACACCATCGTTTTACACCAGTCCGCCAAAGAGGGTAAAATGGCCATCACAACGGCCGGCGTGTGGGATTTTGGGATATTTTCGAAAGCCTGGGAGCCGATGACGACACCGATATAAATTAAAATGGGCAGCAGGGCCGCAATGGGAATGGCGCTTAGCAGCACCGATTCAATGCCCAAAAGGGTCAGCAACAGAACACCCAAACCGGTCATCCAGCCGTAACCCAGCCGCGCACCGACGCTTTTCCAGCCGGGATGTCCAATATAAACAGCAGTGGGTACCGGATTGCCCAGACAGCCGCCAATGAAGCTGGTGATGCCGTCAAAGAGCATAATTTGGGTTGTATTGTATTTGTCGCCCGCCACTTCGGCACTTTCCAGGTTATCCATGGTTTCAATAAAATTGTAAATGCCGAAGGGAATAGCGATAAGCAAATAGGGCAGGACGACGGTAAAATGTTGCAGCGTAACGCCCAAGGTGACGCCCGGCAACGCAAAACCAACGCTGGAGAAAGATTGCACCAGCGCCGATGCGCTCATCCGGCCGCTACCCCAACCAATGGCTGTGCCTACCACAATGGCCACCAGGCCCGCGGGCATGCCCCAGGGCATTTTCTTTTTGGCAATCCAGCCCATCAGCAGTACGCCCAGGCAGACGATGGTGATGGCCGGCATCCCCCAGGCCTGCGCCGCCGAATTGGTCATGATGTAGGGGATGGAGACGCCCGCCAAAGAACCCAGCAGCGCGGCGCGGGGTACAAATTCACGCACTTTTTTGCCAATGACCGCACCCAGGCACTCAATCACCGCTTCGATCAGGCACCAAGCCAAGCCCGCGTACCAGGCAATCATGGGGTCACCTGTTTGCAGTTTAATGGGCAGCATGACGCCAAATACAATGATAAACATATGGGGTACGCTGATGCCTGTGGGCAGCGCGGTGACAGTATCTCGCTTTTCTACTTTGGACAGCTTATACCCAGCATAAAAATAGCACAGACAGCTGATAAAAATAGCGATGCCCACGCCGGGTAAAATCCGCCGGAAAACAATGTCGGCCGGGAGCTCGATCACATACAAAAGCAAGCTTGTCAGGACAAGAATGTTTGCGATGTTGTTGGTAAAGAGCCCAAAAAAACCATTGATGTCAGATTTTTGCCAAACTTTAACCTTTTCTGTTTGCATTTACCCACCTCCAAGTCAAACACGCTTTATGATTGGCCATATATTCAGGAACCGGAAAGGGCATTGCCTGTGGCAAAGGCGCCGCCGGTGTCCGTTCCCTGCCTACGAAAGTATTATCAAATCGCTTCAAAGCGACAACATCCTCACTGTTATGTTAACAAATAAAAACTAAAACGACATCGTGTTCAAGACATAAGAAACTGCAGTGTAATTTGTCATCCAGTGACAAATGGGTTGAATTTTGATCAAAGATTTACGGCGTTTTTAGTGGAATAGTGCCATATGGTGTGATATAATAACAAAAACATCTGCAAAAGGGAGGGGGAATGGGGTTGACGCTGGACGAATTGCTGACCATTGGGCCGTTAAAAGGCGCCATAGTGCTGACCGGCGGGCAAAGTCTGCACTGCGAAGTGGGAGACATTGCCGTCATGGAAGTGCCGGATATTGAGGACTACGTCAAAAAAGACGATTTTTTGCTGACCACCTTTTTCCCCATTCATAAAGATCCCCAGCGGCTGGAAAGAATCATCCCTGCTCTCCACCGCTTGGGGCTTTGCGGCATCGGCATCAAATCCAACCGCTATTTGGGCCGAATACCCGACAAAATGCTGGAACAAGCCAACGAGCTGGGTTTTCCCATTGTGGCAGTGCCCGAAAATGTCAATTTTTCCGATGTGATCACCAACTATTTGCGGGACAAATTGCGTATACGCAATAGCGAGCTGGAGTATCGGGACAGTCTGCACAGCATTACAATGGAAATGCTGATGCAGGGTTACGGTTTTCAGGAACTGGCGGATACCATCCAAAAGACAATGGGCCGCAACGTTTTGCTATTGTCCAGCGACGGGCTGTCCCTTACGCCCAACGAGGGAGAGCTGATTGGTGAAGAGGACTTTGCGCTGTTGACCCAAGCAGTGGGTGCGCTCGCGCCCGGCAACCATATACAGTCGGTTTTTGTAGGCCATATCGAGTGGTTCATCTTTCCGGTTGTCCACGGTTTTCACACAACCGGGTACATTTTACTGGAGGGTGTAGGCGAACCATTGCGAGAGGCCGACCGCATTACTATTGAGCAGTATGCCGCTGTCTTCACCGTCATCCGGCAAAAAAACCTGTCCATTGTGGAATTGGAAAAGCGTTATTCCAACGAGTTTGCCTACGACCTGCTGCTGCGGGAACCGCCAACACTGGCGACGGCGGTGAACCGGGCCCGAACCATCGGCTGGCATCTGTCTTTTCCCTCTGTGGTTGTGGTGGTGGAGATGCCGGTTCGCGGACAGGACGACTACAGCTATCGCGACCAGTTTGCCATTCGGCTTAGGCACGAAGCGCTGCTGCGATACGGGGTGGGGCACGAGCAGTTCTTCATCGCCAACATCGGCGACGAAATCACCCTTTTGCTCAACCGCGAAGCCGTCAAAAAACAAAGCGAACTTGTGGATTTAATTTACCAGTGCGCCAACCGGAACGCCGAGCAACAATATTTTATCGGGGTTTCCAACCCGGTGTCGCAGATGAACTTGTTTCAGCGCCGGTTTCACGAAGGCCAAAAGGCCATTCAAATTGCCAGGCTGATTGGGCACACGCGGCCGCTGTGTTTTCGGGACGCGGGTATTTACCGGGTGTTGCATCACCAGCATATCCGGGATGAGCTGCTTTCTTTTTGCAAAGATACCATCGGCGCGGTCATCCAATACGACAACAGTCACAATTCCAATTATTTAGAAACGATGGAAACGATTTTTACCTGCGAAGGCAATTACAAAAAAGCGGCTGCCGCGCTGTACTTGCACTACAACACCCTGCGGTACCGGGTGCGGGTGATTGCCGAACTGTTGGGCATCGAACCGGCTTCACTGCATTTTCGACAGGACATCTATCTGGCGGTAAAAGCATACAAATTGTTTGACGAGGCTGTATAGAGTGGTACAATCGACAGGCAGAAAACAGTCTGAAAGGGGGAGGGGCTATGATTTTTCCGGCGCTTTCATGCCATGATCTTTTGAAAGAGCGTTTGGCAGGCGGCCCCAAAACCGGCGTGGTGCACAGCGTTTTTCGACATGTTGTAAACTTGTATTTTGCAGAAGACGATTTCGAAGATTTTTTGGTCTGCCTGGCGGCCAAAAGTGTGGACGACGCCCCTTTCACCCTGCGGGCCGACTTTGGCGGCTACAACGACTCTTTGGATGCGCTGGTGGCAAAGGGGATTGCGGTTGCTGCCAGCCCAATGGGCATTGAGTTGGGCCGCCATGTCTTCGTCGACTGGCGGCAGGCCGTTTTATGGCATCCGGTTTTACCGGTGCTGAACACCGGCTCGCCGACAGTTGGATCCAATCTTTCGGCGCTGGGGCACGCCCTTGCAGCAGCGGGCGAAAAGTGCGGGTTTGTGGGCCTTTTTGGCAAGCAACCCCTTGACCTCTTCCAGCAGGCGTTGGCCGACCGCAGCCGGGCGCTGCTGGGGGCGCTTGTGGCCCGAAACCCAAAAGACATTGCCGAAGCGGCGTTCCCATTGCTGGGGCTGGGGCCGGGGCTTACCCCGTCGGGGGACGACTTTTTGTTGGGGCTTATGGCTTGTCTGTCCTTGGCGGGACATCCTGATCAAGAGGTACTGCCTGTGTTACAATCCATCGTAACACAAGGCAAAGCGCAAACCAATCTCATCAGCTACGCGGCTCTTTTCCATGCCGCCCAAGGGCAGGTGCGGGCGTGTATCTGCGCGCTGTTGCAGGCGCTTGCGGGGGCGGAGCCGGCGGATGTGTTGCCGGGCGCCATCCGGCAGGTCATGGAAATTGGCGGTACAAGCGGATGTGACATCTGCGCCGGTATTTACGCCGGTTTGGCGCTGGCGCTGCCCGGCGGCGGATGGTTAGGCGGGCTGTGAAGGCGGAATAACCGGGGGATACCTATCGTCTAACCTATCATCACAACTGATTATACAAAGAATTTTGCCTACACAAAAAGCCCGCCGGCCTCATTATGCCGGCGGACTTTTTATATGGGGGTTTTATGGGGATATCGAAATGCAGCATTATACGAGTCCGCCGTTGCTTTCGGCGACTTTTTGGTACCAGTAGAAACTTTTTTTCGGATACCGCTTCAGGCCGTCTTCATAATCGACATAAACAAGGCCGTAACGTTTTTGGTGACCGTTAATCCAGCTGTACAGATCCATGGTGGACCAGACGAAAAAGCCGCGCAAATCCACGCCTTTTTGAAGGGCTTCTTTCATCGCCACCACCGACTCCCGTAAAAAGTCAATGCGGATGTCATCGTTGACGGTGCCGTTCTCCAGAGTTTCCGCCACGCCAATGCCGTTTTCGGTGATGTAAATGGGAATGTCACCATAGCCGTGTATTCGGGCGAGGCCAGCACGAAGCGGTTAAACGCTTTGCGAAAGTCGCGCTCATCCCCCTCTAGCTTGATGCCGTAGTGGGACTTGGACTGAAGCGTTAAATGATAACCACGCAAATATTCCCGCAGCTCGGGCAGGTCGTTGACCAATGTGGCACGACTGACATCGATAAGTTCTGATATGGTTTGCAGGGGGATGTAGTCGGTTTGCTGAAGCAAAAAATATAAGATAAGGGGGATACGATGGGTTTTATCACCCGCGTTTTCAGCCATGCCGGCGTCCAGTTGGCGGGCGAAAGCGGTATATTTGCCCTCGTCGGTAATTTGCAGGCTGTAGCCCTTGTTGCGAATGGTAATCACATCAAATCCGTTTTTGATAGCGTCATTGCGAATGGATTTGATGTGCTCCCTGACCATGCGTTCCGATATTTTTAAATGCGCCGTTAACTGTTCCAGCGAAACGGACGGTTCCTGCACCAGCAATGCCAAAATATCACTTTCCCTGATCATGCTCCCCCCTTTTCGCCTTTTCCGCCGCATTTTCTTTCCCCATTATACTGCCACCCATCCAGCATTAACAGCATAGAAATTGCCAACTTCGTTGGCAGCATTTTGACAATAGTGACATGGCGGGGGATGGGCGCGGTTTATGGGTAAAGAAGGGACGCCTGCCCGGGCCGCGGGGAGAAGCAGCGCCTGGGCGGGGAACATATCGCACATATCTTGGCCACGATTTTGTGTGAGTTTGTCCATTTTGAAGAAAGCTTTGCGACGAAAAATGTGGTACAATAGTCCGTGGGATCAAAATGGCGTTCCCGCTTTTTGGCCGGTGGGCCATTCAAATTTTAGAAAGGGCCGCTTGATTCCCGTTTTCCTTTATTGTATTATTAGTTTAAACAGATAAAAATTGATTGCATGGAGGGTGCGCTTTGAAACGTGTGGCGGTCATCATGGGCAGCGACAGCGACTGGCCGGTGGTGGAAAAAGCAGTAAAGCAACTGAAAGCTTTGAATATTCCGGTGGAGGCGCATGTGATGAGCGCCCACCGCACGCCGGCGGAGGCGGCGGCATTTGCCGAAGGCGCCAAAGGGGCCGGCGTCGGCGTCGTGATTGCGGCGGCGGGCAAGGCGGCGCATTTGGCGGGGGTTTTGGCGGGGCACACCACCCTGCCGGTCATCGGCATTCCCATTCAAAGTACGGCGCTGGACGGGTTGGACGCGCTGTTGGCCACTGTGCAGATGCCGGGGGGTATTCCGGTGGCGACCGTTGCCATTGACGGGGCGCAAAACGCCGCTTTGCTGGCGGCGCAGATTTTGGCGGTTGAGGACAATACGCTGGCACAGAAATTGGCCGATATGAAAGAAAAAATGCGGCAGGATGTGCTGGCCAAAGATAAAGCTTTAAATGAAAAAATGGGGGAATTGTAATGGAAAAGCGGGCGCAGCTTTACGAAGGCAAGGCCAAAAAGGTGTTCGCCACCGATGATCCGAATTTGTGCATTGTGGATTACAAGGACGACGCAACAGCTTTTAACGGCGAGAAAAAGGGAACCATTGCGGGCAAGGGCGTTGTGAACAACCGGGTAACCAACCATATGATGAAGCTGCTGGAAGCGCAGGGAATTCCCACCCATTTTGTGAAGGAGCTGTCGGAGCGGGAGACGCTTGTCAAAAAGGTGACCATTGTTCCGCTGGAGGTCATTGTGCGCAACATTGCGGCGGGATCGTTGGCCAAGCGGTTGGGCCTTGCCGAAGGGGTGCGGATGGGCGAGACTGTGCTGGAATACTGTTACAAGGACGACGCACTGGGCGACCCGATGGTGAATGAATACCACATTGCCGCCATGGGCTGGGCCACCAAGGAAGAGGTGGCGCTGATTGCCGACTATTCGCTGCGTGTCAACGCATTTATGACATCCTATTTGAAGGATTTGGGCATTGAACTGATTGATTTTAAATTGGAATTTGGGAAGCTTCCGGACGGTACCATCGTTTTGGCCGATGAGATATCGCCGGATACTTGTCGTTTTTGGGATAGTAAGACGGGTGAAAAGCTGGATAAAGACCGCTTCCGCCGGGATATGGGTGGGGTTGAGGACGCCTACCGGGAAATTTTAAAACGATTGATGGGTGAGTAAATGTTTGGTACAATTCACGAGGAATGCGGCGTATTTGGCATCTATGGTTCAGAACATGACGATGTTATTTCTGACACCTATCACGCGCTACACGCCCTGCAACATCGGGGGCAGGAAAGCTGTGGCATCGCTGTCAACAATGACGGCGTTATTTCGGGCTTTAAGGATTTGGGGCTGGTGGACGATGTATTTACACCGGCGCGGCTGCACCGGATGGAAAACGGTACAATGGCGCTGGGCCATTGCCGCTATGGCACCACCGGCAACCAATCCCGCAACAATGCCCAACCCCTTGTGGTGCAGCATGTAAAGGGTGGGCTGGCCCTTTGCCACAACGGCAACCTGACCAACGCGGCCGAACTGCGGGAGGAAATGGAACTGGGCGGCGCGATCTTTCACACCACATCGGACAGTGAAGTAATCGCTTACACCATCACCCGAGAGCGGTTAACGGCCCCCACCATTCAGGCAGCGGTATCCAGCGCCATGGACAAGCTGCGGGGCGCTTACTCCATGGTGATCATGAGCCCCAAAAAGCTGATTGCGGCCCGGGATCCCTTTGGCTTTCGGCCCTTGTGCTTGGGCAAGCGGGGGGAGAGTTATATCTTCGCCAGCGAAACCTGTGTGCTGGATATTTTGGAGGCCGATTTTGTCTGTGACATCCGCCCGGGGGAAATTGTCACCATTTCGGAAAAAGGTATTGAGAGGGATACCTCCCATTGCCAGGAAGAAAGCCGCCTTTGCGTATTTGAATTTATTTATTTCGCCCGCCCCGACTCCGTGATTGAACAGTCCAGTGTACATCTGGCACGGCAAAGGGCAGGCGCTTTTTTGGCCCTGACACATCCGGTGCAGGCCGACATTGTCATCGGCGTGCCCGACTCCGGCCTGGACGCGGCACTGGGTTATGCCAAACAAAGCGGCATCCCCTATGGCGTGGGTTTTATCAAGAATAAATATATTGGCCGGACCTTCATTAAGCCGACCCAGCGGGAACGGGAAAGCGCTTTGCGCATTAAGCTCAATACCGTCGCCGCCTCCATTAAGGGCAAGCGGGTCGTATTGGTGGACGACAGCATTGTACGGGGGACGACTTCGGCTCGCATTGTCAAACTGGTGCGGGAAGCGGGCGCGACCGAGGTGCATATGCGGCTGAGCGCGCCGCCCTTTTTGCATCCCTGCTGGTTTGGCACCGACATCGATTCCCGGGAGCATTTGATTGCCCACAACCACAGCGTTGAGGAAATTCGCAAAATTATTGATGTGGACAGCATCGGCTATCTGCCCATTGACGCGCTGGACAAGCTGGCGGAAAACAGTCACTGCGGTTTTTGCACCGCCTGCTTTACAGGCGAGTATCCCGTGACGCCGCCGGAAAAGACCCTCAATTCCAAGTTTGACAGAGGTATTCATGATGAGCCATAAAGAAAGTGCAAGCGAAAGTTACAAGGCCTCCGGCGTGGATATTACGGCGGGGTACAAAGCGGTGGAGCTGATGAAAGAGCATGTAGCCCGGACGACGACGCCCGGCGTGCTGGAAGGGCTGGGCGGCTTTGGCGGCCTGTTTAAACCCGAGCTGGGCGGCATGGCGGAGCCGGTATTGGTAAGCGGCACCGACGGCGTGGGCACCAAGCTGAAGCTGGCATTTTTGCTGGGCAAGCACAACACCATCGGCATCGACTGTGTGGCCATGTGCGTCAACGACATTATCTGCTGCGGGGCGGTGCCTTTGTTTTTTCTCGATTACCTGGCGGTGGGCAAAAATGTGCCCGAGCGGGTGGCGGAAATTGTGGGCGGTGTGGCCGAAGGCTGTGTGCAGGCGGGGTGCGCCCTTATCGGCGGCGAAACAGCCGAGATGCCCGGTTTTTATCCCGAGGATGAATACGACCTGGCGGGCTTTGCCGTGGGCATGGTGGACCGGCCGAAAATGGTGGACCGCAGCCGGATGGCGGCAGGGGATATGATCATTGCGCTGCCTTCTTCCGGTGTGCACAGCAACGGCTTTTCGCTGGTGCGCAGCGTGCTGGATATGAGCGATAAGGCGTTGTTGGAAAAGCTGCTGACCCCCACGAAAATTTATGTCAAGCCCATTTTAAAACTGCTTGGGGAGGTGGCGGTAAGCGGGATTTCCCATATTACCGGCGGCGGCTTTTACGAAAATATTCCCCGGATGCTGGGCGAGGGATTATCGGCCCGTATTGCCAAAAGCGCCGTGAAAGTGCCGGAAGTTTTCGGGCAGATTCAAAAGACCGGCGCCATTCCCGAGCGGGATATGTGGAACACCTTTAACATGGGTGTGGGCATGGCGGTGGTGGTGCAAGCGGCCGACGCCGACAAAGCCGTCTCACTTTTGCGGGAAGCGGGCGAGGACGCTTATGTTCTGGGCGAGATTGTTCCCGGGGACAACGAGGTCTTGTTATGGTAAGGATCGGGGTGCTGGTAAGCGGTGGCGGTACAAATTTGCAGGCCCTGATCAACGCCAAAAACCGGGGCGCGCTGCCGGACGGCGAACTGGCGGTGGTGATTTCCAGCAAGGAAGGGGCCTTTGCTTTAGAGCGGGCGCAAAAGGCGGGCATTGCCACGGCGGTGGTGGCGCGCCAAGCCTACGCCAGCCGGGAGGCCTTTGACCACGCCCTTTTGGAAACGCTTGCAGCCTATCGCATTCAGCTGGTGATTTTGGCAGGCTTTATGTGTATTTTAAGCCCCCAGGTCATCGAGGCTTACCGCGACCGGATCATCAATGTGCACCCCAGCCTGATTCCTTCTTTTTGCGGAGAGGGGTACTATGGTCTGCGCGTGCACGAGGCGGCGCTGGGTTACGGCGTGAAAGTGACAGGGGCCACGGTGCACCTTGTGAACGAAGTGCCCGACGGGGGGCGAATTCTGCTGCAAAAAGCGGTGGACGTCCAAAAGGGCGACACACCGCAGACGCTGCAACAACGGGTGATGGAGGAAGCGGAGTGGATTTTGCTGCCCCAGGCGGCGGCAGAGCTGTGTAAAGTGATCAGAAAAGAGGAGGCGGCCCATGGAGCGCATTGAGGATTTATTAAAGGAAAATGCCTACCCCGGCCGGGGCATTCTGGTGGGGCGAAGCAGCGACGGGAGGTCGGCTGTCATTGCCTATTTCATCATGGGGCGAAGCGAGAACAGCCGCAATCGCGTTTTTGCGCTGACCGACGACGGCATTGTGACAAAAGCGCATGATGAATCGAAAATGGTGGATCCGTCGCTGATTATATACGCCCCGGTGCGCAAAGCGGGGGGCCAAACCATTGTGACCAACGGCGACCAGACGGACACCATTTACGATTATCTGACACAGGGGAAAAGCTTTGAGGCGGCGCTTTTAACCCGCACGTTTGAGCCGGACGCCCCCAATTTTACCCCCCGCATTTCGGCGCTTGTGACGCCGGAGGGCGGAGGCTTCTCTTTTGAGATGGGCATTTTGCGAACCGTTGACGGCGACCCCAATAAGCCTTATCGGGCGTTTTGGCACTATGATATGCCCGCCAAAGGAACGGGCCGCTTTTTGCATACCTACGCCGGCGATGGCGCACCGCGCATCCCCTCTTTTGAGGAGGAGCCGGAGGAGGTCTTGCTGGAGGGGGACATTGACACGGTGACGGGCAACCTTTGGGAAAGCCTGAACAAGGACAACCGGGTGTCGCTGTTTACCCGGTTTATCGACTTGGCGACCGGCGAAGAGACGACCTGGGTGACCAACAAAAACGAACCCAAAGATAAATAAAAAATCCTGCAATGGGGGTAGTGATATGGCAAGGGAACTGGAGCTGAAATACGGGTGCAACCCCAACCAAAAGCCGTCGCGGATATGGATGGCGGAAGGGGAACTGCCCATTCGGGTATTAAACGGCAAGCCGGGGTATATCAATTTTTTGGATGCCCTGAACAGCTGGCAGCTGGTGCGGGAGCTGAAAGCGGCCACGGGGCTGCCGTCGGCCGCTTCTTTCAAACACGTAAGCCCGGCGGGGGCCGCTGTGGGGCTGCCTTTGGATGCAACGCTGCGGCGCATTTATTTTACCGGCGAAGGCGCGCTTTCGCCCCTTGCCTGCGCCTATGCCCGGGCACGGGGCGCCGACCGAATGAGCTCTTTTGGGGACTGGATTGCGCTGTCGGACATTTGCGATGTGGCAACGGCGGAGCTGATTGCAAAGGAAGTGTCCGACGGCATTATTGCGCCGGGGTACGAGCCGGCGGCTTTGCAAATTCTGTGCGGCAAGCGCAAGGGCGGCTACAATGTTGTGGAGATTGACCCCCACTACACCCCCGCGGCCATTGAACGCAAGGACGTATTTGGCATCACTTTTGAGCAGGGGCGCAACGATATGACAATTGACGCCGGCATGCTGCAAAACATTCCCACCGCCAACAAGGCGCTGCCCCAAGAGGCGGCGCGGGATCTAATCATCGCCCTCATCACCCTGAAATACACCCAGTCCAACTCGGTGTGCTATGTGAAAGGCGGCCAGGTGATTGGGGTGGGGGCCGGGCAACAAAGCCGGATTCACTGTACCCGTTTGGCGGGGAATAAAGCGGACATCTGGTGGCTGCGGCAACATCCGGATGTACTGGATCTTGCCATTCCCGAGGGAATGGGCCGGCCGGACCGGGACAATTTCATCGATGTCTATATCAACGAGCAGATGGATCCGGCTGTGAAAGCCGCCTGGCTGCGGGAGCTTACAGGGGTTGCGCTGGGCAGTGACGCCTTCTTTCCATTTGGGGATAACATTGAGCGCGCTGTCCAAAGCGGCGTCCAATATATTGCCCAGCCGGGGGGCTCCATACGGGATGATCAGGTTATTGAGACGTGTGATAAATATGGAATTTGCATGGCGTTTACCGGCGTCAGGCTGTTCCATCATTGAGGTGGATAGATGAAAATCATGGTGGTTGGTTCAGGAGGGCGGGAACACGCCCTAATTCAAAAGCTGGCGCAAAGCCCAAAGGTTACGACTATTTACGCCCTGCCGGGCAACGGCGGGATGACAAGCGACGCCGTTTGTGTGCCGATTGGCGCCACGGACTTGGATGCGATTGTCGACTTTTCCCAAACAGAAGGAATTGATTTTGCTGTGGTGGCCCCCGACGATCCTTTGTGCCTCGGGCTTGTGGACAGGTTGGAGGCGGTGGGCATCCGGGCCTTTGGGCCGCGGAAAAACGCCGCCATTCTTGAGGGCAGCAAGGCTTTCGCCAAAGATTTAATGCGGCGCTACCACATTCCTACGGCGGAATATGCCGTCTATACCCGTGCGGCCGACGCGCTGGAGGCGGTGTGTGCCAAGGGCTTTCGGTTTCCCTGCGTCATCAAGGCGGACGGGCTGGCGCTGGGCAAAGGGGTGTTAATCTGCGAAAATCTCTCCGACGCCAAGGCTGCCATCGCCGATATCATGGAAACCAAAGTGTTTGGCGCGGCGGGGGAGAAAATTGTCATTGAGGAATTTTTGACAGGGCCGGAAGTTAGTGTATTGTGTTTCACCGACAGCGAAACACTCAAACCGATGGTGAGCAGCATGGATCACAAACGGGCGCTGGACAACGACCAAGGGCTTAATACGGGGGGGATGGGTACGATTGCGCCCAATCCTTTCTACACCCCCACGGTGGCGGAACGCTGCATGGAAAGTATTTTCTTGCCTACCATCCGGGCGATGCAGGCAGAGGGAAGGCCTTTTAACGGCTGCTTATATTTTGGCCTGATGCTGACGCCGGACGGGCCCAAAGTAATTGAATATAACTGCCGGTTTGGCGACCCGGAAACCCAGGTGGTGTTGCCCCTTTTGGAAAGCGATCTTCTGGCCATTATGGAGGCGTGTGTGGACAGCACGCTGGCAGAGACGCCAGTCGTCTTTTCGACGGGGTGCGCCTGCTGTGTGATCGCGGCGTCGGGCGGATACCCCGAGGCCTATGAAAAAGGGCTCCCCATTTCGATTAAGCCTTGCGACGGCGACCTCTTTTTTGCGGGGGTGGCGCTGGAAAACGACGCGCTTGTGACGGCGGGGGGGCGTGTACTGGGGGTGGCCGCAACGGCAGAAACGCTGCCACAGGCCATTGAAAAAGCATATAAAGCGGTGACGAGCGTCTCTTTTGCGGGGATGCATTACCGCCGGGATATTGGCAAACGAGCCATGGAAGCGATGGAGAAACAGGTATGAGTGTGACGCGTATTTTTGTGGAAAAGAAAAAGCCTTATGACATTGAGGCCATGGGGCTTTTGCACGAGCTACAGGATTTGGTGGGCATTACCTCCCTTCGGGCGCTGCGGCTGCTGAACCGTTACGATGTGGAGGGCATTGGCGCAGACCTTTTTGCGGCCTGCCGGAATGTGGTTTTTGCCGAGCCCCAGGTGGACAACACCTATGACGAGCTGCCCGTCTTCGACGGCGTCATTTTTGCCGTGGAATATTTGCCGGGGCAGTTTGACCAGCGGGCCGATTCCTGCGCCGAGTGCATTCAGCTGATCAGCCAAGGGGAACGTCCTACAGTGGCGACAGCTAAAGTTTACCTTTTGGAAGGGGCGCTGTCTGGCGAAGAAATAGCCCGTATTCAAGCCTATGTCATCAACCCGGTGGAATGCCGGGAGGCGGCGCTGGCGCCCAAAGAGACGCTGGCAATGGCCGTTTCCCCCGTGGAACCCATACCGGTGCTGGCGGGCTTTTGCCTTTTGGACCGGGCAGGGCTGCAGGCGCTTGTGGCGGACTATGGCCTTGCCATGGATGTGGACGACGCGGCCTTTTGCCGGGATTATTTTGCCCAAGAGGGACGGGACCCTACCCTGACCGAGCTGCGGGTGATCGACACCTATTGGTCCGACCACTGCCGGCACACCACCTTTGGCACAGTGCTGGATGAGCTGGTCATCCAGCGGGCGGATGTGCAGGCGGCCTATGACCGGTACCTCCAGCTGCGCAAGACGCTGGGGCGGGAAGATAAACCCATTACGCTGATGGATATGGCCACCATCGGAGCACGGTACCTGAAGCAAACGGGCGCGCTTACCGATTTGGATGAATCAGAGGAGATTAACGCCTGCTCGGTGCGGGTAGAGGCGACGGTGGACGGCAAGCGGGAGCCGTGGCTTTTAATGTTTAAAAACGAGACTCACAACCACCCCACGGAGATTGAGCCTTTTGGCGGCGCGGCGACATGCATTGGCGGGGCGATCCGCGACCCGCTTTCGGGGCGGAGCTATGTGTTTGGGGCGATGCGGGTGACAGGGGCGGCCGACCCCACCGTGCCGGTGGGCAAGACGATGCCGGGCAAGCTGCCCCAGCGCAAGCTGGTGACTACGGCGGCAGCGGGCTATAGCTCTTACGGCAACCAGATTGGGCTTGCTACCGGGCATGTGGACGAACTCTACCATCCCGGCTATGTGGCCAAGCGGATGGAAATCGGCGCGGTTCTGGGGGCGGCCCCGGCCCAAAATGTGCGGCGGGAAGCCCCAAAAGCCGGCGATGTCATTGTCCTTTTGGGCGGGCGCACCGGCCGAGACGGCATTGGGGGGGCAACCGGCTCCTCCAAGGCGCACAAAGCCGAAAGTCTTGCCACCTGCGGCGCCGAGGTGCAAAAGGGCAATGCCCCGGTGGAGCGAAAGCTCCAGCGGCTTTTTCGAGATCCAAAGACGACAAAGCTGATTAAAAGATGCAACGACTTTGGGGCAGGGGGCGTGTCGGTGGCCATTGGCGAATTGGCCGAAGGGCTGGTCATCAACCTTGACGCCGTACCCAAGAAATATGAAGGGCTGGACGGCACCGAACTGGCCATCAGTGAAAGCCAGGAGCGGATGGCCGTTGTGTTGGATAAAGGCGATCTGGACGCTTTTTTGCAGGCCGCCCAAAACGAAAATCTGGAGGCTACGGTGGTGGCCGCGGTGACGGAAGCCCCCCGCCTTGTCATGGAGTGGCAGGGGCAGCGGGTGGTGGACATTGCCCGGGCGTTCCTTGACACCAACGGCGCCGCCAAGCACGCCAAGGCACTTGTACCGCCAGTGGCAGGCGGGAAGGAAAAAGCCGCATTTTCCGGCCAAAACTTGGCCGAACGACTGCGGGCAATGGCGGCTGATCTGAATATTTGCAGCAAAAAAGGCCTTGTGGAGCGGTTCGATTCTACCATTGGGGCGGGCAGCGTGCTCTTGCCCTTTGGGGGGCGGTGGCAGGCCACGCCTGCCCAGGCCATGGCGATGAAGTTGCCTGCCCAGGGGGAAATGAACCTTTGCGCCGGCATGGCCTATGGCTGCGACCCGTTTTTGCTGGCCGACGACCCATATACCGGGGCGTATCGGGCTGTGGAGCAGAGTGTCTGCAAATTGGTGGCAGCGGGTTTTCGCCGCGCCAAAATGTGGCTGACATTTCAGGAGTATTTCGAGCGGCTGCGGGAGGAACCGTCCCGGTGGGGCAAGCCGGTGGCGGCTCTTTTGGGGGCGCTGGATGCCCAGCTGAATTTAAAGCTGGCGGCCATTGGCGGCAAGGATAGCATGTCCGGCAGTTTTGAGCATTTGGACGTGCCCCCCACGCTGTGCAGCTTCGCGGTGGGTGTGGCTGACTGTGAACATATCATCTCGCCGGAACTGAAGAAGGCCGGGTCAACGCTGGTGATGCTTGCGGATATGGATGAGGTGGAAAAGCTGATTGCAGAGAAGCGCATTGTCTCCTGCTGGGCCGCCCAAGCGGGGGGAGTGGCGGCGGGGCTCTTTAAAATGGCGCTGGGCAACCGCATTGGCGTCAAGCTTGCCGGCAATATTGATCTTTTTGCGCCTTATGACGGGTTTATTGCCGAGGTGGCAGACGGCGTGGAATGCGGCACCACCATTGGCAAGACGGTGGAGACGTTTACTTTTACGGTTGGTGAAGAAACTGTCGACCTTGCGGACATTTTGCCGGTTTATGAAGGAAAGCTGGAGGGTGTCTTTCCCACCAGGACGGAGGGCATGGCGGCGGAAACCGTGCCGGATGTACCGATTCAAACAGGAGAAAGCATACTTCGCGCCAAGGCTGCTTATGCCCGGCCGCGGGCGCTGATTCCTGTTTTCCCGGGTACCAACTGCGAATACGATACCGCCAAAGCGCTGGCGGCGGCAGGGGCCGAGCCGGAGATTTTGGTCATTAACAACCTGACTCCCGGGCATATTGGCGAGAGTGTGGCGCGGATGGAAAAAGCCATTGGCCGCAGCCAAATCATTGTGCTGCCGGGGGGATTTTCCGGCGGGGATGAACCGGACGGTTCCGCCAAGCTGATTGTGAGCTTTTTCCGCAATCCCCGCATTGCGGCGGCAGTGACAGCGCTGTTGGAACAGCGGGACGGTCTGATGCTGGGCATCTGCAACGGGTTCCAGGCTCTGATTAAATTGGGACTTGTGCCCTTTGGAAACATTCGCGAGACAGACGCAAATTGCCCGACACTTACTTATAACCGGATCGGGCGGCATCAGAGCATGATGGTGGAGACAAAAATTATCTCGAACCGGTCGCCCTGGCTGCAGCTGGCTCAGCCCGGAGAGATCCACACGGTGGCAATGTCCCACGGCGAGGGCCGCTTTGTGGCCGACAATGCGCTTTTGCGGCAGCTGGCCCAAAATGGACAAATTGCCACCCAATATGTGGACATCCAAGGCCGGGTCACCATGGAGATGCCCTTTAACCCCAACGGCTCCGATTGGGCGATTGAAGGCATTCTTTCGCCGGACGGACGGGTGCTGGGCAAGATGGGACACTCGGAGCGGGTGGGGCGGCATTTATATCGAAATGTGCCGGGCAACACCGACCAGCGCATTTTTGAAAGTGGTGTGGGCTACTTTCGGTAAGGGCGGGTGACAACAGACCAATGTGGGAGATCAGTGGCCAGGTGACAGATGGGACGAAATGGAAATTCTGACATTATCGCGGCATTTCGACTTCATTTGACATAGAACGTGGGGTAGACTTAAGTGAAATTGTGGGGTGACAAAAATGAAGCGATTGTATATCAGTTTGCTTGTGACCATGCTGATACTGGCAGGGTGCAGCTCTCAGCAAATGCGGGATATCTCCCAGATGCAGAGCCATGTGGACGAACTGCAAAGCCAGGTGGCGGATTTACAGGGGCAGCTGGATGAAGCGCACGCCGGCAGTGTGGGCCAGGCGGCAACAGCGGAAGTGGAAGCGGCCATCAAGCCGGCCAATGCCTATTTCCAGTCGATTGTGCCATCAGATTTTCAACATCAGTCCGACCTGGATGGGGAAGTGCTTTTAAACGAATCGGGCATGCTCACAGTGTCCGCTTGGCTGGCGAATGAAAAATTTGACGATTTGGCGTTTTGCAAAGAGGCGGCGCTGGGTATAGCCCAAGCGATGCAAAAATGCGAGCAAAAGCCCTATATCACGCAAATTATCCTGCTGCTTGCGGGGCCGGAAAAGCAGTATGTATTTGATTTTGGCGATTACCAGAATCTGCCGGAGCAGTACACCCTGACCGACGGCGACGGGATGCCGGTAGACGAATAAGACAGAATCAAAAAGAGGGCCGACCTTTGCGGAGGCTCTCTTTTCTGCTGGATTTGGGGCTGCCGATATTGCGTTGAGGTAGAAATGCCTCTGGGCGCATTGATTATCCCGTCACTGAAATATGTTTCACAAAGTGGCACTTTACACAACTCTTGGCGACATTCCTGAAATGGTTGCACAAAAAAAGTAAAAAATGATAATTTTTGCGCAAAAATGTTTGACATTGCATTTTGAAACAGATAAAATGAGTTGTAGCGATTTTGCTCTTTTCTGAAAACGAAACCACCAAATTATATCTATTTTTGACTAAGGGGGAAGTGCGGAATGTGGTTCCGCACGCGAAAAGATGGAAACGAAACGGGACAATATTTTTGTGCGCATCGGCAAGTCAATTTGGAACATGAAGGAAAGCGGCATTATTTTACCCACGATTGTATACGCCATTTTTGTGCAGATCATGAACCCCATCTTTTTTACCCCCAACAATTTGGGTAACTTGTTGAGGCAGACCGGCTTTGTGCTCATTTCCGCCATCGGCATGACGCTTGTTTTAATTGTGGGCGGCATCGATCTTTCAGTGGGATCGGTGCTGGCGCTGGCCTGTGTGACGGTGGGCCTTTTCATGGTGAATATGGGGCTGCCCATTTGGCTGGCCATTTTAATGGCACTTTGCATCGGCGCTGTCGTCGGCTGTGTCAGCGGGTCGATTATCGTCAAGTTTGGCATCCCCCCCATGATCATGACACTGGGTATGATGTTTATGGCCCGAGGCCTTGTATACATAAGTACAAAAGGCTTGCCGGTTTATCCGCTGCCCAAGGGCTTTCAGCGCATAGAGCAAAGCTTTTTGTTCGGCATTCCCTCCATCGTATATTTGTGTGTCATCCTGTGCATTGTGTTTCATTTTATTTTGTCCAGCACAACTTTTGGGCGGTCGATTTACGCCATAGGCGGTAACAAGGACGCCGCCAAGCTTTCGGGCATTTCCATTGGCCGGGTTACCGTCATTGTGTACATCATTTGCGGTGTGATGGCGGCTTTGACCGGTATTATGATGGGCTCCCGCCTGGGTTCGGCCCAACCGTCTGTGGGCACCGGCAACGAAATGAACGTCATTGCCGCTTGCATTGTGGGCGGCACCAGCACCTTTGGGGGCCGGGGCACCATTTTGGGTACGGCCATCGGCGCGTTTTTTATGAGTATGCTTACCAACAGCATGACGCTGATGAAAGTGGATATTTACTGGCAAAACCTTGTGGTGGGTGCCGTTTTGGTCATTGCGGTTGTTCTGGACCAATATAAGCGCGCTGCCGACCAAAAGGGCGCAAAAATGAAAGTTTCCTAAAAGAGAAGGAACCGGCCGGAATATATCCCACCGGGTGGATTTTCCGCCCAGTGAATGAGGTGATTGGATGAGCGACGTGCTGCTTGAGATGAAGCATATAACCAAAACATTTCCGGGCGTTGTGGCCCTGAATGATGTCAGCATTGATTTGCGCAAAGGGGAAATTATGTCCCTAATTGGCGAAAACGGCGCCGGCAAATCTACTTTAATGAAGATATTGGCGGGGGATTATCCCCACGGCAGTTATACAGGCGAGATTACCCTGGACGGAGAGCCGCTACATATTTCCTCAACACGCTATGCTGAAAAAGCCGGCATCGCCATGATTTATCAGCATATTCATGTGGAATTGGATTTGACGGTGGCGGAAAATATATCCCTTGGCATTTTGCCCCGCAATGCCTTTGGGCTTGTGGACTGGAATAAAACGCGGCAGATTGCCAAAGAGACCTTGGCCAGGCTGAAAGTGACGGACATCAACCCGGATATTACCATGCGCAGTCTGAATACCAGCATGCAGCAGCTGGTGTGTATTGCCCGGGCCCTTGTCCGCAACCCCAAAATTTTAATTTTGGATGAGCCCACCTCGGCACTGACCGAAAGCGAGACCCGCAACCTGATGGATGTGCTTCGGGAGCTGAAGCGCACCGGCATTTCGTGCATTTACATTTCGCACAAACTCAAAGAAGTATTTGAGATTTCCGACCGTATCTTTGTCATGCGGGACGCCCGCAACATCAGTACATACAACCGGGACGAAATTCAGTCCGAAAAAGTGATTGAGGATATGATCGGCCGCCAGATTGACGCCATGTACCCCGATATGGAGGGGCGGGCTATTGGCAACGAAGTGATGCGGGTTGAAAGCTTTAAAGTGCAGCATCCCAGTTCCACCGCCAAAAATATCATTGAAGATGTCAGCTTTTCCCTTCACAAGGGCGAGGTGTTGGGTTTGGCGGGGCTGGTGGGAAGCGGCCGCAGCGAGCTTTTGCGGGCTATTTTCGGCGCGCTGCCCAAACGGGGCGGAAAGCTGTATATGGACGGCGAAGTGTGCGAAGTGCATTCCACCCGGGACGGCATCCGCAACAACATTGGCTTTTTGACCGAGGACCGCAAAAAAGACGGTGTCGTGGGTACCATGAATATCGCGGAAAATATGACGCTGTCCATTTTGCGGGAGATTGCGTCGTGGGTATTCATCAACAAGAAAAAAGAGGGCGAAAAAGTTTCCCACTATTTCGATATGCTCAAAATTAAAGCGCCGTCCTCCAAAACCCAGATTATCAACCTGTCGGGCGGTAACCAGCAGAAAGTTGTGCTGGCCAAAAGTTTGCTGACAAATATGAAAGTGCTGTTTTTGGATGAGCCCACCGTGGGCATTGATGTGGGTGCCAAAGCGGAAATTTACAAAATCATCAAGAATTTGGCGGAGCAGGGGCTTTCTATCGTTATGGTTTCGTCCGAGTACCCCGAGCTTTTGGCCATGTGCGACCGGTTTATTGTCATTGCCAACGGCAGAATTGCCGGCGAACTTGCCAAGAAGGACGCCAATGAGACCGCCCTCATCCGGCTGGCATCCAGCGTGTAACCCAAGGGTTTGATTTCTTTATGGAGGTAAAAGGGGAACTTCATCCCTTTTTATAGAGTATAACGGCATAATTTGAAAGGAGATAACAATGAAAAAGTTTCTGGCTCTTTTGTCTGCGCTGGTATTGGTTCTGGCTATGGCCGGCTGTACCTCAAGCGTAGACACTCCTCCTGCTGCGCCGTCCGCAGATGCGCCCGCCCCGACCACCGACGAGGCTCTTACTTTTACTTTTGTGCTGCCCATGGTTCCCAACGAAATTTGGGTTGTTGCCAAAGAAGGTTTTGAAGATGCCTGCAAAGAATACGGTGTAACACCTGTTGTTGTCATGCCTTCCACTCCCAACGATATCAACCAAATGAACAACCTGATCGAGACCGCGATTGCCGAGGGCACCGACGGCTTGATCACCCAGCCGGTTAATCCCGAGGGCATGGCCCCCGCGTTTGCCAAGCTGGTGGAAGCCAATATTCCTTTTGCCACTGTGAACTCCGATGCTCCCGATTCGGGACGTCTGGTTTCCGTCGGTACCGGCGGCGATCTGGGCCGTGTGGCCGGTGAGTACATCGTTGCCCAGATGGGCGACCAAGAGATCCGCTATGTCATGGCCCTGTGGGCTTTGGAAGCCGGCCTTGCCATCGACATTCACAAGAACTATCAGGACGCTTTGGCCAAAGCCCCCGGCGGCGCCAAAGAAGTTGTTCTGCTGGAAACCAAGAGCGACCAGCTGCACATCACCAGCGAATATCAGAACGCGTTTGCCACCTACCCCGATGTCAACTGCGCCATTAACGTTTGCGGTTTCGGCGCTGCCGGCGCTGCCAAGTCTGCTGAGGAAGCCGGCATTGGCCCTGACAAACTGTTCATCATGGGCATCGACGATATCCAAGAGACCATGGACGGCGTACGTTCCGGCCGCATTCAGGCTACCATGAGCCAGAACTTCTATCGCATGGGTTATGAAGCTGCCCGTTATCTCTATGAGTTCAAGACGGCCGGCACCAAACCCGCGAAAGATGTCATTGACTCCGGCACAATGGTTGTGACCAAAGACAATATCGAAACCTACATGCAGGATATGCGCGATCCCAGCAAGTGGAACTAAATTAATTTTCTTACCTCATCTTGAACGCCCCCGGCCCGTTGGGTCGGGGGCGTTTTTTGTCTGGGAGCAGCGCTGTTCATCAATGTTTGATTGTGATATAATGATGGGACAAGCATCATGGTTCGTGCCGGTAGAAACGGCACGAACCATGCGGAGAGGAATCGAGTCTTGTATGGAGCTGAACAAAACATCCTGTGATATGTTGGCGTTTTTGCGGGAACAAAGCGATTTTGTCACCATCGGCCAGCTGGCCGAGATCAGTGGGCTTTCGCAGCGGGCGGTGCGCTACAATCTGGAAAAAATTGAACAGTACCTGCAAAAAAAACAGTTTGGCTTTTTGGAGCGGGAGCGGGGCGAAGGGGTGAGGCTCCCATTTTCCCAGGCGCTGTGGGAACACATCAGCGGGCTGCACGAGGCGTTGGGCCGCTTTCAATATCACTATGCGGCATCGGAGCGGGTGACCTTCATTCTGTCGGAATTGTTGTGGCGCGCAGGGCCGGTGTTGATTGAATATTTTTGCTCCCGACTGGAGTGTTCCCGTAACAGCATTGGCAAAGATTTGGATGAGGCGGAGCAGTGGTTTGCCGAACGGGGTATTTCCCTTGTAAAGCGGCCTAAAGTGGGGCTCTCTATCAAATGCGATGAGCAAAAACGGCGGGCGGCTTTGTCCGAGGTTGTGTTTAACGCTGTGGAAAGCCAGGATGTGCTGCGTTACCCCGCCAAGGCGGATCCGGGGTCGCGGCTTGGCGGTTTGTTATTGGCATCGCTCTTGTCGCCGGAGGAAGGGGCGCTGGCCAAAGAGACAATCCGGCGCCTGGAAAAAGCGCTGGAGCGGCATTTAAGCGATCAGGCCTTCGGCAACCTGATCATCCACCTTGGGCTGATGCTGCGGCGGGTGGCCGAGGGCGGCCACATTTTGTTGCCGGTGCCGCCGGAAAGCGAAGTACTGGCGTCGCCGGAATATGCCGCTGTCCAAGAGATTTTTGGCGCGCTGGCACAGCAAAAGGGCATTACCTTGCCCGAGGATGAGATTGCCTATTTTACCTGCCACTTGCTGGGGGCCAAGACGATTACACCACCGGATTCCACACAGGAGCTGAGCGGTGCCGACCTGCGCCTGTGGCAGGTTGTGGAGCAAATGGCCGATGGGATGGCTGCTTTGTACGACGTTGATTTTGGGCCGGTACGACAGGCGCTGGTTAGCGGGCTGTTTGTCCATTTAAAGCCGACCATTTACCGCATTCGATACGGCTTTCATATTAAAAATCCGATTTACAGCGACATTTTGCGGGATTACCAATCGCTTTTTTTAAACACAAGGATTGTCAGCCAGGTGTTGTCCGATTATTGTGGCTGCGGTATCAGTGACCACGAGGTGGCCTATCTGGCACTGCATTTTGGCGCGGCGCTCTACCGCCTGCACAAACGCACCAAAGACAAGGCACGGGTGCTTTTGGTGTGCGGCACCGGGCTGGGGTCGGCCATGATGATGACTTCCCAGCTTGACAAAGTGTTTTTGGTGGAAGTGGCGGGTGTGGTGTCCAGCCGGGCTGTGGCGGAGCAAGATTTGCGCCATGTCGATTATATTATCAGCACGGTGCCGATTGCCCAGTTGCCACCGGAATCCTACATTCGGGTGAATCCCATTTTTACGCCCAAGGACGAAGAGGAACTGGGACGGTATTTAAGCGTGCGCCCTCTGCCCAAAGAGCGATATGACCGGGAAGTCGAAATGGCGAACCGCCTTGTGGCCATTGTAGACAAATATGGCGGCATGGCCAACAAAAACCAGCTGCAATACGAATTTTTAAGCGAATTGATGGGCGGCGAAAATCGAGGGTACCAGCCGCGGCGCAAATATCGTTTAAGCGATGTGCTAACCCGCGATTTGATTGTGGTCGGGCAACGGTGTGACGACTGGCAGCAGGCGGTGCGCGCCGGATCGGCGATTTTGGAGGCGCGGGGCTACGTGACGCCCAATTACCCGGAAGCGATTATCGCTTCGATGAAAGAATACGGCCCGTACATGGTCATGCTGCCGGGCATTTTGGTGGCGCATGCCAGGCCGGAGGACGGAGTCCAGAAGCTGGCCATGAGCCTTTTGACACTGCGCCATCCGGTGCGGTTTGGACATAAAACGCACGACCCGGTGCAAATTGTCGTCACGCTGGCGGCGGTAGATGAAGAAAAACACCTGAAAGCGCTGGCCCAGCTGTTTCAGATTTTAAAGAAACCGGAGCATGTGACAGCCATTGTGGACAGCAGTACCAAAGAGGATATTATTAACCTGTTTATTGCGAACGAAGGGGACTGAAGAATGAGCATGTGCCGAAAACGAATCGCCTGCGTTTGCGGGGCAGGCATTGCGGGAAGCACCTCGGTGCGATACAAGCTGGAGGAATTTTTTGACCAGCAGGGTATTACTGATGTGGAGATTATTTGCCTGCGGTTTTGCGACCTGGAAGAATATCTGGACCGAATTGATCTGATTGTATCCGCCTCGACGCTGTTTAAAGAGTACCCGGTCCCCACGATTGTGGACATTTGCTATTTGACCGGAGACAATTGCGGGGAAGCCAACCAAAAAGTGTTGCAAGTGCTGCAAACTTTACCGGACGATGAACCGAAAACAAATATCTTTGCCTAAGGCAAAGAACGATGCTGCTATTGCCAAAATGACGAATGTTATTTTGGCAATTGTGTCAATAAAGCCTTTTTTGCACATTCAATTGGACAATCAAAGTGAATTTGAGCCATTGCATTGGACAGCGGGAACATCTATGCTGATGATAGGCCTTTTGTGGCTGTTGCTTCCCTTTGCAACGGAATATCTTTGGGTATAGGAGGTTTGCATGATGGAAGCGTTGGCGCCACAGGTTGCCCATCTTGGCGAAAGACTGATGGGCATGGGCACCATTGTCTTTGTGCCGCTTGTGATATTGATTACATCGTTGGCATTTCGGGTGCCGTGGATGAAAGCGGTGCGGTCGGCCATTACAGTGGGCGTGGGATTTATCGGGGTCGGGCTGACGCTGGCGATTGTGTGGCAGACCCTTGGTCCGGTAACCCAAGAAGTGGCCCAGCAGGTGGGACTGCGTATCGACGTGCTGGATGTGAGCTGGCCGGCCGGCGCGGCTGTGTCCTTTACGACTTTGATTGGCGCGTTTATCATCCCGTTTATTTTGCTGATCAATTACTTAATGCTGATTACCCGCCAGACGCGGACGCTCAACATCGACATCTGGAACTACTGGCACTATGCCATTTCGGGGTCGCTGGCGGCGCTGATTACCAATTCGCTGTGGTTGGGCTTTATTGAAGCGGGCTGTCATGCCGTCATCACCTTTAAATTTGCAGACATTACCGCCAAGCGCATGCAAAAAGAAATGAATATGCCGGGCATCTCAATTCCCCACGGCAATTCAGTGGCCATGGCGCCCCTGCTTATGCTTTTGGATCGAATATATGATGCCATTCCCTTTTTGAAACCGAAACACCGGGCCGAAATGGTTGCCCAAAACAAGCTGCTTAAGTTTTTTTCCGACCCGATGGTCGTGGGCTTTATCATTGGCGGCGTTTTAGGCATCTTGGCGCGGGCGCCGGTGGAAAAAGTGATTCAGATTGCCATTAGCATGGCGGCGTTAATTTTGCTTTTACCCCGGGAAGTGAAAATCATCATGGAGGGGCTTGTGCCCATCTCCCAGGCGACTAAAAAACTGGTGGAAGCGCATTTTGGGCGGCAGGATTATTACGTAGGGCTGGATTCGGCGGTAATGTTGAATTACCCTGCCACCACCACCACGTCGATGCTGCTGATTCCCATTACCATATTGCTGGCATTTGTGCTGCCGTGGAATCATACGATTCCGGTAGGTGACCTTTGCAGCATCGGCTTCTTTATTGCGGTGGCGGCGCCGCTGCACAAGGGCAGTGTGGCCCGAACCCTCATCAGCGGTACAGTGATTATGTCGATCATGCTTGTAATCTGCAGCCAGTTCGCACCGGCATTTACCCAATTGGCGCGGGTGACGGGAGGGGTGGTCATTCCCGAGGGTACCACCCTGATTTCCTCCATTGCCATTGGCGATCCGATTGCCTGGATTGGGGTGAGCATCCTGCGGCTGGGTGAAGTGGGCGGCATTTTGCTGATTCTTTTAACAGCCGGCGTTGTGGCCGTATGCAAAGCCATTGAAAGACGGCAAGATTCCGGCGACGACATGCCGAGAAAGACGGGGAACACTGCGTGAAAAATCTAGTAATAACTTGCGGTATGGGGTTGGCATCCTCTGCGCTGATGATGCGTGGCATTGAGGATCTGTTCGCCCGCAAAGGCATTGTGGCCAATATGATTAAATGTAATATCGACCAATTGGACCGCCATATGAATGAAGCGGACTGTATTGTCACTTCGGTGCCTATTGAACAAACAGGGCAGATACCGGTTGTTCTGGGTACCGGGTTTTTAACGGGCATTGGCGTTACGGAACTGGAAGCGGAACTATTGTCGTATTTCGACTGACGATTATTTGAGGGAGGCAGATGTATGGATTTCAAGCTGGTTGTCGATTCGAACTTAGAGTTGGTGGAAACCCCCATTTGGGACGAGCGGGTGAAAAAGCTGTATTGGACCGACCTTTTTTCCGGCGATGTCTTTGCTTATGATCCTGCCACAGGCGAAAACAAGACGTATAAGACCGGCAGAATCATCGGGTCGGCAGTACCCAGCAAAAGCGACCCGGGCCGGTTGATGGTGGTCATTGAGGGCGGACTGCATGTGTTGGATTTGGCCAGCGGCAAAATGACCTTTGTGGCAGACCCGGACAAGGGCAATGCCAATAACCGCTATAACGATTCCCGGTGCGACGCCAAAGGCCGGGTATTCATGAGTTCGGTTTCCAAAAAGTACGGCACGCCGGACTATCAGCCGGATATGCTGGGCGACTTTTTTATGGTAGATACCGACGGCAGCTGCAAGACCATTGTGGCTGGTATCAATCAATACAACGCCATGGTGTGGAACGGCGACAACACCAAAATGTATGTGGTGGATACCTATCATCAAAAGCTGTTGTGCTTCGATTACGATTTGGACAAAGGGCCTGTTTCCGGCCCCCGCGAGGTAATCGATTTTGCGCAGCAGGGTATGCCGGACGGTATGAGCATTGATGTGGAAGATAATCTTTATGTGTGCCACTGGACCGGCATCATCACTGTGTGGGATAAAAATTTGCAGTTGGTGAAAACCATTTCCTTCCCGGTGGAGTTTGCGTGCTGCGGCGGATTTGCCGGCGCGGATATGAAAGACTTTTATGTAGCCAGTTCCAAATACTGCTATAACGCCGAACAGTTGGCCGCCAACCCTGGCGCGGGTGGGTTGTTCATGGGGCGCAACGACATTGCGGGCCGGCCCGACCATTTTTATCTGTAACGGATTTAGCGTCATTATATAAGGAGGAAAACAGTATGTACGATTTTGAATTTTCAATGCCGACCCAGGCGATTTTTGGTGTGGGCGCTGTGGCCCGTGTAGGCGCCGAAGCTGCCAAATTTGGCAAAAAGGCGCTGCTTGTCACCTATGATGAGGACTTTGTCAAAAAAGTGGGATTTTATCAGCAGGTGGCCAAAAGCTGCGCCGATGCCGGTGTTGCGCTGATTGACTACTTTGGCGTCAAGAGCAACCCCACGGTGGAGCATGCCCAGGGCGCCATCAAAATCACCAAAGAGCAAAAACCGGACGTCATCATCGCGTTGGGCGGCGGCAGCGCCATGGATGAAGCCAAATACATAGGCGTAGCCGCCAAATATGACGGCGATGCCTGGGATTTCGCCACTGGCAAGGCCAGCATTCAGGAGACATTGCCGGTCATCGCCGTTGTCACCATCCCGGCCACCAGCAGCGAGCTGAACGGCACGATGGTCATGAACAACGAAGCGATGCGCCGCAAAGACGGCGTGGCCAACCCCATTATGCGGCCGAAAGTGGCCATTTTGGATCCGGCGCTTACTTACACCATTCCGGTGCAGCAAACAGCCTACTCGGCTGCCGATATTGTCTCCCATCTGCTGGAGGCCTATTTTGGCCATACGCTGGCATGGGCGCCTTTCCAGGATCGGTACTGCCAGGGCGGTATTAAGACCATCATCGAGTGCATGGACCGCATTATGGCCAATCCCCAGGATCCCGAGGCCAGAGCCCAAATGATGTGGACGGCTTCCTACGCCTGGAACGGCTTTTACAACTGCGGGTTGGGCTTTACCGATTCCACCATTCACATTCTGGGACATTCGTTGTCCAATTTTTACGATACCCCCCACGGCGCGGCGATGTCGGTGACCATTTTGGCGACCATGAAATATTTCATGAAGACCAAGACTGCCAAGTTCGCCGATTTTGCCCGGGGCGTCTTCGGCGTCACCGAAACAGACGACCTGAAAGCAGCCCAGGCGGGCCACGATGCCCTGCATGCCTGGTTTAAGAAAATTCATACGCCCACCACACTGGCGGAAGCGGGCATTACCGATGCCGACGCCATTGACAAGATGGCGCCCGACGCTTTGAAGACCGCACAGGCCTGGGGTGCCGGAGACCTGTACACAGTGGACAAAATCGTAGATATGTTTAAGCTCTGTCTGTAATCGCATATCGGTTTCACATAGGCAGCCAGGGGATAGGTCGGTAAACGGCACATCCCCGGCAGGCTGCCGATGCATCCGTTTTTTGAATTTGGCAACAAGGGGTGCTGTCGTCCAGCGGGGGAATGCCTTGCCGGTTGGCGCGCCAATGACGATAGAGGGCGGTCGGTCCGCCGCCCACGCCGGAAGAGACCGATGGGTAATTTTTTGGCAGGAGTGTTAAAACAAACATGATAGAAGTCAAAAATTTGACCAAAACCTACGGCAAGGGACGGGGTGTCACCGACATCAGCTTCCAGGTGGCCGACAAAGAAATTGTGGGTTTGCTGGGGCCAAATGGCGCCGGCAAATCGACCATTATGAAAATGATTACCGGTTACATTTCGCCCACCAGCGGCACCGTAACGGTGGGCGGCTGCGACCTTTTGGAGCAACCGAGAGAAGTTGCGGCCAAAATCGGCTTTATGGCGGAGATTCCCCCTTTGTATATCGACATGGACGTATGGTCCTACCTGCAATTTGTCAGCGAAATTAAAGGGGTAAAACGGGCCGAGCGCAAAGAAGAAATTGAGCGGGTGCTCAAGCTGACGCACACCGACGAAGTGAAAAAGCGGCTCATTCGCAATTTATCCAAAGGCTATCGCCAGCGGGTGGGTATGGCGCAATCGCTGATCGGCAGCCCGCCGGTGCTGATTTTGGACGAACCAACGGCCGGGCTTGACCCCAAGCAAATTACCGAAGTGCGCAACCTGATTAAAGGGCTGAGCCAAGAACACACCATCATGGTAAGCTCCCATATACTGGCGGAAATTGACCAGACCTGCGACCGGGTCATCATCCTGAAAGAGGGCAAGCTGGTGGCCCAGGGGACGATGAAAGAACTGGCCGAAGGCGGCGCCGGAGCCAGCCGGTTTATGCTGCGGGCTCGTGGTAAAGCGGATAAATTAAAAGGCTTGCTGGAAAAAGCACAGGGCGTTAAAGGAGTCAGTGTATCGTCGGCGTCGTCCTCGCAGACAGATTTTAGCACATTGATTGTGGAAACGGACGGCGGCAGCCAGGTGCGGGCAGGGGTTTCGGCCCTTTTGGCGGAAAAGCAAATCCCCATTGACGAAATGCGTTCGCTGGGCGGTTCGCTGGAGGAAATTTTCCTGGAGCTGACCGGCGGTGACGGCACGAAAGGGGAGGAATAGGCCTTATGTATTATGTCTTCAAGCGGGAGGCCGCCTCCTATTTTTCCACCCCGTTCGGTTTTGTATTTATGGGCATCTTTCTCATTTTGGGCGGGCTTGTCTTCACCAGTTATAACTTGCTGGGCGGCAACGGGGATATGAGCGGGACGTTCGGACTTTTCAGCCGAATGTCGTTTATGACTTTTCCAGTGCTGACCATGCGCCTTTTTTCGGAGGAGCGGCGGGGCGGCACCGAACAACTGCTTTTGACTTCGCGGCTGCGGATATTTGACATTGTCGTGGGTAAATATTTGGCCGCGCTGTTTGTGTTTTTCATGAGTCTTTTGGTGACAGGCGTCTATGTCGTCATGATTGCCCGCTACGGCTTCCCCAATCTGGGGGGCATATTGGCGTCTTATGTGGGTTATTTTGTGCTGGGGGCGGCGATGATTGCCGTATGCACATTTGCCTCGTCTCTCAGCGAAAACCAGGTAACTGCGGCCATCGTTTCTTTTGGGATGCTGTTTACGTTGGTCATGCTGTCGTCCTTTGGCCGGTCGCTGACCATACCGGTTGTGAGCCAGGTGCTTTCGGCATTGTCACTGATTGTCCGCTACGACGAATTCATTCGGGGCATTTTCAGGCTGGGACCCATTTGCTACTACATCGGGTTTTCAGTCGTATTCATTTATTTCGCCATGATCAGCCTGGAACACAGGCGCTATCAATAGAAGAGATGCGGTATAGGAGCTTCATATGAACGAAGGACAGATCAAAGCCAGAGCCAGGCGGTTTGCCATTTTATCCGCGGTTAAAGCAGCGCTGCTCATCACCCTTGTGGTTTTTGGCGTATTGCTGGCCTACCGGGTGCCTTGGAAGTATGATATGACAGCCCAGCAGCTGTTCACCCTTTCGGAGCAGAGCACCACCATTTTGGACGGTTTACAGGAGCCAGTGCGGATTGGGGCCGTGTATCCCAAAGGGCAGGAAGAGATGATGGTGGAGTCGTTGCTGGACGAATATGTGAAGGCGACGCCCAATGTGTCAGTGGAATATATTGATGCCGAGCGGGAACCCGCCAGGCTGGCGGCATATGCGCTGGATGTGGCGGCCGTACCAAACGGAACGATTATTGTGCAGGGGGCCCGCCGCACCCGGATGATTACCAACACCAGCCTGTTTAAAGAGACGCCGGCCGGCAACGTATTTACCGGCGAGCAGGAAATTACCGGCGCCATCCGCTATGTGACGACGGACGAGTTGCCAGTGGTCTATTTTATGGAGGGACATGAAGAAGCGCTTGCCAGCGACAGAATGACAACAGCGGTGTCCGCGCTGCAACTGAACGCCTTCGAGGTGAAAACCTTTCATCCTATCCAGACGGGGAAGGTGCCAGACGACGCGTCCATTGTCATTGTTCCGTCGCCCAAGACAGACATCACCGCCCAAGAGGGCGAGATGCTGGAGGCGTATTTACAAAAGGGCGGCAAACTCTTTTTAATGATTGATTCGGTTATGAACACTAACGATATTGTGCTGACCAACTGGAACCAACTGTGCCATCTTTACGGTATCGACATTGGCAATAACTATGTGGTGGAGGAAGATCAGACGGCCTACTTGTCCACCAACCGGCTGGTGCTGCTGCCGGCGTTCGCCCCCCACGAGATTACCACGCCCATGGCCGCCGCCCGCAAAGTGGTGGTGCTGCCGGTGGTGCGGGGACTGGGCAGCGTGGAATACGACAAAACAACAGTAGAGCGGGATATTTTGCTAATGTCCTCCGCAAAATCCTGGGTGCGGGTGGATATGACCATTTTGGAGGGCAGCCAGACTGCCGCCGATTTGCAGGGGCCGCTGCCGCTGGCCTATGCCGCCACAGGCAGCAATGTGAAATGGGGCAACCCGGCCAGCCGCATTGTGGTGATTGGCAACAGCAGTTTTTGCAATAACGACTATATGGAGGCCCAGGCCAACAAAGAGCTGTTCATGAACTGCGTCAACTGGCTGCAGGGTGACCGCAGCGCCGACATTGTGGCGGAAAAGGTCATCAATGCCGACAAGCTGTTGGTAACGGGCGGACAGTTTATCCGTTTGGCGGTCATCTGCGTCGCGGTATTGCCCTTCATCGCGTTTTTGGGCGCGTTTATGGTTTGGTATTTGAGGAGACATCAGTGATGATGAAGAAAAACAAAAGCATCATCATTATGGTTGTCTTGGTGATTGTGGCGGCGGGGGCTTACTTCTTTTTGCAGAGCACCGACACGCCGGCCCAGACAGGCCTTTTGTTCCAACTGGGGGACAAGGAAACTATAACACGCATTGCGCTGCAAAATGAATTTGGCAGCTTTGATTTTACAGCGGAGCCGGACGATCGGTGGACAGTGACGACAGACGCGAGTTACCGGGCCAACCCCGAGAAAATGCGGTTGATGGTTGCCGCTTTGCGAACGCTGCCGGTTTCCCGGGTAATGGAGGACCATTTGCCGGAGTATGGCCTGAATCCTCCTGTGGCCCAGGTGACCTTTACCACCCAAGGCGGCGAAAAACGCAGTTTTGCGGTAGGCGCCGAAACGGCGGGCCGGTCGGATGTTTATATTTTGGATGAAGCGACCGGCAAAGTCATGATTACATCCACAGCATCGGTGGCTCAGCTGACGGGAAGCCTTGCGGCATACCGGGACAAAGCGGTGCTGACCGTTGACAAAAACAACATCCGCCACATTGCGTATTTTGAGGGCAGCGTGCCGGTATTATCCCTGTCCAGCGACGGCCAAACCGGCGACTGGGTCATGGCAGCACCTTACGAAGTGCCGGCACGGCAGGTGGAAGTCAACGATCTGCTGGCGGCTATCCGAGGCTGGACCGTGGCCGGGTACCCGGCGGACGGGGACAAAGATTACACAGCTATGGGCCTGCAAAAGGCCGGACAGGCGCTGGAAATCACCGACGCGGACGGCAACCGGCAACGCCTGGAATTTGGGGCGGTGGACGGTACCAACATTTTTGTGCGCACCGGCGGCCAGGATGAGATTGTGAAGCTGTATGCAGTGGACGTGGATTTTTCCCGGCTGACGCCGGAGCAGATGATGTTTATTGCACCGCTGAAAACCGAAGCCCAAGCCCTCGCTTCCATTTCGATCACGGCAGAGGGCAAGCAATACTTATTTGCGCTGGATCACACCGTTGACCCACCCACGGCGCGGCTGAACGGAAAAGACATTGCCTACAGCGCCTTTACCTCGGTGTTTTACAAATACCTGGCGATCATTGCCGAAGGGCGCGATACCGGCTACAGCGGCACAGACGCGCCGGTGGCCGTGCTGACATCACAGTTGGTGGACGGTGGGCAGGTTACGGTGGAGCTGCTGCCCCGGGATGACAAGACGCTGTTTATGCGCATTGACGGCAAGACGGAGTACTATTTGTCCGCCAGCCAGCTGGACGCGC
This sequence comes from Oscillospiraceae bacterium, assembly GCA_031551485.1. Taxonomy (GTDB): domain Bacteria; phylum Bacillota; class Clostridia; order Oscillospirales; family Ruminococcaceae; genus JAVBNO01. Next base: position 90,930 of record JAVBNO010000019.1, read on the forward strand.
TTTTGTATAAGTTGGGCGAGTTGGAGTAGCCCTTTGGACGTTAATAGATGCCTTGCGGCATTTTATTAAAAAATATTAAGGAGGAAAGTTTGTGAACAAAACACTCAAAATGGTCGCCCTGATGATGGCGCTGCTGTTTGGCCTTTCTGTTTTTGCTGCTTGTGGCGGCACGACAGAACCTCCGGCAACGGAACCGTCCGCAGCGGGCGATGCGTCCACAGAAGCCCCGAGTGGTGATCCCATTTACATCGGTAAAATTCCGATCACCCTCAAGCATGACGTCCATGGCAACGATGCCAAATGGGCAAAAATTTACGCCAAAGAGCAATATGGCGCCGAGTACGAAGTCATCGATGCTGAGCAAGATCTTGCCAAAGAGATTGCCGCTGTCGAAACCTTCATCGGCAAAGGCGTTGACGGCATCATCCTCCACCCCGTGACCGAGGACGGCGTCAATGAGATTATCGCCGAAGCCCGCGCTGCCGACATTCCGATTATGACCTATTGTGTCGGCGCAACCGGCAAAGCGGTTCCCGCTTTGAACATCGACGAAGCCAGTGTGGCCCAGCAGATGGGTAAAGACATGGCGACCAAATGGCTCGAGCTGTACCCCGACAAACCCGTTCAGGTTGGTTTGATCAGCTGGACCGACATCGCGTTCTGTTTTGACAACCGTACCGGCCCCTTCCTGAAAGGTGTTAAAGAGGTTGTTGACTATCTGCCCACCGACGACAGAGGCTTCAAAAACTCTGCCGGCGAGACACTGACCGGTGCTACCTATTGGGAGCATGCGGGCGGCGTTCTGGAGAAAGCCACCGAAGTGACCGCTGCTGCGATCATCAAATATCCGGATGTTAACATCGTGTACGGCGACAACGTTTCCAACGGCCTTGGCTGTTTGGCAGCGTATGAAGCAGCCGGCCGCGGCAAAGCCGAAGACGGCAAACCGCTGACCGAGCTGATCGCTTCCACCGATGCCAGCGCCGGCGAACTGAAAAAGCTGGCCGATCCGACCTGCTCTTTGAAGTATGCTCTTGGCATGCAGCCCAAAAACTTCGCCATTTCTCAAATCGACATGATCATGAAGCTGATTAAAGGCGAAATGGATCCCGACACATTTGTCGTCGAGACCACCCCGGATACTTACTTCAACTTCTACAAAGATTCTCTGCAGACGCTGCAAGATTGGTTCAACGAGCAATATCTGCCCGACCAGCCTTTGGATCTGGCGGCTGAAATTGCAAAATAAGCACTACCCTAATACGGGTGACGGGGGGGCTTTTTGCTCCCCCTTCAACCATAAGGCTGGAGGCAAGCCATGAAGGATTATGTGTTGGAAGTAAAGAATATTTCCAAGCAGTTTGCGGGCGTTAAGGCGCTGGACGGCGTGAGTATCCCCATTGTCCGGGGTTCCTGCCATTTTTTGGCGGGCGAAAACGGCGCGGGCAAATCGACATTGATTAAGATTATTACAGGTGCGCATCAAAAGACAAGCGGCACTGTCATTTACAACGGGAAAGAATTTAATCCATCCAACACCAGGGATGCGATGAATGCGGGCATCGGCTGTCTGTTTCAGGAACTGAACGTTGTAGAAAAGCTGCGGGTGGAGGAAAATATCTGCCTCGGGCTTGAGGAAACGAAGTTCGGCGTCATCAAACGGCAGTCCAACAATAAAGCGCTGCAGACGCTGGCGCGCATTGACAATACCATTGATCCCAAGCAGTTTATTGAGGAATTGAGCGTGGCGGAGCGGCAGATTGTTGAAATTGCCAAGGCCCTTGCCATGAATTCCGATATTATTATCATGGACGAACCAACTGCTTCGCTTTCGGAACAGGAAGTGAAACGGCTTTTTGAAATGATCGGCGAACTGAAAAAACAAGGTATCACCATCATTTACATATCTCATCGTTTGGAAGAGTTTTTTGAAATTGCCGATTATATTTCCGTGTTGCGGGACGGCAAGCTGGTGGCGACCAAAGAGCGCAGCGAAGTCAACAGTCGCCAGGAACTGATTCAGATGATGATTGGGAAGCTGATTTTGGAAGATTATGTGCCTAACGAAGTGGATAGCGGTACCAAAATGATCGAAGTACATCATCTTTGCAATCGGAAGCTGAAGGATGTTTCCTTTGATCTTTACAAGGGCGAGATTTTAGGTTTTTATGGGCTGATTGGCGCGGGCAAAAGCGAAATAGCCCAGGCGATTTTTGGGGCGGATGCCTACGAGGGACAGGTCGTTGTCAACGGCAATGCCGAAAAAATTGGCAATGCCCAAAAAGCGCTTGGTAAAGGAATTGCGTTTGTTCCGGAGGAGAGGCGCACCCTTGGAGTCTGCACCTCGCTGAATATCGCCGCCAACACCCCCATGATGAACTACAAAACAGTCTCTCAAAACGGGCTGCTCAATACGGTCAAGCAAGGCAGTGTGGCCCGGGAGCTGATCGGAAAACTGGGCATTGCCTGCCGGGATGAAAATCAGACGGTGGCTTATTTATCCGGCGGCAACCAGCAAAAAGTGGTTTTGGCCAAATGCCTGAATGCGGCGCCGTCGGTGCTGTTGCTGGACGAACCCACCCGCGGCGTGGATGTGGGCGCCAAGCAGGAAATTTACGCCATTATCCGCCAGCTTGTGAAAGAGGGCTGCTCGGTCATTGTGTTTTCCAGCGAGCTGCCGGAAATTTTGGGCCTGTGTGACCGCATTGGGCTTTTGTACGAAGGCGCGCTTAAAACCGTCATCCCCAATGGCGATGATGTGGATTCTCAGGCCATTATGCACATTGTGACGGGAGGTGGCGAAGAATGAGCAATGGGAATGCAAAAGTGGCCCCGGCCAACCGTTTTAAGCTGACGGCGGACGGGGTGCAAAATCTCACCATCTTGGGTATCTTTGTGGTCATTTGTATTTTGGGTATCATTTTTGAACCCAAACTGTTCTTTACGCCAACAAATATCATCAATATCGTCGTGGCGACATCCAGTGTCATTATTACGGCGTCAGCTGTTACACTGGTGTTGATTTCGGGCAATTTGGATTTGTCGGTGGGCGGCGTAGGCGCCATGGCCGGCGTGCTGTTCGCACTGTTTGCCAAAGCGGGCATACCGGTGTGGCTGTCGGCGGTGCTGGCGGTTGCGTCGGGCATTTTGTGCGGTTTTTTAAGCGGGCTTATCATCTCCAAATTAAATTTGCCGTCCTTTATCATTTCGCTGGCCTTTAAATACATTGCCGGCGGTGTGGCCCTGATTGGCGCAGGCGGCGCGATCATTTCCTCGGGGCTGCCCGGTAACATCGGCCGGATGGGCCGGACGATTTGGGGCTTCCCCTTGCCGGTTGTTTATGCCATTGGCATTTTCCTCATTTTCATGTTTATCCAAACCCGCACGGTGTTTGCCAGCAAGGCCTATGCCATCGGTTCCAACATCAACACAGCCAAGCTTTCGGGCATTAACACCCCCTTTGTCATCACCGGCATTTTCATGCTGACCGGCATGGCGGCGGCGTTTACCGGCGTCGTTGTCACAGCCCGGTTTTCGGTGGCGGACTGCGGCATTTTGCCTGGGTTTGAAACAGACTGTATTATCGCGGCGGTTTTGGGGGGCACCGACATCAACGGCGGTCGGGGCACAGTCTTCGGCATGCTGATCGGCGCTTTGATTGTGGGTGTTTTGACCAACATCATGCAGATGATGGGGCTTGCCATTTATACCCAAAATGTGATTAAAGGCTTTGTGCTGGTGCTGGCCATTGTGCTCAACAATACCATCCGAGCCAAAATTAAAGTGTAGGCCGGAAGGAGAGAAGAATATGAAAAATCTAAAATTAAGCCGGTCTTCCCGGCAGACTTTTGTCCTTTTCGGGCTGCTGATTGTGCTGATGGTTGTCTTTGCCGTCGAGAATCCCAAGTTTATTTCGCTGTATAACATGATGAATATTGTGCGGCAGTATGTCCCCCATATTTTGATTGGCTGCGCCATGATGTTTGTGATTACCAGCGGCGCCATCGACCTGTCGGTGGGCGGCGTAATGGCGTTTTCCGCCATTGTGTACGGCTATCTGTGCCTGTGGGGGGTTAACCCTTGGCTGGCCATTCCCATTGTGGCCTGTTTCGGCATTTTCATGGGGTGGCTTAACATGTTCATCATGGAGCAGCTCAAGCTGCCGGCCATTATGGCGACAATGGCGACATGGATTACGTCGTCGGGGTTGGCGCTGACCATGTGTAAAGCGATTCCCATCAGCGACCCTTTGGTGAAGCCCATTACGAAACTGAGCAATCTGCGATTTTTTGACAACAAAATACCACTGGCGCTTTTTATTGTCATTGTCTTTGTGGCCCTTTTCATCTTTCTGGAAAAGAAAACTATTCTGGGCAAATACGCCATCGCCATCGGCGGCAACGCCAACGCAGCCTATTTTTCCGGCATCAGCGTCAAGAAGATGCGCTTCATCTTCTTCATGCTGTGCAGTGTGATGGCGACGTTGGGCGGCATGTGGCAGGTGGCCCGGCTGGGGTCGGCCGACCCGAAGATTGGCAACTCGATGGAGTTCTCAGTCATCTCCGCTTGCATTTTGGGCGGCGTCAATATCAAAGGCGGCGAGGGCAGCATCATCGGCGTGGTCATTGGCACCTACATGCTGGCCATTTTGACCAATGGCATGCAAATGATGAATATCGGCGCTTTTTACCAACAAATTGCCATTGGCATTGTGCTGTTGGGCGCTGTGCTGATCAATTACTTGTCGGACTACCTGATGGCCCGGCGTAAACGGGCCAAAGCGGCTGCATAGGGTAGGGCTTTGATGCATCAAAAAAGAACCTGCCAGGCAGGTTCTTTTTGTATGTCAAGCCATTAATTTTTCAGGTGATAGACCAGGGTCGACAAAAACTGGCCGTTGGAAATTTTTTCGATATCGCAGTCGGCAAACAGGTTTTGAAAAAAAGGCGAATTGCTTTTTTGCATTTTTTGAATTGTATAGCGGATGTTACGTTCGACGGCAGCGGCCGTGGTGTCATTTTTTTCAGCAATTCTGGGATAGAGGGATTTGGTGAGCATTTGCAGGAAGTTGTTATTCTCCATACACAAAATCAGGGCGTCCACAATATATTTGGACGAAAGATGGTGCAGCGGCGCATCCAGATTGCGCAACAGGCTAAGGGCCTGTTTTTCAAGGCTGGGGGCCAGGACGGGGGTTGTCTTATCAATTGGGGTGGCGGTCGCCGAAATACTTTGGGGATCGGGCTGGCCAGACAAACGTTTTAAGTTGGTCATGACCGTGCGGACATCCACCGGCTTGATATTAAAAAAGTCCACATTCAGCTCGTTCAAAGATTTGATGATGGAGTCGGTGCCAATGCCCGAAAGCATGTAGATGATGGGCCGGTAATCAGTCATCTTTTCTTTAATGAAATTAACGATAAAAATGCCGTCAAATTCCGGCATGATAATATCCAGAACGATGATCTCGGGTTGGTGCTGCTGAATATATTGTATCGCTTCTCTGCCGGTGGACGCTGCTGTCACTAATTGCAAAGATGGCTCCTGGCGAATGGCGGCGCTTAAAATGCTCAGCCATTCTTTGTTGTCATCAGCAATGAGAATAGTACGCATCCCGTCATCTCCCATTCGGCAATTCCGTATCCAAATTCATATGTGAACGATTGTTAACCTTAAACGGTTCTTTTTCTAGTATAGTATAATCGGCGTATCATTGCAACGATAAATTACAAATGTATGGAAAATTACAGCCTTTCACAAGGCCTTGCCATCTTTATTTTCGGACATCATAATAATCGGCGGGGGTATGATGAATGGCTCTAGTCATACGCAGGGACTGCCTTTTTGCAAACATTTGGAATCATTTGAAATTATTTGTAATTATACATCTGGAATTGACACATTACACTTGAATATATTGCAAAAGTGGATAAAAAATGTTATATATAAGAAAGTATGATTGAGGAGAGATCGCATGGATATGAGTTTCAATGCTGCTATCCCCGCTGACCGGCAACAATGGGTTCTTTCCTTTGTTCAAGAGCATGGATCGGCACAAATCCGGGAGTTGGCAATCCAGTGCGGCGTATCGGAGGCAACCATCCGCCGGGATTTGGATGAATTGGCCGCATTGGGGTATCTTGCGCGCACCCACGGCGGGGCCATTCAAAACAGCACCAGCTATGAGCTGGATTACAACGAACGCTTTAAAAAGATGGTGGCGGAAAAAAAGCGGATTGCCCAACGAGCAGCCGCTTTTGTCAATGAGGGCAGCAGCGTTTTTTTAGATGCGGGCAGCACCAATTTTTTTATTTCCCAACAGCTGGCCAATCATAAGAATTTGACGGTTGTCACCAATGGTTTGGATATTGCCCATTCCATGGTGCTGCATCCAACATCTTCCCTTGTGGTGGCAGGGGGGATGCGCCGGGAACATTTTCACGTGCTGGTGGGGCCGATCCCTGAAAGCATCATTCAAGATTTGCACGTGGATATTTCTTTTCTGGGGTGCGACGCCATGAGTCCGGTGGAAGGGGTGTATTGTGCCAGCTTCATTGAATTAAGCATTAAAAAGTTGATTGCCAAGTGCGGCACCCGTTTGATTATTGGCGCTGATCACAGCAAATTTGAACATAAAGGCTTTGCGAAAATTTGCAAAGCTGAAGATGTGGATGTTATCATCACCGATGACGGCGTGAAACCGGCCACATTGGATGGGCTGAGAGAACATATCCGCACTGTCATCACCGTTTAAAGGCGGTTGTATCTTGCAAAAACAGGCAGAACGGCCGCAACGCCGTGTCTGCCTGTTCCTTATGATGGTGCTTCTATGGTTTTGAAAGCATGGGATGTGCCAACGGTATAAGACCGTTGCGGCCAATGGCTTTGGATTACCCCACAATGCCGCGAAGGACAGCGATGAATTCATCCTGGGTTAAGTTGGTGCCGGTAACGCGGTAGCCAAGGCCATCGAAGAGAAATTCGGCGCGGTATACTGTCAGTTCGGCCGTGATGTCGCCATTTTCATCAAAGACTGGCTGGGTATTCTGGCCAATCGCCAGCTCGTGGCCGTTGATTGTGGAAGTGGTTTGTTCGTCCGCCAGATAGCGCAGACAGGTAGGGGAGAGTTTGTCTTTGGACACACTGACAAGAAGATTGCGGGCATCGGCGGCGGAGGGATCTCCCCCTTCTTTTTCATAGCTGAATAAAAAATTGCCGTAGGACATCGTGCCGTCATTGTTGAGGATGACGAAGTAGGTATCACTGGGATATTCCGTGAGGTCGGCGGGGATGGATGCGGCGGCAGGACGGGGGTTACGGCCCAAAAAGTCCAGCATCTGCTGCGATGTCCAGGCTTCCTCGTGGGTGGTGTCGGGGTCAAAGTAAAGCTTTTGCATGGGTGCCTCCATATAAGAAGGAATGATGTTGATTTTATCATCCGGCCGGTCGGCGGGGGCGCCGGGCTGAGAAGAAGGGATCAGGGGTGTGGGCGAAAGGTTGATACGCCAAAGGGCGACAACCGCCACAATGACCACCAAGCAGGCCGCCAGGGCGCCATATTTGCGAAAAGCAAAGGAGGGGGTCGAAGCTTTGGTACCGGCGGCACTGACTACATCGTTTATCAAAGCAGGAGAAGGACTGCGGGTATTCATGAAAGCAGTATAACCTTCTTTAAAATTGTTCATCGTCATATTCTCCTTTCAAGGTGTCTTTAAGCTGTTGGCGGGCGCGGGTGAGCCAGGTGCGGACAGTGGATTCTTTTTGCCCCAACAGTTCGGCAACGCGGGCCACGGGCAAATCCTCGTAATAAAACAGGTGGATACACAGGCGGTATTTTTCCGGCAGAGCGGCCACCGCCTCCCACAGGAACCCCCCATCGGAGGGTTCCTCTTTTTGGGCGAGGGCTTCGTCCCAATCTGCGCGGCGGCGACGCCACGCGGAACGCCAAATGTTTTTGCCGCAATTAAGGGTTGTCCGCAGCAGCCAGGCCTTTTCATGGTCGGGGGAAGCAAGGCTTTCGACATTTTGGCAATAGCGCAAAAATACCTCCTGGAACACATCCTCGGCATCGCTTTTGTTCTTCATTTTGGCCAGCGCCAGTCGGTAAACCATGGAACCGTGGCGGGCGATGGCGGCTTCCAGCACGTCTGCCGGAAACAGGCGTTTTTGACTGTTCATATTCGACCTCCCGGTTGGTGTCTATGTGCCTACAATACTCCGCATACGGGCAAAAAGCTACAAATACTTGTATTTTCTTTTTTTAAACTATGCTATGATTATTTGTGTTTACAGGGACATGCTGATTGGAAGGATGTTTAAAAAGATGCCGGAGGCTGTTAAAAAGATACTGAAGCGTTATTTTGTGGATGCGATGTCCGCTATGGCATTGGGGTTGTTTGCGTCACTGATCATCGGGCTGATTATTTCCCAGTTGGCCAAGCTGCCTTTTTTGTCGTTTATGGCGCCCTTTTCAGAAGTGCTGGCGGCGACTTCGCCGGTGGTGGGCGGCGCCATTGGAGCGGCGGTGGCTTGGGGATTGGGCGCCACGCCGCTTTGTATTTTTTCCAGTGTGGCGACCGGCGCTTTCGGCTATATGGCTGGCGGACCGGTGGGGGCGTATGTGGGCGCCGTGCTCGGGGCGGAGGTTGGCCGCTTGGTGGCCGGGCGCACGAAAGTGGACATTGTGCTGACACCCTTGGTAACCATTGTGGCCGGATGCCTGGCCGGTGCGTTTGTTGGGCCATACATAAGCCGGTTTATGGAGAGCTTTGGTGGTGTTATCAACGCGTCTACCGAGCTTTCGCCTTTTCCGATGGGTATTGCGGTTTCGGTGCTGGTGGGGCTGGCGCTAACAGCGCCTATCAGTTCGGCGGCCATTTGCATTATGCTGGGTCTTGACGGGCTGGCGGCGGGTGCGGCCACAGTGGGCTGCTGTGCCCAAATGGTGGGCTTCGCCGTGGCCAGCTACCGGGACAATGGGCCGGGGGGACTCCTTTCCCAAGGGATTGGTACCTCCATGCTCCAGTTCCCCAACATTGTGAAAAATCCCCGCATTTGGATTGCCCCCACGTTGGCGGCGGCGGTGCTGGGCCCGGTGGCCAGTTGCGTGGTGGGCATGAAGAACACGTCTCTTGGTGCCGGCATGGGCACCAGCGGGCTGGTGGGCCAGTTTGGCACTCTTGCGGCTATGGAAGGGGAGATGCCGCTGGGTATTCTGATATTGGTCATGTTGCTTTTGCATTTTGTTTGCCCGGCGCTGTTAACCCTTTGGTTCGATTCCATTTTGCGCAAATGGAAGTGGGTCAAAAAAGGGGACATGAAGATTACCCATTAGCATATGATAATGGCGTTCCCATACAAAGACTGGATTGCTAGACGGCAGCGCTTGACGGCCTGTCGTCTATGCTTTTGTCATTGTGCGGATTGTGCTGGGCTTAATGCCACAAAACCGGTGACAAGCGCCGATGCACAATATGTTAAATTTTTATCAAGAGGAAATTTTTCAAGTCAGGAATACAACCCCCTTGTTGCTTCTCAAAAAGGGGGTTGTACCGTGACAAAAAGTCGATCACTGCGCCGTTCACAAGCTGTAAAAATGCTGAATTTCTATATATCGCCGTTATGGTGTTATGATTTTTAAATCATCGGCTATTGACAATAGAGACATTAAAGATTATACTGTATATAGTGTTAATAAAAAGGGAGGCGAGTGTTTGAAGCTCATCGTATCTAACCGCTCTGGTGTGCCCATATACGAGCAGATTAAGGAGCAGGTCAAAGCGGCGATTTTCTCCGGCGAACTGAAGGAGGACGACTTGCTGCCTTCCATGCGCCAGCTTGCGCGGGACTTGAAAATCAGCGTTATCACGACTACCCGCGCATACAGTGATTTAGAGCAGGAAGGATTTATCGTTAACGTGCAGGGAAAAGGGTGCTACGTTCTGCCCCGCAACAAAGAGCTGGCGCGGGAAAACGCTATGCACAAGATGGAAGACGCCCTCAGTACCGCCATAGCCGCTGCGAAAACAGAGGGTATCACCAAAGAAGAAGTCATTGAAAGAGTAAAACTTTTGTGGGAGGCCGATTATGAATCATTTACTTGAAGTTCGCGGGCTTTGTAAAGAATACGGCTCGTTTACATTGAACGATGTGAGTTTTGATGTGCCGCGCGGCTATATTATGGGCTTTGTCGGTCCAAACGGCGCGGGCAAAACCACCACCATCAAACTAATTCTGAATATGATCACCAGCAATTCCGGCAGCGTAAAGCTCTTTAACAGGAATAAGGAAGTTGCGCAAAACGAGCAGATCGGTGTTGTGATGGATACGCCTATGTATGTTGAAGATTGGACACTGCAAGATGTGGAAAAGGCCATATCGCCTTTCTACTCAAGCTGGGATAAAAACAAATACGCCAACTATCTGAACCAGTTTGAACTGGCCCCCAAGAAAAGAGTGAAGGAGTTATCACGGGGTATGAGAGTGAAACTCCAAATCGCGGTTGCCCTGTCCCATAATGCCCAGTTCTTGCTTCTTGACGAACCGACCAGCGGTCTTGATCCTGTGGCACGGGACGAAATCTGCGACTTGCTTCGGGAATTTGTTTCCGACGAAAACAGAAGCGTTTTGTTTTCTACTCACATTACAACTGATTTAGATAAAACTGCCGATTACATTACTTTTATTTTAAACGGAAGTATTATATTCACCGGTGAAAAAGACGTCCTTTTGGAACAATATGCCCGTGTGACAGGCGGCCTCAGTGACTTAAATGCCGAGCAGAAAAAGCTGGTCGTAGGATACCGGGAACACCGAACCGGCTTCGAGGGAATGATAGAAACAGTCAATACCGACAAACTGCCGCGCACTGTCGTAATGGAGGAAACTTCCCTCGATGAAATCATCATCTATATGAATAAGGGGGCGAAAAAGCATGACTAAATTAAAAGAGATGGTCCGTCTGGACTATATGACCGCCAGGCCATACTTCACCATCAAAAATCTGTTGATTTTCTCGGCAGTGGCCCTTTTTCTCACCGCTATGTCTGATCATATTTCGTCGGGAATGGGCGTCGGTTTGATGATTGCCACTCTGTTTGTTGGCTATCCCTTTGCCTTGAGTGAGAAAAGCAACCTTGACGCACTCTACACCACATTGTCGGTCAAGCGAAAGACAGTTGTGCAGGGGCGGTATATTTTTACATTGCTGCTTAACATATGCGCTGTCCTGTTCTCGTTTATTCTTGCGACAGCCGGGTTGCTTGTTGCCAAAGCAGCTGGGCTTTCAGCGGGGATCGGCGGCGCCGGATACTTCACATCCACGCTTTCTTTATCGGTCGTTTTTATTCTTGTACAGTGCATTCAACTGCCGGTTTTTTTCAAGCTCGGTTACACCAAGGCAAGGGTGCTCAGCATTGTGCCATTTGCTGTGATGACGGCGGGTTACATGGTGTTTTTAGCGATGCGGAATATCAGTGCAGGGCTGGCGGAGTTGCTTGATACTTTATCCATCAGTGGTATGATTATTCCCTTGTTGATTGCGGTTATAGCCATCATCGTGCTTGTATCGTATAACCTATCTGTTGCATTTTACAAAAAGCGTGAATTTTAAGAATCAATATGTTGCGATAACTGACGTGCAAATGATGAAAACAGCCGCCAGGATGTGCGATTGGTAATGCACTCCTGTCTTTGGCTTATTATTAGTATCACAGCGTGATGCGGTATGGACTTTCCTTTGCTTTAAAAAGCAAGGAAAAATAAAAATCTAGACGATCAGGATTTTGTTCTGGGCGGTATGGGTGAAGTATCAGCCGGGTGTCAGCCAAACGGCATAAGGGCATGTCGGCCGAACGGCCATCAAAGTGGCATCAAAAGGCTGCGGATTTTTTCCGCAGCCTTTTGCGCACGCCGATATTTTTGGATGCATGGCCCACCTGCCCAGAGAAGGCCGGTGGGCCATGTAAAAAGGAGCAACATTGTCCACCGGCCGCGTCAATGCACCCAAAGTTTTTTGCATGATATTTTTGTTTACACCCATACTAAAGAAAATACAATTGTATGGTTATTCATAAAAAATTCACATATAGAGAAAAATAGAGAATTTCAAAGCATTTCAGAGTAATATTTGAAACATATAGTCGCCAGATTCAAAACACGTGGGAATATCACGGAATTTTCAAGAAAACTCTAAAAAATAATTGACATTTGGCGCAAATATGCTATATTTTGTATTGTTGTCTGCGCGAACTGTAGCAGGGCGACACAGCCAGCCAGAACCATTACCCGAAATAGCCCAGGGAGGATGGGCCAATTGTCTTGCAGGATTTCCCCCCGGCAAGGCGCCTTTTGCGGGGAGTGATGGATAGGCGGCCGGTTGGTAAAGCAGAAATTTTACCGCAAAGGGGGAAACCACAATGAATAAGAATGCCATCATCAGCCTGCGCAACATTGCGGTTGATTACGACGGCGAGCGGGTATTATCCGGTATCAACCTGGATATACTCGACAAGGAGTTCGTTACTTTCCTGGGCCCCTCTGGCTGTGGCAAGACCACAACGCTGAGGATTATCGGCGGTTTCGTCGACCCTGTGGAAGGTGACGTTTTTTTTGACGGGCAGCGCATTAATGACATGCCGCCCTACAAGCGACATGTGAACACTGTGTTCCAGCGGTACGCATTGTTCCCGCATCTCAATGTTTACGAGAACATTGAATTCGGCCTTAAAATTAAGAAAATTCCGGACAAGGAGCGGGCCACGCGAGTGGCTGAAATGCTGGAGCTGGTGAATATGACCGGCTATGAACGGCGCAAAGTGTCCCAGCTTTCGGGCGGGCAGCAGCAACGTGTCGCCATTGCGCGGGCATTGGTGAATCATCCCCGGGTACTTTTGTTGGATGAGCCGTTGGGCGCGCTGGACCTTAAACTGCGCAAAGAGATGCAGGTCGAATTGAAACGCATGCAGCAGACGCTGGAGATTACCTTTATCTACGTTACCCATGACCAGGAAGAAGCCTTGACGATGTCCGACCGGGTGGTTGTGATGAAGGACGGGGATATTCTGCAAATTGGGTCGCCCCAAGATATATACAACGAACCAAAAAACGCCTTTGTGGCAGACTTTATCGGCGAAAGCAACATTGTGGAAGGCATTATGCACAAAGATTTCCTTGTGGAATTTGCCGGCCGGCAATTTGAATGTGTCGACGCCGGATTTGGGCAGATGGAACGGGTTGACGTGGTCATCCGGCCGGAGGATTTGAAAGTGGTGCCTACCATTCAAGGACAGATTACCGGCGTTGTGGAGTCGGTGATCTTTAAAGGCGTGCATTATGAAATGATTGTAGACGCCTGCGGGTTTAAATGGATGATTCATTCCACCATCTCGGAGCAACCGGGCGCCGTCATCGGCATGGAAGTGGTGCCTGGCGACATCCACATTATGAAGCGGATGGAGGAGAGCTAAATGAAATCACGCCGCGCCGCCGCGCCCTATTTGGCGTGGATGGTCATTTTCATCATTGCCCCGCTTTTGATGGTCGGATATTTTGCCTTTACCACGGCGGAGGGCCAATGGACAATCGATAACATTTCCCGGGTGGGGGAATACGCCCCCGTGTTAATGCGCAGCATTTGGCTGGCGATCATTGCCACAGTCATTTGCCTTGTACTGTCTTATCCGCTTTCGTACCTGATTTCCCGGATGGCGGGCAACGGCCAGCGCACAATGATTATGTTGATTATGCTGCCGATGTGGATGAACTTTTTGCTGCGTACTTACGCGTGGATGTCCATTTTGGAAAACAACGGTCTGCTCAATAAGCTCTTTTCTCTTGTAGGGCTTGGGCCTTTTCAAATGATCAATACCCAGGGGGCGGTTGTGCTGGGCATGGTGTATAACTATCTGCCCTTTATGATTTTGCCGCTCTACTCCATCATGACGAAAATTGACAACTCCATCATCGAGGCGTCTCAGGATTTGGGGGCCAACCGGCTGGGCGTTTTCCGCAAAGTGTTACTGCCCCTGAGCATGCCCGGCATCACCACCGGCATAACCATGGTCTTTGTGCCGTCGGTGAGCACCTTTGTCATTTCCCGCATGCTGGGCGGCGGTTCCAATCTGCTGATCGGCGATCTCATCGACATTCAGTTTCTAGGCAATGCCTATAATCCCAATTTGGGCGCGGCCATCTCTCTTGTACTGATGGTGCTGATTTTGCTGTGCATGAGCCTTCTGAATCAATTTGACGAGGAAACGGAGGGTATGCTGATATGAAAAGTGTGAAAGGTTTGTCACGCACCTATATAGCAGCGGTTATGGCGTTTTTATATCTGCCCATTGCCGTCCTCATCGTATTCAGCTTTAACGCAACCAAGTCCCGGGCCGTTTGGGCCGGGTTTACGACCGACTGGTACCGTGAGCTGATGAGCAACGATGTCATTCTTTCGTCGCTGCGTAACACACTGATTATTGCCATTGTGGCTTCCATTTTGGCGACGGTGATCGGTACAGCGGCCGCCATTGGCATTAACAGTATGAAAAAATTCACTCGCACCGCCATCATGAATGTGACTTATCTGCCCATTATCAACCCGGAAATTGTCACCGGTGTTTCACTGATGCTTTTGTTTGTGGCCTTGCGGATGGAGTTCGGGTATACCACTCTCATCCTGGCCCACATCAGCTTTAGCATCCCCTATGTTATCCTGAATGTGATGCCCAAGCTGCGCCAAATGGATAAGCATATTTACGAGGCGGCGTTGGATTTAGGATGTAGCCCCCGAGAGGCCTTTTTCAAGGTGGTGATTCCCGAAATTATGCCGGGCATTCTGTCGGGCTTCCTTATGGCGTTTACCTATTCGCTGGATGATTTTATTATCAGCTATTTTACCAGCGGTCCGGCGTCTCAGACGCTGCCGATTACCATTTTTGCCATGACGCGGCGGAAGGTGAGCCCGGAGATCAACGCGTTATCCACCATCATCTTTGTCGTTGCGCTGACAGCGCTGCTTATCTACAACATCTACGATGCCCAGCGTGAGAAACAGAACCGGCAGCTGCGCAGAGGAGGTGGCTCCGCCATATGAAAAAGATGGTTGCCCTTGCGGCGGCGCTGGTTGTTGTGCTGGCGCTGCTGGTTGCGACATGGCCAAAGGCGGAAGAAACCGAGCACACCACGCTGGATTATTCGCAGTTGGATTTGGACTATTACAGCCAATTGAAAGGCAAAAACGCGACGATTACCGTCTTTAACTGGGGCGAGTACATCTCCGACGGGTCGGAAGGCGCGTTGGATGTGAACAGCGAATTTACCAATTTGACAGGCATTCATATTAATTACGTCAACTTTGCCAACAACGAAGAACTGTATGCCATGTTGAAATCCAAGCAAAGCAACAGCAGCGATTACGATGTCATCATCCCGTCGGATTATATGATCAGCCGGATGATTGAGGAGGATATGCTGGAGAAGCTGGATTTTGACCGGTTGCCCGCTTTCCAAAATGTTGACAAGAAGTTCGTGAACAACAGCTTCGATCCTCAAAATCTTTACTCGGTGCCTTATACATGGGGCACAGTGGGTATTATTTACAATACAACCATGGTGGATGAAGACGACGCCATGGACAGCTGGGATATTTTGTGGAACCCCAAATACAAAGGCAAAATTTTAATGTTCGGCAACCCGCGGGACGCTTTTGGCATTGCGCTGAAAAAAGTGGGCCACTCCATGAATCCTCAGAACGACAGCGAAATCATGGATGCCACTGACGCGCTGAAAGCGCAAAAGCCACTGGTGCAGGCTTATGTAATGGATGAAATTTTTGACAAGATGGTGGGGGGCGAGGCAGCCATTGCGCCCTATTATGCCGGCGACGCTTTGACCATGATGGATGACAATGAAGATTTGGCTTTTGCCATTCCCAAGGAAGGCACCAATATCTTCATTGACGCTATGTGCATCCCCAAGGGGGCCAAGGCCAAAGAAGCCGCCGAAATGTACATCAACTTTATGTGTGAGCCCCAGGTGGCCGCCGCCAATATTGAATATATTGGCTATTCGTCGCCCAACGCAGCCGCCTTCCAGCTGCTGGATGAAGAGATTACCGGCAACGAGATTACCTATCCACCCGATAAAGTGCTGGAAAAAGCGGAATTCTTTCTGGCAATGCCCCAGGAACAAGGGACGCTGATCGACCAAATGTGGACCCAGATGCTGACCGAGGATCAGGCGTACAGCCGTTGGCTCATGCCGGTATTGCTGGTGCTTGCCATCATCGCCTCCATTGCCATCAGTTACCTGCGCAGCAGACAGCGCAAGCGCTTTGAGTAATTGAGGTGACAGTACGATGTTGACGTTAGCGTGGTTGCCCCAGGATTTTTCCATCTGTCGTTTGGAGAACATAAAAACATTGCTCCCTTTAAAAGGCTGTTTTTTTCTGGCATCCACCGGGGAGGAGGTTTCGCTGGTGTGTGAGACGGTCCATGCTCCACAGGCAGAACGGCAGGAGGACGGATGGCGGGCATTTCGGGTTGCGGGTATGTTGGATTTTGGCCTGACCGGTGTGCTGGCAGGTATTGCCGATGTGCTGGCGGCGGCGGACGTGGCCATTTTTGCCCTTTCCACCTACAACACCGATTATCTATTGGTGCGGGCCGGCGAGATGTCCAAAGCCTCCCAGGCGTTAGTGGCAAAAGGATACACAATTTCTTGATGTTCCCCATATCGCGCAAGAGATGATCAAAGCGCCGTCCGGTTTTACCGGACGGCGCTTTTTGCCGTGTTATAAGCGGGGTGATTATTTCGCGCCCAGCTCTTTTTTGTTGGACAGGAAAGCCCAAACCACACAGAAAAGAATTTCGCAAATTGGGGTGATCCAGGCCAGAGAGAAGATGCCTGCAAAGCCCAGAATGAGGAACAGCAGCTGGACGGCCTGAATGCCGCGAAGGGGAAGATAAAAATCGTTGGTGATAATGATGGCCACCAGGTAAAGCATGAATACGATGGTAGGGATAATGGTGGGCAGGGAAATGCCCAACAGGCCGGTGAGGATGCCCACGGCACCATAGACGACGGCAAGCACACCGGCGGCTTTGGCGAACATAGTGGCGGAACGGCGCAAGAACAACAACACACCGTAAACCGCATAGACGATGGGCAGCAACAGGCCGACGATGCCGGGCAGAATGCCAATCAGGCTGAGCAGTTGGAGTACGGCCAGGGCAAGAACAGCGATGAGCAAAACATCTTTGGCACGGACATGATGCTTGCCGGCAGTGGTCATTTCTTTTTTCATTGTAGACATAGTAAATCCCCTTCTCTTCAAAAAATTTAACTTACAAACCGTAAGGTAGACAACCGCCTTACGGTGCACGGCCATTTTGCCGTGCGCGTCCATTTTATCATAAACCGGCAAGTAATGTAAATAAAAATGTCACAATTTGCTTACAAATTGGACATATTTTACTTATTTGATAAAAAACGACAGAAGTGTGCGGTTGGGTTGCTGCGCAATATTGCGCGACGGCATATTGAATTGAACCGGATTAAGGCGGCAACAATAGATGCATAGACCAAACAATAAAGTGGGGTACATGCATGAAGGAAAAGCCGGAAATGAAGCTTGTTTCGCCGGAAGCGGCTAAGGCAATTTGCAATGAACCGGAAGTGCCCTTTGATATTGCAACCGTTGGGAGGAACCTGAAAACCCAAATTGCGCAACTGCGCGTGCGGTACAAGCAAATTGTCTTTCACACCAATCTTTGCGGCGCCGAAGAATGGCTGTCGGACAATTTTTACGTCATCGAGCGTGAGGGCAAAGAAAGCGTTCGGGCACTGCGAAACTGGAAGCGATACAGCGAAAAACCAAAACTGGGACAGGTGTTCCGGTTTTGTGAAACGCTTTTTGGCAGCGGCCTTTACGATATTTGTGACGAAAACATGGCCCGGATGTCCGCGGCCGCCACCGAGGCGGGATACGGATTTACCGTAGGGCAGTTTGACTTTTTACCGCTGGCCATGCAATGTGTGCTGGTGGGACTTTGTCATCGGGCCATTTTCGCCACTGCCGACCCGAAAGAAGCCACCCAGAAAATTGCCAAAGGGGTCACCGGCCTTTCCCGCATAGTGACCGTGGATTTTGAGGAGTTGGTGGGTCAGCATAGCCCGGTGGAAGCAATTTTAAGGGGGGATCCCTCGGCCGTTTATCCGGTGATGACCGAAGATAGTCGCCGCCAGTACCGCGGTGTTGTGGCACGGCTGGCGTTGCGGCAAAAGCGAACGGAGGCTGAAGTGGCCAAAGATGCCATCAACCGGGCTAAGCTGGGAACCGACGAACGCACCCGCCATGTGGGCTATTATTTATTGCGGGACTGGCGGAGAATTGCGGGCGGCCAAAGGCGAGGCAAAGTGGTGTTGTGGCTCTATTGTCTGTTGCCGCTTTTGGGAAGCGTGGCATTGGGGTTGGCAATGGACAACGGCTGGCTAGTGCTTTTGTGCTATTTGCCGCTTTATGAAATTGTGAAAACAGTGCTCGAGCGGGCGGCGCTGTGGGGGATTCCACCCGACATCCTGCCCCGCATTGATTTGGCCAAAGCGCCGGAGATGGCCGCGCCCACGGCTGTGGTCATCTCCACATTGCTGCCTAAATCGTCGGACAGCGCGGAGCTGGCCAAGCGGCTGCGGCAGCTTTATTTTGCCAATGTAGGCAAGCGCAAAGAAGGCGGGCATTTGTACTTTTGCGTGTTGGCGGATTTTAAAGAATCAGATTTTCCCGAAAACCCGGAGGATGATGCCCAGGCCCGCAGCACAATACGGGAAATTGAAAAGCTAAACAGTCAATATGGTGACCGATTTATGCTGTTTATCCGGCGGCGTCGCTTTAACAAAACGCAAGGGCGCTACAGTGGGTGGGAGCGAAAACGGGGCGCCATTACCGAATGGATCCGCTTTGTCAAAGGAGAAGAAATTGCCGCTTATCATTTTACCGGCGACCGCAAGGCGGCGGCGGAACTGCAATATATGATTGCGCTGGATGCCGACACCAACTTGACGTTTGAAGCGGCAGACCGGCTTTTGGCGACGGCGGTGCACCCGCTGAACAGGCCGCTTGTTGACGAGGAGCGAGGACTTGTACAAGAGGGATACGGCGTTTTGGTGCCCCGGTTGGCCACAGAACTTGTCAGCACCAAGGTGACGGGCTTTTCCCGGGTAATGGCGGGCAGCGGCGGTGTGACCGCCTACGATGTGGTGGCCCGGGACCTGTATCAGGACCTGTTTTCGGAAGGCATTTTTTCCGGCAAAGGCATCATCGACATAGACATGTTTTACCGACTCCTCAACCACCATTTTCCCGAAAATCTGGTGCTGAGCCACGATATTTTAGAGGGGGCCTATTTGCGGACAGGCTTTGTGGCCGATATAGAAATGACGGACGGTGTGCCGGCCACACTGACCTCCTGGCTTTTGCGGCTGCACCGGTGGATTCGGGGCGACTGGCAGAACCTTCCTTTTTTGCGCCCCCAGTTTGTTTACGGGGGGCAAGAGGTGCGCAACCCCATTACAAAACTATCGCGGTTCAAAATGCTGGATAATCTGCGCAGATCGGTGACGGCGCCGGCCAATATGATCGCCTTGCTGGCGGCAGCGTGTATGAGCTGGTGCGCGGCGGCATGGGTATATACAATCGTGACGCTGTCGGTATTTTTGGGTCCGGCCATTACGGCGGTGGCTTCGGTGATGAACGGCGGCATGTTTACCATATCCCATAAATATTTTGTCAAAACATTGCCCCAGGCCCTGGAGAGTTTAGGACAGGGGCTTTTCGCCTTCATCATGCTGCCGGCCCAAGGGGTTAAAGCGATGGACGCCGTCATCCGCACGTTGTATCGGTTGCGCGTTTCGGGCAAAAAACTGCTGGAATGGACGACGGCCGCCGGCACCGAAACGGGCGCCCTTACCTTTTGGGGTGCGGCTAAGCAGTATTGGCTGCCTACCGTTTTGGGCGGGTTATTTTTTCTTTCGCCTTTTTGGTTTGCCAAGGTGGCCGGGTTTTTGTTTTTGTGCATCATTCCGCTGGCGGCGTTTTCCTCCCGGCCAATGGAGAACAAAAAGGACCAGTTGACCGCCGACCAAAAGGAAAGGCTGCTCTCCTACTGCGCTGCCATGTGGCAATTTTACGAGGATTACGCGGACAAGTCCAACCACTATTTGCCGCCGGACAATATGCAGCAAGCGCCGGTATATCGGGTAGCCCACCGCACATCTCCTACCAACATCGGCCTTATGCTGCTGAGCACGCTGGCGGCGCGTGATTTTGCCTTTATTGACAGCGCGGGGTTGCAAGAGCGGCTTGGGCGCACGCTGGACACAGTGGAACGTCTGCCGACCTTTCACGGCAATCTTTATAACTGGTACGATACCCAGACGCTGACGCTGCTACATCCGGCTTTTGTCTCCACGGTGGATTCGGGCAATTTTGCAGCCTGCCTGGTGGCGCTGGCACAAGGTGTGCGTGAATATATCTCTGAGTGCCCCGAGTTGCTGCAAACAGCTAAACGGATTGAAGCGATTGTGGATGGTACTGATCTGACGCCCTTTTACTGTAAAAAGCGGCATCTTTTTTCTTTGGGCTACGACGCCGATGAAGAGGAAATGTCCGGTTCCCATTACGATTTTTTAATGAGTGAGGCGCGGCTGACCAGCTACTTTGCCCTGGGCAGACGCCAGGCGCCCCGCCGCCATTGGGGTGCCTTAAGCCGGACCATGGCCCGCTGCGGTTCCTTTGCGGGGCCGGTATCGTGGACAGGGACGATGTTTGAATATTTTATGCCCCATCTGCTGCTGCCGGCCTATACCGGGTCGCTTTTGGACGAGTCATTGCGCTACTGCGCCTATTGCCAGCGCAAACGGGCTAAGGGGACGGGGTTGCCCTGGGGCATTAGCGAAAGCGGTTTTTTTGCTTTCGACCGCATTCTCAATTACCAATATAAAGCCCATGGGGTGCAGTGGGCGGGGGTGAAACGGGGTCTGCATGAGGAGATGGTCGTTTCGCCCTATTCCACGTTTTTGACAGTGCCGTTTTGGGCCCAGGCAGCGTTTCAAAATTTACAGACGTTGGAGAAGCTGGGCGTCTACGGCCAATACGGTTTTTTTGAGGCGGTGGACTTTACCGCCAGCCGCATTGGAGGGGCGGGGCTTGCCGTGGTGCGCAGTTACATGGCCCACCATCTGGGCATGAGTATTGTGGCCAGCGCCAACGCCCTTTGCGACGGCATCATGCAAAAACGGTTTATGGCGGATAACCAGATGGGTTCCGCCCGGGAATTTTTAAAAGAGAAAATTTCCAAGGATGCCGTTGTATACGACCAGCTGCGGGAAGGGGATATCCGGGAGAAAAAACCGGTGCCGGACAGCGGGGTGGAGCCGTACGAAAATATGAATCCGTCCCGGCCGCGGGCGGCGCTGTTATCCAACGGCGGAATTACCCATGTTTTTACCGACAGCGGGTCGGCTTTTATCCGCTATGGCAACTTTGACATGACCCGCCGGCCCGACGACCTTTTGCGCCATCCGCAGGGTATTTTTGCCTTTGTGCAGGAGGAAGGAAAAGAGGCGTTTTCTGTGACGCAGGCGCCTTTTTATGATGACAGCACCCAATATGGCGTCACCTTTGAGGCAACCCATGTGACTTATACGGCACAGCATGAAGGACTTTCCGCCGCACTGCGCTGCGCTGTCCACCACGCGATTCCCTGCGAACAATTTGGATTGACTCTCCACAACAACTCTGACAAGGCGCGGAAAGTAAGCGCGCTGTTTTACTTCGAGCCGACGTTGTGCCGCAACCGGGACTACATCGCCCACGCCGCTTTTGCCAAATTGTTTATTACAGCGCGGCAAGATGCGCCCAGCGGCACGATTACCTTTTTGCGGCGCGAGCGGGATGGCCAGGAGACGAACTGCCTGACGACAGGTTTTTTAGAAGACATCCCCTTTCGCTACTGTTTGCGGCGGGAAGCGCTTTTCACGGCGCCCAAAGGCTTCGAAAGCTTGCGGCAGTTTGCCGGGTTGCCTTTTGAGGGCGGCGGATGCAGCCCGGATGCCGCGTGTGCGCTGCGGGTGGAGATGTTGCTGCCGCCGGGCGGAAGCGGCAAGGCGACTATGCTGTTGTCTGTTTCCAAAAGTAACCGGGAGGGCGTCGACAGTATCGTTTCCATGCGCCGGGCCTGCGGACCGGCGGCCAGCCGGGAGGGGGCACAACGGGCCGCTGCCAAATCCCCCCTTGTCAACGACAGCATGGAAGGGCAACTGGGGCTTGCGATTTTAGGGCAACTTTTGTTCGACTACCCTGTTTCCCAGGCACAGGGGCAACTGTTGCTGGAAAATACGTCGGGGCAATCCACGCTGTGGCAGGCGGGCATTTCGGGGGATGTGCCGATTGTGGCCATCACCCTTTCGCCGGAATTGCCGATGCAGCGGCTGGAAGGATACATCCGGCTGCAAGCGCTTTTGCGAATGTATAATCTGGAGTTTGACATTGCTATCCTCGTCAACAGCAAGACAGGCGAGGGGGAAATCGTCCAGGCAAAAGAGGCGCTCACGCGGTGTAAAGTGAACGATTTTATCGGCGCGGTGGGGGGCGTGCATTTTGTCGATATCGCCCAGGTGGGAGAGCGTTGCGCCCAAATGGTGCTGGCGGCGGCGCGGCACCTGCCGGCAGACGGCGTATTTGGCGGGCTGGAAAAAGGCAGGGCTTACCGGCCTGCGGTTGTGTTGCCGGTGGCGCCCATGCCACTGCCGCCGCCAGAAGAAGGGGGCCTTATTACCGTGGGCGGTGTTTTTGCCCAAAAGCGGTTCTATGCCGACCGTCGGACCGCACTGCCTTGGTGCCATATCTTGTCCAATCCGGCCTTTGGCACCCTTGTGTCCGACCATTCGCTGGGCTTTAGTTGGATGGGCAACTCCCGGGAAAACCGGCTGACGCCATGGACGGGGGACATTGCCGCCGACCATGACGGAGAGATGTTGATTGTAAAGTTGGGGGATAAGCTGTATAACCTGCTGGCGGGGGCACGGGCTTCCTTCGGGGCAGAGGATGTGGTATATACTGGTATGTTCGCGGGCATTCACAGCGAGGTGCGGGTGTATGTGCCTGCCAAAGGAAACGGCAAAATTTGCGAGGTGACATTGTCAAACAACACCGAAAGAGAGGTGGAAATGATGAGCGCGTACTATTTGGAAGGAATATTGGGTGTGAACGGAAACACCCGGCGTTTTGTCAAACGGAAGAAATATCACGAAGGTGATATGAGCGGCATTGTCTTTGAGAACCCTTACAACACGGCCGCCAGAAGCGCCGCTGCCCTTTTGTGTCGGGAGATGGGGGCAGTTGCTGAACTGAACCGGCGGGATTTTTGGGAAGGAAGATGGCGGGGTGAAAAAGACGACCAGCCTTACCCCGACGGCACCGGAGCGCTGATTGTGCCGCTCAAACTGCCGCCCGGCCGGGTGGGGCGCCATCGGTTCATTTTGGCAGGGGCGCCCACGGTCGGCGCCGCCCTCCAAATGGGACAGCTGTTATTGCGGCAGAGCGAAGCGCAAAACGCCGCCCGGGCCAAGCGGCAGGATTACGGCTACATCCAAATTCATACACCGGACAAAGCTTTGGACTGCTATATCAACCATTTCGCTCCGTCGCAGATCATCGGCGGCCGGCTTTGGGGGCGCACAGGTTTTTACCAGCCGGGGGGCGCTTTCGGGTTTCGGGATCAGCTGCAGGATTGTTGCAGCTATATGGCGGCGGAACCCGCTTTTGCCAAAACACAAATTTTACGCTGCTGCGCCGTGCAGTTTTTGGAAGGAGATGTGCTGCATTGGTGGCACAACCTGCCCAAAGACGGCGGGGGATTGCGGGGGGTGCGCACCCGTTACAGCGACGATCTGTTGTGGATGCCATATACGGCGGCCCGGTATTACCGCATGACAAAGGACAAACATTTTTTGGGAACAAAAGTGGCGTACCTGTCGGGAGATATTTTGGGACCGCAGGAGCAGGAGCGGTATTTTGAGCCAAAACGACGCACTGAGTCGGATTCGGTTTATCAACACTGCCTGCGCGCCATCGAAAAGGGTTTTCACATTGGCGACAACGGGCTGCCATTTATTGGCGGCGGCGACTGGAACGACGGCTTCAATCAGGTGGGCATTGGCGGCAAAGGGCAAAGTGTGTGGCTGGCCATGTTCCTTGTCATGGTGCTGGAGGATTTTGCACCGGTTTGCGAGGCCATGGAGGAACCGGATCTGGCGCAGCTTTATCGGGAACGGGCGGCCCATTTGCGCAGCGCCATTGACGCGCACGCCTGGGACGGCCAATGGTATTTGCGGGCGTTTTACGACGACGGCGAAGCAATGGGAGGCCACAGCAGCGACGAATGCACCATCGATCTGTTGCCCCAAAGTTTTTCGGTCCTTTGCGGTATGCCGAACAGCGATCGGGTTGCCATGGCCCTTGACAACGGCATGAAGCAACTGGTGGATACCCGATGGGGCATTGTCAAGTTGTTCGACCCGCCCTTTCAGTACAGCAGACAAACGCCGGGCTATGTAAAAGCATATCCCGCGGGCCTTAGGGAAAACGGCGGACAGTACACCCATGCTTCGGTGTGGTTTGCCCTGGCGCTTTTAGAGCGGGGACGGGCGGAAGAGGGCTACCAAATGCTGCAAATGCTCAACCCTGCCTATCGGTGCCAAAACCCCGCCTGGGCGGCGGTGTACCAAACGGAACCTTATTATATGGCGGCGGACATCTACTCCCGGCCGGGGTGCGAGGGCCACGGGGGCTGGAGCATTTACACAGGGGCCGCCGGTTGGTATTACCGCACCGTGATCGAGCATTTGCTGGGACTGCGTGTGGAAAACGGCGGCGTCACCTTTCATCCCCGGCTGCCGGCCAGCTGGGAGGGTTTTTCTGTGGAGGCCTGCATCTGGGGAACGCACCTAAAAGTAAAGGTCATCAAGGAGAGGAAAAGCGGGCCAAAACCGGGGGCGCAAGTGATTCCGCTGGACGGTGGGTCCCACGAAGCGACGGTCTATTATGAGCCGTAAAACATGGCTTTGGCCGATAAAAATTATAAGCGTTCCCGTAGTATTGGCAAAGAAAGTGTGCTATACTATAGGTTAGTTTTGCCGCAAGGCACCGTGCTATATTTTTTCTTTTATACTCTATCAATGTAACGGAGATGAACGGATGAGCAAACTGATTCGCCGTCAAATTGGGGAGGGTGTGCATTTTTCCCACATCATCGACCCCAAATTTAAACACAACCGCATCGCCATTAATTTTATTGTGCCGTTGGATCAAGAGCGGGTGACCGCCAATGCCATCGTGCCGTTTTTGCTGCGAAAAGGATGCAAAGCTTATCCGGATTTTACCGAGCTCAACCGCCGACTGTCGGATCTTTACGGGGCGTCGCTGGACGCAGATGTAAGCAAATTCGGCGGGTTCCAAATCATCAGCGTATCCATCACCGGTGTCGATGACCGCTATACCATTGGCGGCGAAGCGGTGACCGGTGCATGCGCGGCCTTAATTGGCGAAATTGCCCTGCGGCCCAACATTGTCAACGGTGCTTTTCCGGCTGCCGATGTGGAGTTAGAGCGGCAATATTTAATCGACACCATCGAGTCCGAAATCAACGATAAGCGAACTTACGCCCTTTCACGCTGCAAGGCGCTGATGTGCAAAGAGGAACCCTATGCCATCAAACGCTATGGCTATACCGACAAGGCGAAGGACATCACCCCCCAAATGGCAGCGGAGGCCTACACCCAGCTGCGGGACGGGGCACGGGTGGAGATTTTATTCATCGGGTCGGGGCACGAAGAGGCGGCTTACAGCACATTTGTGGAGTTGTTCCATGGTTTAAAGAGGCAGGTGTCCCCGGCGCCTCCCATTCCCAGAATTGAGAAGGCGGAACGCCTGCAAAGCCACGAAGAACAGATGGATGTCAACCAGTCTAAACTGGTGATGGGCTTTCGCACCGGGCCGGATGAGCAGAAGGATGCCAACGGCGTTATGCGTATGACGGCGGCGCTGTACGGCGGCACGCCTTTTTCCCGGTTGTTTGTGAACGTGCGGGAAAAATTAAGCCTTTGTTATTATTGCGCGGCTCGTTACGATTTGGCCACCGGATTGTTAATGGTGGACAGCGGCGTGGAAGCGGAGAATAAAGAAAAAGCGTATGAGGAAATCCTCAACCAATTGACCGTGCTGCAAAAAGGCGAATTCAGCGACGATGAACTGCGCTTCACCAAATTGGCTTTGGGCGGCGCGTTGCGCGCGACGGAGGATTCGCTGGGGGGCATGGAGAGCTGGTATACCACCCGCATCATGGTGGGTGATGCCCTTGCGCCGCCGGAGGACGCTGCACTGATGGACAAAGTGACCAAGGAGCAGGTCGTCCGGGCCGCCGGCCAAATTACGCTGGACACGGTATATTTTTTAACGGGCAAAGGGGGAGAGAGCCGTCATGACTAACAAAACAGAGAAGCAAATGATTCGCTCGGCCCTTTTGCAAGAGGACTATGTCAAGGTAGAGCATCCCTGCGGCCTGACGCTGCTGCTCTATCCGATGAAGGGGTACTCCACGGCTTACGCCATGTTCGGCACCCAATACGGTTCGGTAGACGTGGCTTTTAAGACAGGTCAGGAGGATGATTTTACAACGGTGCCGCCGGGCATCGCCCACTTTTTGGAGCATAAGCTATTTGAAAGCGAGGACGGGGACGCGTTTACCCGGTTTTCGGCCACCGGCGCCTCTGCCAACGCCTACACCAGTTTTGACCGGACAGCGTATTTGTTCGCCTGTTCCGACAACTTTAAAGAATCGTTGGATATCCTGCTCGACTTTGTCACCAAGCCCTATTTTACCGAAGAGACCGTACAAAAAGAACAAGGCATCATCGGGCAGGAAATTCGCATGTATGATGACAGTGCAGACTGGCGGGTATTTTTTAATTTGCTTGGCGCGCTTTACAGCGCGCATCCCCTGCGCATTGACATTGCCGGCACAGTGGAGTCGATTGCCGAAATTGACGCGGCCCTTTTGTACCGGTGCTATCATACCTTCTATAACCTGCACAATATGGTGTTGACCATTGCGGGGAATTTTGACGTGGACGTCGTCATTGACGCCGTGGACCGAATTTTGCCCAAGGCCCCGGCGCATGAAATTACCCGGCAGACGCCGCCGGAACCGGACAATATTGCCCAGCGGCGGGTGGAACAAAAGCTGGAGGTGGCGACGCCGCTGTTTCAGTTGGGTTTCAAAGGGAAAAGCTATGACAGCGTGCGCAACATTCAAAACCAGGTGCTGGACGAGATTTTGTTGGAGATTGCTGTGGGGGAGGGTTCCATCCTTTACCGCCGGCTGTATGACAAAGGCCTGATCAACTCCACATTTGAATATGAGGTCATGGGTGGCCGGGATTATCTGATCCCCATTTGCTCGGGAGAATCCCGCAACCCGGACGGCGTCTTTGAGGCTGTCTGCGCCGAGCTGGAACGGCTGAAGGCCGAAGGCATTGACAAAGCCGAGTTTGAACGGGCCAAACGCAGCACCTACGGTCGCTATGTGGGCATGTTCGGCAAGGTGGAGGCTGTGGCGGGACTTTTGATGCTGGCCTATTTTGCCGGTGTAGAGGCCTATTCATTGCTTACGCTTGTGGCGGACGCAACAGTGGAACAACTTGTCCAACGACTTGTGGAAGATTTTGATACCAAGAAGGCGGTATTGTCGGTTGTGACACCGCCCAGCGCCTCTTAAAAAGCGTGCATTTTGTGGATTACGGATATCTTATTTTGCTGGATACAGGAGGACAAAAAGATGATAGAGGTTTTAAGTTTTCCCGGATTGGGCCTGGAGATCCCCATTAACCGTGTCGCGCTCCATGTGGGGCCCTTCACCATTTATTGGTACGGTATTCTGTTCGCCCTTGCTTTTGCCGCCGGTGTATTTTATGTTGTCAAGGCGTGCAAGCCTTTTGGCGTGAACCCGGATAAAATGTTTGACGTTTTGCTGTTTGCGTTTATCGGCGGCGTCGTTGGCGCGCGCATTTACTATGTGATTTTCAGCTGGGATATGTACAAAAACGATCTGATGGCCGTTTTTCGCATCTGGGAAGGCGGCATTGCCATTTACGGCGGTGTCATCGGCGCCTTTTTGGCGGGATATATCATGTGCCGTATCCGCAAAGTGAAAATATTGCCCGCTTTTGACGTGGGCGTCATCGGCTTGCTTTTGGGACAAGCCATTGGCCGCTGGGGCAACTTTGTCAATATGGAAGCTTTCGGCGCCAACACCACATTGCCCTGGGGAATGACTTCCCCCAGTATTGTCAATTACCTAAGCCTACATAAGGCCAGCCTGGCTGCGCTGGGCGTACAGGTGATGCCTGCCGTACCGGTGCATCCCACTTTTATTTACGAGTCGCTGTGGAATCTGCTGGGCTTTGCGCTGTTTGCCTTTGTGCTCAGCAAAAGGCGCCGGTTTGATGGTCAAATGTTGCTTTCCTATGCCATGTGGTATGGGATTGGCCGATTCTTTATTGAAGGTCTGCGCACCGACAGCTTGATGATTGTAGGCCTGCGGGTGTCCCAGGGGCTGGCCCTCATCAGCTTTTTGGCAGCGGGCATTGTCATGCTGTATATCTATGGCAAAATCCGTGAAAACGGCGGCGATCCCGATTACTTGAAAGTGTACGGCAAGACAGAGGCCGGCATATTGGACGCAGAGGACGATGGCAGCAAGAAGACAAAAGCCGCCGAAGAAGCCAAAGCAGAAGAAGAGAAAGTGGCCGATGATACGGCCAAAGATACGACCAAAGATACGACAGAAGCTGAGCCGGCGAAGAACGGTAAAGCGGGTGAGAAGGCCGAGGCTCCAGAAGAGAAGGCAGCCGAAGAGACAGCAGAAAAGAAAGCGGCCAGTGTACCGGCGGAGAAAGAAGCCAAAGAGCCGGAGACCGCCGCCAAACCCAAAAACGAAAAGCCTGCGCCCAAGGCCGCAGCCAAACCGAAAGCGCCGGCAAAGCCCAAAGCCAAATCCGGCGGTAAGCCCAAGGAGAAATAAGCATGGCGAGAATAATTGACGGCAAACAAGTGGCAGCCATGTTGCGCCAGACGCTGGCCGAGCGGGTGCAGGCGCTGGCGGCCAAAGGGATCCGACCGGGGCTTGCGGTTGTCATTGTAGGGGCAGACCCTGCCTCCCGAACCTATGTGAACAACAAGAAGAAAGCCTGTGCCGAATTGGAGATATATTCGGAAGAGTACGCCCTTGGGCCCGAAACAACCCAAAAAGAACTGCTGGACCTCGTCCGAACGCTGAACGCCAAAAAGGAGATCCACGGCATTTTGGTACAGTTGCCGCTGCCAAAGGGGCTTGACGAAAAAGCGGTCATCGAGGCGATTGCCCCCCACAAAGATGTGGACGCTTTCCACGCCGAAAATGTGGGGCATATCATGATCGGCGATTTTCAGTTTGTGCCTTGCACCCCGGCAGGAGTGATGGCGCTGATCGCCTCCACCGGCGAGAGGGTGGAGGGAAAAGAATGCGTCGTCATCGGGCGAAGCAATATTGTAGGCAAGCCCATGGCCATGCTGCTTTTGCACCAAAACGCCACGGTGACAGTATGCCATTCCCGCACCAAAAACTTGGCGGAGGTGACCCGCCGGGCGGACATCCTTGTGGCGGCGGTGGGCAAAGCGGGCTTTGTGACGGCGGATATGGTGAAGCCCGGGGCAATGGTCATCGATGTGGGTACCAACCGGAACAGCGAGGGCAAGCTTTGCGGCGATGTGGACTTTGCGGCAGTGGAGCCGATTGCCGGATACATTAGCCCGGTGCCGGGGGGCGTCGGCCCCATGACAATTACCATGCTGATGGAAAACACCGTGCGCGCGGCGGAAGCCATGTTATAAAGCATTAACATATTGACAATTGATAGCCAATATGCTACTATTTTCTTTGCCGCATGTGCCGGGCTTTTGAAGTGTGCCGTTTCGCATTTGCAAATGGGTGCCGCCTGTATACAGCGAGTCTGATATGAAAGAGGAAACCGAGCATGTACGCAGTATTTGAAACCGGCGGCAAACAATATCGGGCCGAGGTTGGCGACCAGCTGTTTATTGAAAAGCTGGAAGTGAACGAAAACGACGAAATTGTGTTTGACAAAGTTTTGGTAGTAGGAAAAGACAAAGCAACCACTTTTGGCTCGCCCTATGTTAAAGGCGCCAAAGTGACCGGCAAAGTGATTAAAAACGGAAAAGCCAAAAAAATCACTGTTTTTACCTACCGCTCCAAAAAAGATTCCAAACGCAAAATGGGCCACAGACAGCCCTATACCAAGGTTGAAATTACCGCCATTGCATAAACTTTCCCAAAAGGGATATGAAAAGATTGAAAGCTGAGGTGTTATCATAAATGGCACATAAGAAGGGTGTTGGCTCTACCAAGAACGGCCGCGATTCCGAGGCGAAACGGCTTGGCGTTAAACGGTCCGACGGTCAGGAAGTATTGGCCGGCAATATCTTGGTGCGCCAGAGAGGCACACACATTCATCCCGGCAACAATGTAGGCAAAGGTTCGGACGATACACTTTTTGCTCTTGTCAACGGCAAAGTTAAGTTTGAACGTTTGGGCAAAGACCGCAAGAAAGTTTCCGTTTATCCTGCGTAAAGTGAACGACAACGCAATGCAACTCCCAGTTTTGGCTGGGAGTTGATTTTTTCAGCAAAGAAGCGCAGAATAAATGTTAAGTGAGAAAAAGAAGGTGATGGCATGTTCATTGATGTAGCCAATATTAGGGTAAAGGCCGGAGATGGTGGCACGGGTGTTGTCAGTTTCCACCGGGAAAAATATGTGGCAGCCGGAGGCCCCGACGGGGGCGACGGCGGTAAGGGCGGCGACATCGTCTTTGTGGCAGACACCAATTTGTCCACCCTTTTGGCCTTTCGCCATCGCCGCAAATATGCGGCCGAACCGGGGCAACCGGGGCGGTCCAGCCGGTGCAGCGGCAAAAACGGCAGCGATCTTGTCATCAAGGTGCCCAAGGGTACGCTGGTGCGGGAGGCGGAGACAGGCCGGATTTTGGCCGATATATCCGGTGATAAACCGGTTGTGATTGCCAAAGGTGGCAAAGGCGGCTGGGGAAACCAGCATTTTGCCACCCCGACGCGACAAATCCCGCGTTTTGCCAAACCCGGTCTGCCGGGGGAGGCGTATGAGCTGAAGCTGGAACTAAAGCTGTTGGCGGATGTGGGGCTTGTGGGATTCCCCAACGTGGGCAAAAGCACTTTGATTTCTGTTGTGTCGGCAGCCCGGCCCAAGGTGGCCAACTATCACTTCACCACGCTGATCCCCACTCTGGGGGTTGTGAGCGCGGGGGAAGAAAAAAGTTTTGTAATGGCCGACATTCCAGGCCTTATTGAGGGCGCCAGTGAGGGCATCGGCTTGGGACACGCCTTTTTGCGCCATGTGGAGCGCTGCCGCCTGATTGTGCACATTGTAGATGTATCGGGCAGTGAAGGGCGGGACCCCGCCACCGATTTTGAAACCATCAATGCCGAGTTGCGGCGGTTTAATCCCGAGCTGGCCGGACGGCCCCAAATTGTGGCAGGTAACAAAAGCGACATTGCCACCCCGGAGCAAATTGCGGACTTCCAGGCATTTGTGGAGCAAAAAGGTTACCGCTTTTTTACCATTTCAGCGGCGACCCACACCGGTGTGGACGCTCTCATTCGGACGGTGGCGGCCGAATTGGACAAGTTGCCGCCCATTCTTGCGTATGAACCGGAGGCTGTGCCGCTGGAAGAGATAGAAGCGAAAGCGCGCAAAAACGATTTTACCATTCGTGTGGAGGACGGCGTCTATGTGGTGGAGGCCGACTGGCTTAGCCAGGTGCTGGGGTCAGTGAACATGGAAGACTACGAGTCCCTTCAATATTTTCAGCGGGTGCTGCGGCAAAGCGGCATCATTGGCAAGCTGGATGAAATGGGTATTGAAGACGGCGACACGGTGAGCATCCTCAATTTTGAGTTTGATTATATCCAATAATGGACAGAGGAAACGCATATGCTTGAGCATAAGGAACAACTGATGGACCCCAAGCTTTACAGCCCGCTGACGCTGGCTTTTGTAGGGGACGGTGTATATGAACTGCTGGTGCGGGAAAAACTGGTGGCAGGGGGCAGCATGCCCCCCGGCAAGCTCCACAGCATGGCTGTTAAAAAAGTACGGTGCTCGGCTCAGTCGGCCGTGTACCAATTTTTGCTGGGTAAGCTGGCGCCGGAGGAAGAGGACATTATGCGCAGAGGGCGTAACGCCACCTCGGGGCATCTGCCCAAAAACGCCGACCCAATCGATTACCGGCAGGCTACCGGCGTGGAGGCGCTGTTTGGTTACCTGTATCTGAAAGGCCAGACAGAGCGCATTTATGAATTGTTTGCTCTCATTGAAGGAATGATAAACGAAGTATCATCATAGGCAAGTGGGTGTGAAACGAAATGCCAATAAGGGAAAACGCCATGACACCGAAAGAAAGGGCCAAGTCACTGATTTTGGACATCGCCTATGACATTGTCGGCGCGTTTATGTATGCTGTGGGTATTCACAGCTTTTTGTCCCCCAACCATATTGCGCCGGGGGGTGTGTCGGGCCTTTCGGTGCTGGTGAATTACCTGACCGGATGGCCGCTTGGTGTGTTGGTGCTGGTGCTGAATATTCCGCTTTTGCTTTTGGCGGCCCGGTTTTTGGGGATGAGCTTCACCCTAAAGACCCTTAAAACTGTGGCTATTATGACAGTGATGTTGGATGTGGTGATGCCGCTGTGGCTGCCGGTGTACGAGGGAAACCCCATTTTGGCGGCGCTGTTTGGCGGTGTGGCCATGGGCGCCGGCATGGGCATTGTGTTTATGCGGGGCTCCACCACCGGTGGCTCGGACATTGCCTCCCGCCTCATTCAGCTGCGCTTTCCCTATATGCAAATTGGGCGGGTGCTGTTGCTTGTAGATGTGGTGGTGCTGGCACTGGCGGCCATTGTTTATCGCAACATCGAAACAGCGCTTTACGGCATGATCAGCTTGTTCACCGGCTCCCGCATCATCGACAGCCTGTTGTATGGCCTTGATACGGGCCAGTTATGTTTTGTCATTTCGGAAAAAAACCGGGAAATTGCCGACGAAGTGATGAAGCAGTTGGACCGGGGCGTCACACTGCTTCACGGAGAGGGCGCTTACCGGGGCGACGGTAAAAAAGTGCTGATGTGCGCTGTGCGTAAACAGCAAAGTTACCGGCTGCGGGCCATCATTCACGAAATTGATCCCACCGCTTTTATGATTGCCGCCGACGCGGGAGAGATATTGGGCCACGGTTTTCGGCCATTGGGCCGGGACATTCACTGACATTGTGTGCATACTAAAAGGCGGCCCCATGTGACGGGGCCGCCTTTTGCAATACGCTTTGATGCCATCAAGGGTTTTATTGCAGAATTGTAATGGTGGCCGGTTTTAACGGCAGTCGGAAGGATTTACGCCCTGGGTGCCGCCTTTCTGCTGCATGCCGCCTTTATTCTCGACATTGCTGCCACTTCTGTCGGAAACCTGAGGACTTTTGGGTTTCTTCATTTGCTTATCCTTTTTGCCCATTTTCTTCACCTCTTTTTTATGGTTAGATCAGGCTGAAACAATCGCCTTAATCTGGTATTATTATGGAACCAAAGGAGGGAAACTATACCATCGGCACCAAGGATTATTTTTCCAAATGATGATAGAATGGCGTGAACGCTCGTTATTTGCTCGGCATCTTAATGACGCTTACCTTTAGTATGGTCGTATTTTGGATATCATTGTGGTATGATAAGTGAGAAAGAAAATTCTTATTACCCTTGTAAATTGTATACTATTATGGTACAGTATTAACAAGGGAAGGAAGAATGCTTATTGAGAAAAGGAGAAAACATATGAAAAAATGGGTTTGTAGTATTTGCGGCTATGTGCATGAGGGAGATACGCCTCCCGCAGTTTGTCCTTTGTGTAAGGCGCCTGCTGAAAAATTTGCGTTACAGGCAAGTGATTCCGGCATGACCTGGGCCGACGAGCACCGCGTGGGCATTGCCCAGGGCGTAGATGCTGAAATCATTGAAGGTTTGCGGATGAATTTCGAAGGCGAATGCATGGAAGTTGGCATGTATCTGGCCATGAGCCGGCAAGCCGACCGCGAGGGTTATCCTGAAATTGCTGAAGCGTATAAGCGCTATGCCTTCGAGGAAGCTGACCACACTGCCCGCTTTGCCGAACTGTTGGGCGAAGTTGTCAATGCCGATACGAAAAAGAACCTGGAGCTGCGTGTGGCGGCCGAAAATGGCGCCTGCGAAGGTAAAAAGAAATTGGCCACCCGTGCCAAAGAGCTTAATTTGGACGCTATCCACGATACGGTTCATGAGATGTGTAAAGACGAAGCCCGCCACGGCTGCGGCTTCAAAGGCCTTTTGGACCGCTATTTCAAATAATTTGCCTGCCATCCGCTCATAATAAGAACAAGGTTTTGAACAATACCGGCGCAGCTTGCTGCGCCGGTATTGTTCGCATAAGCAAAATTTGGTTTAGACACAAGGTTCAGTGATGCTTTTGTGCTAAAGAGAAAA
>JAVBNO010000061.1:0-15641 GCA_031551485.1 Oscillospiraceae bacterium
GCAGCAATACTATCTTTACAATGCCCATGGCGACGTCACCGGGCTTACCAACGGGTCTGGAATTGTGACGAAATCCTACCGCTACGACGCCTTTGGCAACGAGAAGAACCCTGCCGACGCGGACGCCAACCCCTTCCGTTACTGCGGCGAGTACTTTGACAAAGAAACCGGCAGCATTTACGTGCGGGCACGGTATTATGTACCGGGTTTGGGCCGGTTTACCACAGAAGATCCGGCAAGGCATAGGTGGAATTGGTATTCGTACTGTTCTGGCAATCCCGTCATGTTCTGTGATCCTACGGGGCTAAAAAAAGTATACGACCCGTTCCAGGGTAAGATGACGGATATACCGGATGAGTATATTTACAGAAATACTCATTCGCCTTCCACAACCTTCTATCCTGACAAAAGCGGGGCAAAGGGAACCAGCAATGCAACGCCGAGGGTGCCAAATAATTACACGGCTTCAACAACTTTTTATACCGATGATAGTGGCGTTGAAGGCATTGGTCGCAAAGCGCAGTCAAAAGTTTTTCAGCCGGTAATATCACCATTTCCCAATTCATCAACCACCTGGACAACCTATTCGGGTCACACAGGCATTGATTTCGTAGCGCCAAAAGGAACACCGGTCACCGCTTGTAAGGGAGGCACAGTCGTGCTTTCGATCAACTCCTATCCCGATGATTACAATATTCGTAAAGGAACGGGTACAGACCCCAATATAGAAGAGTACAATAAAGCCTATGCGAATAGGGTGATAATCTTAGGGGATGACGGAAAATACTACCTATACGCACATCTTCAGCATTCCGATACTCCTCTGGCACTCGCGACCAGAGTGGAAGCAGGGCAATGGATCGGCCATGTGGGCGATACTGGAAATTCTTCAAACCCTCATTTGCACTTTGAGGTAAGAACTGAAATGGTATATGGCACCCATGTTAGCAATCCACAAGATTATCTGGGATAAATTCCGAAAGGAGATCAGCATGAAAAAGACATTGATGGTATTTGTAGCAATTGTGATTATTGCGTATATGTCTGGTTGCATAGAGAGCCAAAAACCAATCAGCTCATTTTCCGCTCTTGTATCGGATAGCGAGGAGATTCCGGAAGAATCTGCCTCTTCGGCATTGAGTCCCGCTTCTGTACTTGAATCTAAAATATCGGAATCATCTGAAGAAATTGTTAAGCCTTTGAACTATCAGGTTTCTGGGAAGTATATTTGTAATAGCGACATATATAAGGCAGAGTTCTTTGAAGGATATTCAGAAGCTATACCTGCAGTCATTTTCAATGAAGATGGCAGATGCGAACTCATTGTAAACTATATGGAAGGCCTTTGCAGCGTATATGGGACTTATTGCGTACAAGAGAATCAAGTAATTGTTAACGTAAACCTAGATGGCACAATTTTTGAGGAATCCGGCACAAAATATATGAATGATCAATATGTTTTCAAAATTATGTCAAATAATGAAATTGTTATTGACAGAGGTTATTATGCTGTCAAAGCTGGTGACAAGTTTATAAAATCGTAGTATTGTCAATGTCGTGGTACTAGCATAGAATTCTGCTCGTATCCCAACTATAGAGTAAGTAAATGACCCAAGACCCCATTCGGGATGGGCTGAACTGGTATACTTACTGCAATAATAACCCAATTGGTCTTATCGACCCACTGGGGCTAGATCCAATCCCTGGTGTAGGTGGTTATTCGAAACTAAAAGACAATAAGCCCAAGTATTCAGCTTCGACCACCTTCTATTATGGACAAAGTGGGACGGAAAGTTCCACAAATAGTGGAAATAGTTTGGGGAACAGCTCTAGTAACAGTGCAAGCAGTGGGCCAAGTAGAAACCAGGCAAGGTCGGCTTCGGAAAGTGTACCGGCTGCAGGCAGAGCAGCAGCACAGTTATATGGTCAAGCCGTTGATCAATCCCATTACAACTATTATATGTGGAATGAGTGGGATGATAGATGGGGCTATCATGCAGGTGTTGATTTCTTCATGGAGCGAGGGAAAAAATTGTATAGCATCAGCGATGGAACAGTTGTGCACGCTGGCAAAACAACGGGTGGAACAGCTAGTATGTTAGTCGTGGAAGTCGCGGATCCTTTCAAAACGGAACAAATGGTTTATATTATTTATTTGCATCTGAATATTAGCCAAAAAATTATTGATGGCTACACTGCAGATGGAACATATTTCCTTTCTCAGGGTGATTTGATTGGTGCAGAGAGTAATGTTGGTTCAGGGGGGACAGTACATACACATATCGAAGTTTCAGGAGTTCCTAAAAATGCACTCCCAGCTCAAAGTGCCTATTGGATGAATAGAGGTGTAACTGTTCCAGATACGACAACGACCTATGACCCTACCCCCTATTTTAACTATTTCTGCAACTAGCATCTTTGGGAGGTAATAAAATGAAAAAGTTTTTATTTATTATTACACTATTTATATGTGTAGCTTGTAGTACACCGAATACCACACAAGAATTGCAAATGAATTCAGAGAGTTTAAGTCGTGGAAGTGATAATCAAGTAAAGATGCAAGATATGGGCGACAAGATATTGTTGCCCATATCGGATGTGCTCACTACGGGCAATGTTGTAACTGATAAATTGAGATTAGATATAAAAACGACAAATTTGGATGTCTATGGGGCGCTAAAAGCTGTCCAATGGGTAGACTTAAATACTTATTATGCATATTTTGAAAATCCTGTTACAAATACAGGATTATTAATGCTTATGAATTCGAATGGAGAAATCATAAAAAATATCATAATGGAAGAAAAGGGATTTGTTGGAATGAAATTGTCAAGAGGTGATGAATACTTAGCTATGATTTTTTCAACTCCAACCGATTTGAAATCTTCCTTGAGTTCCATTAATTATAAAATTGTATTTGCAGATATTAATGGTGAAATAATTTCCACTTATGATTTTTCCGAGTATATTACTTTAGAACAATACAAAATAAATCCGCCCCAAATTCCAATTAGCAATGAAAAGTATTCAAATATTATTGACAGTCTTTTCTGGATTGGGGATGAGGGAATTGTTATCGAAGGGAACAATCTATGGTTTATTAGTACGCAGAATGGAAAGGCAATACTTATCAGTCAAAATTATTTTGAAGAAATGAAAACGAAGGAACACATTATATATCCTGAAACTGAAGGAGCCCTTTTCACTCAAGTTTTTGATAACATTATTGTGTATTGTTATTTTCAAAACAATACCAATCAACTTTGTATTACTAATTCCACTGGGGAATATAAGAAATTGGATCAGCAGTTAGGCCTCTTCGATATTATTGCAGTGATCGATAATCGATATTTAATTTATGCACTACCACAGAATGAGAGAGAGCCTTTGGGTCGACAAAAATATTTTGCGTATGATTTAATGCAAAATCAAATAAAAAATGTTTTTCTAGAGAAAGAGGAACTATTAAGCTTAGATGTTGTTGAGTCATATATTTGCTATATT
This sequence comes from Oscillospiraceae bacterium, assembly GCA_031551485.1. GTDB lineage: Bacteria > Bacillota > Clostridia > Oscillospirales > Ruminococcaceae > JAVBNO01. Next base: position 3,505 of record JAVBNO010000061.1, read on the forward strand.
ACTTATCATAACAATCGATTAAGTTACTGCATTTATAATTTAGATAATAAGCAATTGTACAGCTATTCCTTAGAAAACTATTCTACTGAAAATATCAAAAATGTTCCCAATGCGGTATTTCAGAATAGTTGGTTATCTACATCGATTATTGATTCAGATGACAAGAGAGTATTTTTCAATTTTAATGATCGCAAATTTTATACAATAGCGCAAAAAGAAGTTTATGATCTCTTGATTATGTCTAATAACGGTTTAGATGGGACTTGGGTAAATGAGTTAAATAGCGACAAAAGCATCAGAGTAAGTAATTTGAAATTTGATTATCCCGATTTTGCTGGTTTTCAAGCACAGGTATATGAATTTTCTTTTTCTAAATAGCCCATGGCGACGTCACCGGGCTTACCAACGGGTCTGGCATTGTGACGAAATCCTACCGCTATGACGCCTTTGGCAACGAGAAGAACCCTGAGGGCACGGGGGAACTTGATTGGTCTGGACAGTTCCGAAATGGTGTGACATATCTTTGAGCTGTCAGTCGGGCATAGGTGCAGCGCGAACATGGACTGATCCGATAGAAAAACAGGCGCTTTCACACCCATGGTCTTGCTGTGTTCTTAATGGAACAATACCATCTTGGCAACAAAGCGTAGGATTGATCAATCTTGGACGATAGATTCGTAGCCATTTTGATATGCATCGGAAGGAATATACTTGGATGGCTCAACATTACGGCTTATTCGCCAACAGAAATAACGCCACAATTCGATTCTTTCGCCTCCACTAAAAATGACAGCGCTTCATTGATCTGTTCTTCTGCATATTCTGGTCCCGGTGCCTCTTTTAGCACTCCAGAAGTTTTGACATTTTGAAAATACTCAATAATCTTCGAGATTTCTTCATCGTCAAGAATTACATCGCTTTCAACTGGAATGATATCAAAGAAGGACGTAGAATCAAATGGAAGCTCTCTCCGTTTTGAATAAAGAAAGTCATGTATTTCATCATCGAACCACATATATTTAACGGATTTTTCGCCTTCCATATATGGTTTTCTATCATCAAGAGACGTACCATAGATTAATGTAAAGGCCATCATATTTACCCCCTTTATGATAAGTGAGCGAGAGAAAAAATGCATATGTGCATTACGTCAATGAGTCGCATTTGCCAATGTGTTTCTTTTCATCTACAATCTTACCATAAAAAATGATGACGCGCCAACCACTAGAATTACAGATATTTTTTGAAGAATAAGAAATATCTGCCGCTGACAAAAACGGTTCTAACGCAAAACAAGCTATAACACCCTTCCTCATCAAGGTACAAAAAAACCGGTACCAGCCTGTAGGCTGGTACCGGTTTTTGGTGGAGATGAGGGGGATCGAACCCCTTACCTCTTGACTGCCAGTCAAGCGCTCTCCCAAGTGAGCTACACCCCCATGAATGCCCGCTGCGTTCAGCGAGCTTTATTATATTACAATAAAAATTGGGACATGTCAAGAGCTAAAACGCAGGCAAAGAGAGAAAAAGACAAACCATTTTTTCCGCGCCGCCGCCTTGTTACAGTACACTGCCCCGCGACAAGAGATAGCCCACCAAAATGTATTGTGCCAACACCAGCAATAGCCCCGGTAACAGCAGCCAAAGTCCCTTTTTGCTTTCCCAAAAAGAGGGCATCGTCTGCCTTGGCCGCGCCGTACGCTTTTTAATAACCGAAAAAGGGATGTAGGCAATGGCGCCGTAAAAAACCGCCCCCAACAAAAACGCAAACATCATCAAGCCGGTAAACAATGTTGTATTCATGTTCAACAAGGGCGCCTGCTGCCGCACCATTGCCCATATATCCCCTTGCGCCTGTATGTCCATGGACGCGCCGCTGAAGACATATAATAGTAAAAAGGGAATGACATTGTTGACGAAATGCATAATCATCCCGTTCACAATAGAGCCGGTGCGCATGACGACATAGGCCATCACCATTCCAATGAGGGCCTGCCCGATGAACCGCTGAAAATCCATATGCATCAGCCCAAACAGCAGCCCTGTCAGGACTACGCCTTTCATCGTCCCCACCCGCTCCATGCCCCGCTGGATGGCACCCCGGAACATCAGCTCCTCCACAATGGCTGGCACCACACACATACAGGCAAACATCACAAGGGGCGGAAAGCCAAGCGAGCTGATGTCGGGCACTTCCGTACGCCCAAAAAGCATGCCCACCAGCAGCAGCACAATGGAGGAAAGGCAGCCGGACACCGGTATGAGCAAAAGCGCTGTCGCCGCCGCAAGAAGCATCTCTACCGGCTTGGGTTTGGTCAAACGAAGGGTACGTTTCCAGTCCACTTTAAAAACCAGCAGCAATACAGTTAAAATGGCCAGAAACATAATCTGCAAAAAAGGCATTGCCAAAAAGTTGTACCAGACGCCCAAACTGTCCCCCAGCACCATCAGCAGAATATTCGTGCCGGACATGCCCAGCACCACAGCGCTGTACAAAAGCGCCGACTGCCACACTTTAGGCAGCCCTGCCGGATTTTCGGGGGGCAAGGGGGGCTCATAGACCGGATAAAACGGCGGGCGGCTATATGCAGGCGAAAGACCATATCCGGGTAACGCATGGCCCCCGGGCGGCGCGTAATGGCGGGGCGGCTGCCCGGTATCACCAGAATGCCGCGGCTGTGGCTTGCTGCCCATCTCCTCTCGTTTGTCCATGCTCCGTCCTCCTTTCTTCCATCCGCTACCAGTATATCGGTTTTTGGGCATGATGGCAACAAAAAACCCGGTTCTTTCTGTTGACCGCCGGGTTCTCTTTGGGGTACAATAATGTATATGGGGTGTGTATACATCCTGGGGGGTGGATGCTTTGCCAAATTGCAGCGCCGCATGGCTGGAAGAATTTCAGGCTATGCTTTGTCGTCAGGGAGCGGCCGATGTGGGGTTCAGCGCACCCGGCGGTGAGACGCCCGGCGCCCTCCCCTACGCCGTCACGATTGTGGTGCGCCTTTCGGACGCCATTGTTGATGAAATTGACGACGCCCCCACCGAAGCCTATTTTCATCATTACCGCACTGTCAACGCCCAAATCGACCGGCTTTGCCTGTTGGCGGGTCAGGCGCTGGAAAGCCAGGGTTATACCTGGTACCCGGTGGCCGCCTCCCAAAGCATGAACCGGAACGGGTGGCAATACAAAGGCCTTTACTCCCATAAACGCGCTGCCTGTGGCGCAGGGCTTGGACGCATTGGCAAAAACGCCCTGTTTTTACACCGGCAATTTGGCCCCCGGGTGCGTCTGGGCACCGTTTTTACCAATGCCCCGTTGCCTGTGTCCGCCGTGCCGCCCGCTTTGCCCGACATTTGTGCCCATTGCGGCATTTGCGTCCGGGCCTGCCCTGCCCACGCCCTTACCGGCACAGCCTTTTCCCCCGCCCTTGACCGCAGCGCCTTTGTGGACGCGGCAGCCTGCAGCACTTACATGAAGGCCCATTTTGAGTCCATCGGACGGGGCGCTGTCTGCGGCATCTGTATGCGGGTGTGCCCCGCGGGCAGGCGGGCCGCCATATAGCCGATTGAGTCAGCTTTTGCTGCCAATATATGAATTCGTTTTAACGAAAACCACTGCTTTTCCAAAGGAGGAACCCTGAATGAACAAGATCCAAGTAGGCATTGTCGGCTACGGCAATGTGGCCAAAGGCGTCGAAAAAGCCATTGCGCAAAACCCGGATATGGCCCTTGCCGCCGTTTTCACCCGACGCGACCCCCAATCCCTCGCCGTAAACACCGCTGGCGTCCCTGTTTTGTCGGTGGATGACGCACCCAAAATGACAGATCAAATTGACGTGCTGATTTTATGCGGCGGCTCGGCCACCGATCTGCCCGAGCAAGGCCCGCATTTCGCGCGCTATTTTAATATTGTGGACAGCTTTGATACCCACGCCAAAATCCCCGCCTATTTCTCCGATGTCAACGCGGCGGCCCAAACCAAAACCGCCGTCATTTCGGCGGGATGGGACCCCGGTCTCTTTTCCATTCTGCGCATGATGGGCGGGGCGGTGCTGCCGGTGGGCGAGGATTACACCTTTTGGGGCAAAGGCGTTTCCCAGGGGCATTCCGACGCCATCCGCCGTTTGGCGGGCGTGGCCTGTGCCATTCAATACACGGTTCCCATTCCAGCGGCTGTCGAGGCGGCCCGCAGCGGGGAAAATCCTGTCCTGACGCCCCGGCAAAAACACTTGCGGGAATGCTATGTCGTGGCCGAAGCCGGCGCGGACACCGCCCGCATAGAAGCCGACATCAAGGCGATGCCCCACTATTTTGCCGACTACGACACCACCGTGCACTTTATCTCCGAAAATGAATTTACACAAAAGCACAGTCAAATGCCTCATGGCGGCTTTGTCATTCGCAGCGGACGCACCGGCGACAGCAAGCAGGTGATGGAGTTTTCCCTCACCCTTGACAGCAACCCGGAATTTACCGCCAGCGTGCTGGTGGCCTATGCCCGGGCGGCCGTGCGGCTGTCGGCCGAGGGCTCTTTTGGCGCCAAAACTGTCTTTGACATTCCCCCCGCCTATCTTTCGTCTTTGGACGGCGAGACACTGCGCAAAACGCTTTTGTAAGTCCTTAATTTTATTGACATAACGAGGTGGATATGATGACACAGGTCACATTGGGGCGCACCGGACTGACGTCTTGCCGCCTGGGTTTTGGGGCGTTGCCAATTCAGCGGGCCGATATGGACACCGCCAAACAAATTTTGCACAGCGCTTATGAAAATGGCGTCAACTTTTTTGACACCGCCCGGGCCTATTCAGACAGCGAGGCGAAACTCTCGGCTGCCCTTGGGGATGTGCGGGACCACATTGTCATCGCCACCAAGACAATGGCCACCGACCGGGCCGGTTTCGAGCGCGACCTGGCCACCAGTCTGGCCACACTGGGCACCGATGTCATTGACATTTATCAGTTCCACAACCCCGCCTTTGTCCCCGGCGACGAAGGCCACGATGATATATACGAAGCGGCGCTGGAGGCCCGACAAAAAGGGCGTATCCGCTTTATCGGCCTGACGAACCATTCCCGGGCGGTGGCCACCAGGGCGGTGGAGTCGGGGCGTTTCGACACCCTCCAGTTTCCTTTCTCCTGCCTGTCCGATGCCGACGACGAAGCATTGGTACGCTTGTGCGAAGCGTCCAATGTGGGATTCATCGCGATGAAAGCGATGGCCGGCGGGCTGATTCGGCATATATCCGCCAATGTGGCTTATCTCCATCGTTTTGCCAATGTGCTGCCCATCTGGGGCATCCAGCACCAGCGGGAATTGGATGAATTCATCGCTTTGGAAAAGGCCCCGCCGCCGTGGGGCGACGCCGCCAAGGCCGCCGTGGAAGCTGAACGGGCGGAGTTGGGGGGGCAATTTTGCCGGGGATGCGGCTATTGCAAACCTTGTCCCGCCGGTATTCCGCTGGATATCGCCTGCCGCATGGAACCCCTGCTTAAACGGGCTGTACCCGCCATGTGGACGACCCCGGAGTGGCAGGAGAAGATGGCCCGGGTGCCCAACTGCACCCTGTGCAAAGCCTGTGCCTCCCGCTGTCCTTACCACCTGGTGCCCTATGAATTAATGCAAAGCGGATGGGCCTATTTTCAGGAAGTCGTTCACCAACTGTATCCCTGATCGTACCCTTCTCTTTATTCTTGGTTTCCCCCACCACATCACGAGGAGATTTCATATGTCCAACAAAATTCTTGCCGGCGCATTTGCCGTTTTGTTGCTGGTTGCCGCCGGCTGCGCCCCCCGTGGCGCTTCTTCATCCCTGCCGGACGCCCCTTCTGCCACAACGCCGGACAGCATAATTGAGGCTTCTTCCTCCGCTGTTTCCAATTCTGCCGTCTCGGCTGTCATTGACCCGCTGGATCAACCGGATCCCACTTTGCCGGAAAACTGGCACGGCAGCTTTATTATGTGGGAGCATTGGGAATATATGACGTTTGGCGACCCCGCCGCCTACCAAACAGTGGAGATTGAAGCCAAGGATATTGAAGCGCTCAACAACAGCGAAAAGGCCGATACGGCCCGCCTGCAAATTTCGCTGCCTCCCAATGTCTCTTACAACAGCGAAACGTTTCAGCTGGAGTATGATGGCCACTTTCAAAACGGCAAACTTGTCATTGGTTACGGCCCCGCCAATTATTACCCTCTTCAACCAGGCGAGACCCCCTTTGACAACGAGGCCTATCCCCCCGATTATTACAGCGGCAATATTTTCACCGGAGAAAAATACAATGTGAAAGAAACAAAGGAGCTTGTTCTGGGCGGCTTTTGTACACAGGGCAACTTTAAGCGATACATCAGCATGGAGCAGCCCCAGAACAACTTTTCGGTCGATTATGTGGTGGACCTTGGGGACGGGCATGTGACCGGCGTTTCTTTTGTCGTTTCCCAACAGGCCACCGCGGAAGATATGACCATTTACGACAACATCGTCAAATCTGTCAAGCTCATAAAGTGAGGTGTAGCGATGAATTTTGCAAAATCTTCGGATGAACTTTTGTTTTTGGACGGCGGCATGGGCACCATGCTTATGCCCTATCTGAAGCCCGGCCAGCCGAACATCACTCTGAATCTCACCAACCCCGAGGCGATTCGGGCGGTGCACACCGCCTATTTTGAGGCGGGCAGCGACATTGTTTACGCCAACACCTTTCGCGCCACCGAACCGATGCTTGGCGCCGCGGACTGGAAAATGACCGACGCCGTGCAGGCGGCTGTAACCGCGGCCAAAGAGGCGGCACAGCCCTACCACGGGCTGGTGGGGCTGGATGTCGGTTCCATTGGCACCCTTTACAAGCCCCAGGGAGATTTAAGCTTTGAGGAGGCCTATCAAACCTACGCCAAGGTCATTATGGCCGGGGCGGCGGCAGGGGTGGATGTCATTGCCGTGGAAACAATGACCGACCTGTATGACGCCAAGGCCGCCGTGCTGGCCGCCAAAGAAAACTGCGACTTGCCGGTGTTTTGTACCCTTGCCTTCGAATCCAATATGCGCACCTATATGGGCTGCCCTGTAGAGGGTATGGCGCTTGTCATGGAGGGGTTGGGGGCGGACGCCATTGGCATTAACTGTTCGCTGGGGCCGATTCAAATATTGCCCATTGCCGAGCGGCTTTTGGCCTATACCTCGCTGCCGGTTATCATCAAGCCCAACGCAGGCTTGCCGGTGGTCAAAGATGGCCAGCCCGCCTATGACATTACCGCGGAACAGTTTGTGGAGGCGATGCTGGCTTATCCGCCTTTGGGTATTTGGGCGGTGGGGGGCTGCTGCGGCACCACCCCCGACTATATCCGGCTGTTGCGGCGTTCGCTGGAGGGGGTAAAGCCCGCCGCCCGCATCTTTACCGACCGCAGCCGGGTTATCTGTTCCGGCACCCGGCTGGCCAACCTGGACGAATGTCCCGTCACCCATCTGCCCTACTCCCCCAATATGGACGATGTGATGGATGCCGCTTTGGATTATATGGCCGACGGCGCCGACGTGCTGGAGGTGGAACTGCCGGAGAAACCGACGGCTGCCGCTTCCTATGTGCAGGAATTGCAGGGCATTGTGGGGTTGCCTTTTCTTTTTACCGGCGACGCGGCCGCGGTGGCCGCCGCCAAACGGGTGTACAACGGTCACACATTGTAGGCGGTATGGACGCAGCAGGCTGGGCCCCGTAACAGGGACCTAGCCTTTTTTTCTTCAATCAATATATTTTTATTGTTTTTCGATAAAAATATATTGATTTTCTTTTTTTGTTGTGTTATAGTGCTTTTGACAATATTTTTACAATGCAGGGTTAAACTGGATGGAGGAATGTTTCATGAAACGCAGCTTTGCTTCCCGCCTTTTGGAAATGATGCTTTATATACTGGGGGTTGGGGCGGCGGGTGTCGTCACCGCCATGCCCTGGCTGACCGGTTGGTACCTGCGAATGTTTCGGGACCGGTATGAGCATTGGGCGGGATATCAGCTTTTTCTTTTGTTCTTCTTAATTGCCGTGGGTCTGGGCGCTTTGTGGATTATCGGGGAGCTTATTTTCATGGTGCGTTCCATTGCCTCCGGTCCCTTCGTCTGGCGCAATGTCACCGCTTTCGTGCGGATGGGCGCTGTCGCTTTGGGGGTAGCCCTTTTGTTCTTTGTCAAATGCGTTCCCTTTTTCACCCCTCTTACCCTGGCGTGCGGCATGATTTTACTGTTGTGCAGCCTTTTGGCCTTTGTGCTGGCGGATCTTTTTCGGGCGGCCGTGGCCTTTCGGGAAGAAAACGACCTGACCATATAAGGGGGCGGCCTGTATGATTGTAGTCAATTTAGATGTGATGATGGCAAAGCGCAAAATGTCCCTGAACGAACTGGCCCAGCGGGTGGATTTGACGCTTGCCAATTTGTCGGTACTCAAAAACAACAAAGGTCGGGCGGTGCGCTTTTCCACTTTGGACAGTCTGTGCAAAGCGCTGGAGTGCCAGCCCGGTGACATTTTAGAATTTGTAGAAGGAGACAACAGCCATGAGTGAGCAGCCGCAAAATCAAATTCCCGCCAATCAACCGATTCCCCCGCCACCGGTGCCGGCACCGCCTGTCTATTATACCCCGCCCGAGCCGAAGCCGCCCCGTGTCTATACCAAACCGGAAATGTGGCTTTTGCTGGGCGCCTTGGCCATCGGCATTTTGCTGGATCGGCTGTTTATTCGTTCTGTCGTATGTTACGGCCTCTTTTGGCTTGCCTATCTGGCGGTCTTCACCTTTTTCATGTGGCCAAAGTTGCGCCAACACAAGCTGCTTCTTCTCTTGGAGGCCGGGTGCATCCTTTTGTGCATATGGCCGATTTTTTTCAGTCAACATGAGTACGCCGCCTTTCTCTGTCTTTCGCTGCCCTGGGGGTTGATGTTGCTGACCCAGGCCACCGCTTTGGATGTGAAGCCCATGGAAATCTGGGTCGCTTTTGTCGGGTTACTGATGGGCTGGTTTGTCAAACCTTTCAGCGCCATTCCTCATTTCTTCGCCATCTTGTCCCGCATGGGCAACAAGCGCAAGGGGCTTTGGCAGGTGGTGGCCGGCATTTTTATTGGGGCGCTGCTGCTGACGGTCATTGTGCCGCTTTTGTGGCAGGCCGACCAGGTTTTCAGCTTTTATCTGAACCGGATTTTTGCAGACTTTAACATTGGCACATTCTTTTTTCATTTGTTTATTTCCGTATTGTTTACCATGCTGTTTTATTCTTTTCTTTGGAATGCCCGCTTTGGCGAAAACAAAAAAGCGGCGGCGCTGCCTCCCGGCGGTGGGGATGTCATTATCACGGCCATTGCCGTGGGGGTTCTTCTGTTTGTCTATGTCCTTTTCTCCGTCATCCAGTTTGCTTACCTTTTTGCCGGGGCCGGTTTGCCAGAGGGAATGACCTATTCGGAATACGCCCGCAGCGGCTTTTGGCAGCTGGTGGCGGTTTGCGCCATTAATTTCGCCATCTTTGGCTGGTGCCAGCGGCTGTGCAAACCCCATAAGGTCATTTCCGGCATGATGGCCGGCCTTCTGGGGGCCACCGCCGTCATGCTGGCTTCCGCCCTTATCCGCATGGGTTTATATCTGCAGGCCTACGGCATGACCTGGCTGCGGCTGCTCTCCTTGTGGTTCACCCTCTTTTTGGCCGCCATGCTCCTCTTCTGTATCACCAAAATGTTGTGGCCCAAGCTGCCCCTTATCTCTCTGGCCGCCGGAGTGCTCATCGCCTGGTTTATCTTGCTGGGTTACGCTTCTCCCGACCGCATCATCGTGGAATACAACATCAGCCGGCTGGATATGGCCGCCGGGGAACGTTTTTCACCGGAAGACCGGATGTTTCATGGCAACCTGTCTGCCGACGCCCTCCCTTCCCTGGTCGACTATTGCCGCGCCACCGGCGACGATGCCATGATCGCCCTGCTGCGGGAACGGTTGGCGCAGATGGAGGCGCCGGACAATTTATCCACCCGCCAGGCCTATGCCGTGCTGGAGGAATACCTGAATGCCTAATACCGCCACATCGATCAAACGCCGAGGGGGACAACGCTTGCTTGTGGGATTTGCCGTTTGCTGTGCCATTGCCGTTATTTTCATTGCGTTGGGGCTTGATAATGGCCTTCGGGTACGGTATTATCAGATAAACAGCCAAAAGCTTGTCACCGGAAGCCAGCTGCGCATCGTGTTGCTCGGCGACCTGCACAATACCCTTTACGGCCAGGGCCAGCAGCAACTGATCGAAGCCATTCGCGCTCAAGATCCCGACCTCATCGTCATCACCGGCGATATGTGCGGCTGGGGTGGCGGGACTGACAACGCCCAAATCCTGCTGGAGGCGCTTGCGCCTCTTGCGCCGGTCTATGCTGTCAACGGTAATCACGAGTATGAGTGTGGCCGAAGCGACGAGATTGAGAGCATTTACGGCCAACTGGGCATTCCCGTACTGCACAACCAATGGGAGACATTTTCCGCCGATGGCAACGAAATCATCGTTGCCGGCCTTAACGACCCGGCCGCCTCTTTTTATGGCGGCGAAGCTCCTCCCCTCGATGCTCTCGTCCAAACATTCCCACTTGTTCCCCAAAGTGACCGATTTACCCTTTTGCTGTCCCACCATCCCGAATTTGACGAGGTTTACGCCGCTTGCGGCTTTGATTTGGCTCTTTCGGGCCATGCCCACGGCGGGCAGGTACGGATTCCGGGGTTGCTGAACGGCCTGTATGCCCCAGGCCAGGGCTTTTTCCCGCAGCGTGCGGGCGGGCTTTACGAAACCACCCGGGCCGACGGCAGCCTGTTTTACCAGGTTGTCAGCCGGGGGCTTTCCGTCCATAAAGCGGCGCCCCGCATTTATAATCCGCCGGAAATATGCGTCGTCACCGTTACCGGCCTGTCGTAAGCGCAGGCATTCCAACCCTTATACTATCCACCGGCAAGGAGGCATTCTATGAAGCCGTTTCCCCGCCCTCTTCTGGCTTTCATTCTTGTGGCCGTTGTCCTTATTTCCTGCGCGCTTGCGGGGTGTGAAATGCCCGCACGGGCCGACAATCTCAACACCTACTCCACCTCCAAAAGCTGGGTTGTCTCTTTTGATATGCTGGACGGGGAATTAAGCCGTGTCGTCGCGAAAATCGAAGGGCGGCCCGACGATATGGATGTGGCCTTTACTGTGGAAAGCGGTGATCTCACCCTGGAAATTCAGCAGGGAGAAACCGTTTTCGCCATTCCTGCCGGGGGTGGCGTCATTGATGTCACCGGTTTTACCGACGGCGATATTATGCTGCGGATTGTGGGAGAAAAGGCGCAAAAAGGCCAGATCAGTTTTGACTGGAACTAATCAGTACAATCCAAAAAGGCCGCCCTTGTGGGCGGCCTTTTTTTGTATCGGAAAACCCGTGCGAGGCACAAAGTTCGGTGGCGCTTTTGCGATGGAGTGAAAGCGTTGGCACTGATATCAAATCAAAATACGGTAGACGTGCAGCCGCTTCGGCGAGGCTCTACCCTGTCGCTCGGGCCGCGACCGGCCCATACTTTTTGGCGCAAAAAGTATGCAAAAACATTTTTCGGGGAACCCACATGGTTTTCCCCCATCCTTAAGGCGATGGCAAAGGTGCGCAGGAAACGCCCGGCTTATGAGGAGGACGGTTTTGGGTCTGATCTGGGGAGGTGCAAACAGCGACGAATGGAAAAAGTTGATACCGATATCAATATAGAAGTTGGGCAGACGTGCAGCCGCTCCGGCTAGGATGCAGCCTGTCGCTCGGGCCGCGACCGGCCCATACTTTTTGGCGCAAAAAGTATGCAAAAACATTTTTAGGGGAAACCACATGGTTTCCCCCACCCCCATCCTTAGGGCGAGGGCATAGGTGCGCAGGAAACGCCTGGGCTCACGGGAAAACGGGTTTGGGTCTGTTCTGGGGTGCAAACGAAAGCATTGATATCGATAGTGAATCAAAGTACAGCAGAGGTGCAGCCGCTCCGGCAGGCATCTAGCTTGTCGCTTGAGCCGCGACCGGCACGAACTTGTTGGCGCAGAAAGAGTGCCAAAAGATGTGCTGGGGACCCCCCCGGGTTTCCCCCCATCCGTAGGGCGAGGGGCAGGGTGCGCCGGGA
>JAVBNO010000044.1:0-6782 GCA_031551485.1 Oscillospiraceae bacterium
TTCATTTGCATAATGGCCTCTTCCACATCCATCGGTTTGACGATAAAAGTTTTGGTGCGAACCACATTGTATTCTTCCTCATCCTCATGCGCTGATTCACCGACAAATGCATCCACAACCGTATTACGAAATCGCTTTTCCAGTTTACTTTTATTCTTGAGAATTTGCCGGGTGATAGAATCGACTACAGCCTCCAACGAGTCGAACCGGTCCTGGGTCGTCTCTTCCGAGCGGAAAAACATCCCATGTGCCTGAACAGTCACCTCCACCGTTTCTCTGTCCTGCTCCCGTGTGACAATGACCGTTGCCGATGCATCGTCCTTAAAATAACGGTCGAGCTTGGATAGTTTTTTCTCCGTACGCTCTTTGAAAGAATCTTTGATGGTTGTCTTTCGAGCCGAAATGGTGATGTTCATGGTTATACCTCCTGGTTATTTATATATGAAACCCTTGCGGGCTCAGAGCATAAAAACACAGGTTTTATTGGTTTAAATATACCATAACACCTATATTTTGTCCACTTGTTATGGCAAAATTGTATGAACAATTTTGCCGTTCACCATCACCGTCTGGGGTTTGGACATTAAAGCAAAGGGGTCGCCGGCGAAAATGAGAAGGTCGGCATCCCGGCCTTTTTGCAGACTGCCAATGCGATTCCCCAGGCCGTAAAGGGCCGCCGCGTGGGAGGTGATGGCCGCTAGCGCCTCTTCCCGATTAAGGCCCGCAGTGGCAGCGATAGCCGCGCTAAGACTCAATGCATCGATGGGAAGCTCGGGGTGGTCGGTGGCGATGGCTACAGGAATACCTGCTTGCAGAAGCACAGCGGCGTTTTGAATATGGCTGCCCGACAGTTCCGGCTTGGTGCGGGCTTGCAGCACCGGGCCACAAATAATGCCTATCCCCTCTTTTTGGAGGGCATCAGCGATAAGGTACCCTTCGGTGCAGTGTATGATGACCACCCGCAGGCCGTACTCTTTCCCAAGGCGGATGGCGGTGAAAATATCATCGGCGCGGTGGGCGTGAAAATGGGCGGCAACAGCGCCGGACAACACCGGCAGCATGGCCTCGCACTTGGGATCAAATTCCGGTGGGTCAATTTCGCTGTCTTCCTCCGCCCGTTCTTTTTGCTCGGCGTACCGCTTTGCCTTTGCCAGCTGTTCCCGGATGATGGCGGCGATTGCCATGCGGGTAATGGGAGCTTGATTTTTTTGATGAAAAGAAACTTTTGGATTTTCGCCCAAGGCAAACTTCATGGCGGCCACCGGCAAAAGCACCATGTCGTCCACGCACCGGCCGACTGTTTTGAGGGCACAAAACTGTCCGCCAATGGCGTTTGAGCTGCCTGGCCCGCTAACCACTGTGGTGATACCGGCATACAGCGCATCGGAAAAGGCCTTATCCATTGGATTAATGGCGTCCAAAGCCCGCAGCTGGGGGGTACAGGGGTCGGTATCCTCGTTGCCGTCGTCCCCTTCAAAGCCCATGGAATCTTCCCACATGCCAATGTGGCAGTGGGCATCAATGAAGCCGGGCGTTATTGTGCAACCTGTGGCATCAATGATATCATGGCCGGATACGACTTTGGCATCCATATCGGCCAAACGTCCCACAGCCAAAATTTTGTCATCATCAGTGAGGACGAAACCGTCATGGATGACTGTTCCGTTTCCGATATGAATGGTTCCGCCTTTGATCAGCATAAACTTCCTTCTCCCATCCTAAAAAACAGAACAAGGAGCGGTATCCGCCCCTTGCTGCAACAAGCATTTCTGCCTCTTATCATTATCTGCGGCGGCCGCCGCCACGTTTACTGTCATTGTTGCGTTTAATGTCGGACATTTTATCTTCGCTTCTTTGCTTAAACTTACTGAGCATATCCTCGAAGGAAAGATTTTCGTCTGTGGCATTGGGATTAAAGTGTCCGCCTTGGCGGCCCTGTGGACGCCGTTCGGGGCGTCGAGGCGGCGCAGGCGGGGCTTCCTCTTGGGCGCGACGAATGGAAAGACCAATCTTACCATCGTCAGTAATGTTCATAATTCTGACCTTGACCATCTGGTTTTCCTGCAGATAATCTTTAATCTCTTTGACATAAGTAGAGGCCACTTCAGAAATATGCACCATACCGGTTTGCCCATCGCCAATATCGACAAAAGCCCCAAATTTTGTGATCCCTGTCACTTTACCTTCAACTATATTTCCCACTACCAACTGCATAAAAAAGAAAAATCCTCCTTAAAAATCTGCGGTATTAACGAATGGCGGAAGAATCGATGAAAATACGCTCATCAGGATAAGCATAGTCCAATTCGTCCCGGGCAATTCGTTCTACGTAGGTATCATCGTTACCCAAAGAAACCATACGCTCCAGTTCCTTGTTGGCAATACGCTGCGCTTCGCAGGCAGCCTTAAGAGCCTCAAGCTCCTGTTCCCGGTCGATGATCTCAAGATGAGTCACCACCAGGTTGCAACAAAGATAGGTCATGAAGCACATGACAACTATTTTTAGTATGATGTTTTTACTAAAAAAGCTCTTCATGTATCCTCCGACTGACCTTCCTCTTGCACATCCTCAACAACCACCTTCCGCAAGGGGCTGTATAGTGCATTATACAACAAAGCGGAGGTTCGTTTCAAGTTGTATTTAAGAATTACTTTTGATTTTTTTAGTGTTTTTAAGCCAGTTTGTGTCTTTTTTTGTGCAAATCTGTGAATGGATTTTAAAACTTGCAAAATAGGGGAAATCAGCCAACGGAAAATGAAGCCGAATACCCAGGCAATGGCGGCGATGATGGCACCGGAAATTTTCATGATCAGTTCGCCAACGGTAAAATGAATGAGGAGCCAGCCCAATAGTTCGCCGACAATTAAAACAACTCGAATGACACCCTCGGTAACGGTAATGATAAAGAAAAAAGAAATGATGCCACACAAAAAAAAATAGAGAATATCCTGAAGAAAAACAGCCACTGTGGCGTTTTTGATCGCCAAACGAAAAATACGAAACACATCATAAAAAAGTGACAACGCGCCCCCCAGCAAAAGGGCGGATAGAAACTGGATGGTTTGTCCCGCAAGCAAATTATCCAAATGCCACACCCCTTAACGGAATAGCCGGGAAAACAGTCCTCCCTTTTGGGGCTGCTGATCCGAATAGCTTAACGTGTAAATATCTCCTTCCACCACCAAGTCACCGTTCTCCACGTCAATTTTATTGATGTGAAGGTTAAGCCCTTTAATGAGTAATTCTCCGGCATCGGTAAAAACCAGGACATTTTCTTCGTCAAAGCTATCCACATCGGTTACGCCGCTGAGTGTAAGCATTTTGCGGTCTTCCATGATGACATTATGAGGCATTTTGATCGCGCGTTTATCCTCCAACTGAAAACCCTCCAATCACACATCTGAAAATGGCCGGCCAATGTCCGGCGTTTCTTCCTTTTATAGGTATGTGGAAGGTTGGCCAAATATGCCGCCAGCGGCAGCTACTCAATAACGCGGTAGCCATCCCCCGAGTTTTCCTTGCTGACGACTTCGCTGATTTTAATAATCTCCACCTTAAGCGGACGGGCCCCGAGTTTAATCTCGATGACATCCCCCAGTTTGACCTCGTAAGACGCACGAGCCACTTTGCCGTTGACCTCGATCCGACCGGCGTCGCAGGCCTCGTTGGCGATGGTACGGCGCTTAATAAGGCGCACTGTCTTTAAATATTTGTCCAATCGCATAACAACCGATCCTCCCTTTTGATTTAAACCCGCATCAAAAAACCGGCGCCCAAAAGCGCCGGTTTTTTGGTGTATGGATAATTTATTTGCTGATGGCGTCTTTAAGGGGTTTGCCAGCTTTGAAAGAAGGAACTTTGGAAGCGGCGATGGTAATTTCCTGTTTGGTGCGGGGGTTGATACCCTTACGAGCCGCACGGGTTTTCACTTCAAAAGTACCAAAACCGGTAATTGCAACTTTATCGCCCTTTTTCATGCTATCCACAATAGCATCAAACACAGCATTCATCGCCGTCTCGGAATCCTTCTTGGTCAGATTTGTCTTGTCTGCAATCGCTGCAACCAATTCAGCCTTTGTCATTTTTTTCTTACCTCCGTTAATTTATTAATAGGCTTGTAGTGCCTTTTAATCCTTATAATACAGTTTCGCTTTAGCTTGATTCCACAATGTGTCCAAACTTTCGATAGAAGCGGTTTTTAAATCGATGCCCTCTACCTCGGCCAGTGTTTCCACCTGCTCGAAACGGGCAACAAACTTTTCGCTGGCGCGGGTAAGGCTTTCCTCCGGCTCTACTTGAATAAAGCGAGCCACATTGACCACCGAGAACAAAAGGTCGCCTAACTCTTCGCCAAGGGCGTTGGCGTCGCCAGACTGAATGGCCGCTTTTAGCTCTTCCGTCTCGCTTTCCAGGGCGGTAATGGCACCGCTCACATCGGCAAAATCAAATCCCACTTGGGCCGCCCGGCTTTGGATTTTGCTGGCCCGCATCAGCGCCGGCAATGTTTGGGGAACGGCTTTGATCCGCGTGGTACCGCTTGTATTCCCTTTTTGTTTATGCTTGATCTCTTCCCAGTTGCGCAGAACCTGGTCGGCCTTGTCCACCACCAAATCGCCAAACACATGGGGATGGCGCTGGATAAGCTTTTGGCAAATCTCGTTGCAGACATCAGAAAAAGTGAACACGCCGGCCTCGGCTTCAATTTGCGCGTGAAAAACAATTTGAAGCAGCAGATCCCCCAGCTCTTCCCGCAGCAATAAAGGATCCTTGTTGTCAATGGCCTCGGCCACTTCGTAGGCTTCCTCAATCAGATTTTTGCGCAGTGTCCGGTGGTCTTGCTCCCGATCCCAGGGGCATCCGCCCGCTCCGCGCAGCAGGGACATTATTCGAAGAAGATCGTCGATGTCGTAATGAGATTTGCGTTCAAAATTCACTTGCATTCCTTACCTTAAAAACCGACTGCATGGCCCTGCAATCACATAAATTTTGGAAAACCAATGCCAAACATCCATTATATTACCTTATTTTTCCGGATTTATCAAGCATCTTTATAATTTTTTGTCCTCCAGGGAGGGATATTATATCATTTTTTGTAAAACCGCCCATAAATAGAAGCAAGATTATATATATTATGCCCCCCAGAAGGACCGAAATAATCACTGCCCAAGCACTTTTTGTGGCTTCGTAGAGGAACGAATAGCTGAAAAAAGCGGTGGCCGCACACCCAATACCTGCCAAAAGAGGTTTAAGGGCCAAACCAAATAAACCAACCTGGATTTGCATCCCCCGCAGCGCAAACAGACTAAGTATCAGGATAACAGCATAGCATAGCAACGTGCCATACGGTACCCCTTGGATGTTAATTGTGGGGATTGCTACCACAAAATAGTTGCAAACCAGTTTAACTGCTCCGCCGATGAGCATCAGCTTGACCGGCAGATCCAACCGCCCCACCCCCTGCAGAATGCTGTTGAGAGGCATGACAACGGCCACAAAAATGCTGCTGATACCCATAATGCGCAACGCAGGGGCAATGATGGCGGTCTCCATAGATCGGGAAGAAAAGAGGAGATTGAGAATGGGATGTGCCAAAACCGAAATACCCAGACCGGCAGGTACCGCCAAGATCAGGGTAAAGCGCAGAATTTGGCGGATGCCGTCAGTGGTCTTTGTCAGGTTACCCCGGGTAAAATGAGCATTGATAGCAGGCAATGCGCTGATGCCAAAAGCGGTGGTGATGGAGGGCAGTAAATTAAAAATAGAGACAGCCATACCTGAATAAGAGCCATAAAGGTACTCCGGCAGCATCTCGCTGGCCATGCCAGCGGGGATAAGTCCTTCATACATGCGAAGAAAGACACCAGGATTTTGCTCCACCGCGGTTTGCAGCCGGTTCATCACCGAGGCAAGGTCAATCATGGACGTTAGGTTAACTGCCACACCGCTGAGGGCCACCGGAAGGGCAATGCGCAAGAGCAGGCGGCCATAATGGGGATTAGCGCTTCCAGCAGTGCGGGGTTTGTCATGTACGGTAAGACGGGACCGATGGTGAAAGAAAATATAGAGCATGCCGGCTAGCGTACTCAGCGTAATGCCCACCACAGCGGCGGCGGCTGAAAAAGGCAGCACCGCAAATTGAGCTGCCTCGCTGCTGGCCACCTGTACGCCGAAGACATGGCCCTGCTCCAGATAGCCACGAAGGCCCAAATTGGTGACCCAATAGGCCAATATGACACCGCAAATAAGTTTGATGACCGCTTCGATGACTTGTGCCGCCGCCGTAGGACGCATATTCTGGAGGCCTTGATAATAGCCTCTGAACGCGGCACTGATACAGCTGAAGAAAACGGCGGGCGCAATGGCCAGCACCGCCCATAGCGCGCCGGGATTGTTGACGAAACGCACAAAAGGTTCTGCCCCCGCCAGAATGGCCGCCGACCCCAAAAGGCCGATAGGGATAAACAGTCCGATAGCCTTGCGGAAAATACGCCTGGCCTCCGCCGGCTGCCCCAGGGCTGTGTATTGGGAAACCAGTTTGGAAACCGCCACACTCAAGCCGGTGACCGTGAGGGCGTAGATGGGATTAAAAATTTCGTAGGCAGTAGAAAAATAGGACATTCCCACACCGCCCAGCACATTGGCAATGGGGATTTTATACAGTGCGCCGATGATCTTAACCACCATGGCGGACAAAGAGAGGAGCAGTGCCCCCTCCATAATGCTTTGGCTCTCTTTACGCCCCAAACAATCACATCCATTTTGTCAATGCTTATAACAAATG
>JAVBNO010000041.1:0-7650 GCA_031551485.1 Oscillospiraceae bacterium
TGCCGGAGGGGCCATTGGCGGCCTCCAGCGTGCGGCTGGCCTGCGACTGCATCTCTCTTACCCGCCGCATGGCATCCTGCTGCATTCTGGTTAAGTCGCTGTCACTGTAACGGCGCGGGGGCATCAGCGGCCACCTCCAAACATCGAGAGCAGCCCACCTTCGGAAAAGAGGCCGCTTTCGCCCAGGGCGGGCAGCATTTTAAAAATTTGCATCAGGCGGATGGCGTCGTCCACACGGTGGCCGCGCCCTTCGGTAAAGTGGGGCTTTAAGGCGCGCAGCAGTTCCACATTGTGATCGTTTGTATTAAAGGCGCTCATCGCCGTTTGCAGCATACCCAGCATCTTGGGGTCGATGGCGGGCATAGAAGACGGCTGGGAAGGCGGTTCCTGGGGCATGTTTTGTCCGTTTTGCAGACCGTTTAGCATTGAGGCAATGGCGGATATGTCAAAGTTGTTTGCATTTGACGAACTGGGGGCGGGGGGCTGGGACGGTCCCGTATCACCGCCTCCGTTTAACCCCAACGCCGCTGCCACTGTCCGCAGCTGATTCATGCCCTCTTCGCTGCCCAAAATTTCGCTTAAGCGGGCGGAGAGGTCATCCATGCTATTTGCCTCCCATCATTTTGCGCAAAATGTCTTTTGCCTGGGGGGAATTGAGAAGCTGATCCAGTGCTTTTGGATCGGTGAGCACTTTATTGATATCCGCCGATTTATTGTTACCCAGCCGGTTTACGATCGAATCAAAAGAGCCGGACATCAACTGCTCTTTCAGTTTTGCGGGGGCAATACCTGCCTTTTGTCCCACTGTCGCGAGCAGTGCGTCCAATTGCTCTTTGCTCAAACCAAAGTTGTTGTCCAAAGAAGTCACCACCTATTCCAATTTTTATATATTTATGATAAAATACGGGTGTCTATGCAGTGGATGGCGGATCGTTCTTTTCGGGTGTTTGCCGCCGTTTGCGCTTGTTGCAGCTTCTTCTTAAGCTGTTTCGTATCATTCTATTCAAGTGAGGGCCTTTATGCGAATTATTGTGATGGCCGACAGTCACGGCGCCCTGGGGCGCGTTCGGCAAATTGTGGCGGACAACGCCGAGGCCAATCTGTTTATCCATCTGGGCGACGGAGAGGACGAGTTTTGGCAGGTGGCCAAATTGCAGGAGGAAAATTCATCCTTACCAAAGGCGGCTGTGCGCGCCAAATTTATCTCTGTAAAAGGCAATAACGACTTTTTTTCCGAATCCCCCAAGCTGGAGCTTATCAGCTGCGAGGGCGTTCGGATTTTGCTCACCCACGGCGACCGGCTGGGGGTTAAGTATTCCCTTGACCGCCTTTGTTTGGAGGGGCAGACCTACGACGCCAAAGTGGTGTTGTACGGCCACACCCACCGGGCCCGGGAGGATTATGAGCAGGGCGTCTACTATTTGAATCCGGGCAGCGTGGCCGATTCCAGCCGCACGCCGGCGGGTTACATGATGTTGGATATCACCAAAGCAGGCATTGTGCCGGTGTTTCGTCAGGTGAATCCTTCACCGGATGAATATTAGCCGCCAGCTCAGAGGTGCACCCAAAGCCCGCGCCTTTGCCGCGCGGGTTTCACAGTCTATTAAAGCAGGAGGAATCGCCGGTGGAAAGACAACCCGAGGAAATCCTCGCCGAGCAACTGAATGGACCCACGGCCGCCGGGCGGCTCAGCGCCCTTCGGCAGCTCAAGGCACTTTACGACGACGGCGCACTTGCCGCGCCTGTCGGCGTGGGCTGGGCTGTCAACAATCACATTCACACCACCTATTCTTTTTCCCCTTACTCACCCACCAAGGCCGCCTATATGGCCTGGGCCAGCGGGCTTGTCACCGCCGGCATTATGGATCATGACAGTGCGGCGGGTGCGTCCGAGTTCTCCGAAGCCGGGCGGATTTTGGGTATTGCCACCACCACGGGCATCGAGTGCCGGTGCACTTTGGACGGCACTCCTTTTGCCGGCATGAAACTGAACAGCCCCGACCAAAAGTCAATGGCTTATCTGGCCCTGCACGGTATTCCCACCGGCAGCCTGGGGCGGGCGGAGGCGATATTTGCGCCCCGGCGGGAAATGCGCAACCGGCGCAACCGGGCTATGGTTGCGCGCATCAATGACCTGTTGCAGCATAAGGGCGTCACATTGGATTTTGACCGGGACGTGGCGCCGATTTCCCTTGTTCATGAGGGCGGCAGTATCACCGAGCGGCATTTGCTGTGCGCGCTGGCGCAAAATCTGATTGCCAAAGCAGGCAGGGGGCAACCCCTTGTGGCGCTTTTGGCCGGGCTGGATATTGTTCCGCCGCCGGGGGTAGCCGCCAAACTTTTGGATGTGCAAACGCCCTATTACGAATATCACCTTATCGGCCTTTTAAAAAGCAGCCTTGTCAAACAGTTTTACATTCCGGCCACTGAGGAGCTTTTTACGGTGGCGGAAATTACCGGCCTTGCCAACGATTTAGGCGCCATTTGTGCCTACGCCTATCTGGGAGATGTGACGGTTCAGACGGCGCAGGGCCCCCAAACCCAAGCATTTGAGGACGCTTTTTTGGACCGGTGGATTCCTTTTTTGGCGGCATCGGGCTTTCGGGGCGTCACTTATATGCCCTCCCGCAGTACGCCCGCCCAGTTGGCCCGCGCTGCCCAACTTTGCCAGGCCAGCGGCCTTTTCCAAATTTCCGGCGAGGACATTAACAGCCCTTCCCAAAGCTTTGTCTGCCAGGCGCTGTCGGAACCCCGGCTTTCCTACATGATCACTTCCACCTGGGCGCTTATCGGCCACGAAGAAGCCGCCAGCGCTGATCCCAGCAAAGGCATGTTCGCCCCGGACATCGTGGCAGCCACGCCGGACCTGGCAGCACGGATTGATTCTTTTGCCGCCCAAGCCAAGGCAGCCCACGGCGTACAATAAGTATCATACCCTCCATCCACACCTTTTTCGACATATTGTAGGAGACATTTCATGATACAGCTGCTTAACAGTTTTTGGTTTTTAGACAGCGCGATGCCCAGTCTCGCTGTCATGCTTATGATCGGGCTGGGCCTTCGTTATGGTTATGCCTTGTTCTTTGGCAGTATCAACCCGGAAAAACCGGGGAAGCCGAAACTGTTTTTGTATTCTTTCTGTCTGTTTGCCATTTATGCCGTGCCCGCGCTCTGCCTGAGCGCCCTGTTGTCCACACATCCTGTATTTCCCTTTCTCAGCCTTTTGCTCGCGCTGCAATTTCCGCTTTTATTTTTTGCCAATTATTATTTTGTGCGTAAACTATCCGGCCTTTCGGTACAACGAAGCATTTTTTGCGCCCAGTATTTATATCTCTTCTTTAATATCAGTATTTTGATATACCATGCCCTGCGACTCTTCTGCCTGCATCAATACAACGGATTCACGCCCATTCCCACTTCCACCTATCATACCGTTGATATTTTGGCCCGGCTGGCCACCATTCCTTTTTGCGTTCTCGGCTACTATGCGCTTAAAAAAATGCTGGGTGTTTTGCAAGTGTATACAGATTTTGGCCGTTTTCATTTGGCATCCCGCTCCGAAGCCAAGCCGATCGCCTTTTTTTGGGGATTCGTCACCTCCTTGGCCACCTATATCATCAGCACCGGCCTTTTGTTCTGGATGACCAACGATCCGGCGCATATCGCCCCCATTGCCATAACGTTGCTTCTCCTTTTGTCCGCGGGCATTTTACTCCTGTTCCTGTGGGATTTATACGGGCTTATGCAATCCAATCAAAAGCTTGGGCAAATGTATTTGAAATCGCTGAGCGATTCTATCGACGAGTTTTCCGGCATTCGCCACGATTTGGCCAACCTGTTGCAGATTTATGACGGCTTCATCCGCCTTAAGGATTACGACAGTTTGGAAGAATACCATAACCAAGTATTTGCCCACACCCGCTTTGCCGCCGACCGTTTGTTGGCGTTGCGGCAGCTGGAACGCAATCCTGTCATTTTGGGGCTTGTGTTGTCGGCGCTGGAAAAAGCGGACAACTGCTGTGTGGATTTTCATTTTCCTATGCCTACCTTCTTGCTTAATGACGTACCATTGGAATTTGACACAAGTCGCATCCTTTCCATTTTGCTCAATAATGCTTTGGAGGCGGCCGAGCAAAGTGAAAAGCGGGTGGTGCGTTTTACCATCGAAAGAGAAGCCCAAAGCATCGTCTTTATCATTGCCAACACAACAGACACCAACGTGGACATCCCCCGAATTTTTCAAAAGGGCTATTCCACCAAAGAACAGCACCAGGGGCATGGGCTTTGGGAGGTTTCGAAGATTGTTTCCCGCAGCGACGTCTATTCCATTCACTGCGAATGCCTGGAATATGTCTTTACCGCTTTTTTGCGGCTGAAGTTGAATTAACCGACGCAAAAGCGGACAAAGTATGCTTTTGCTGAAAGCGGAAGTGCTGACACACAAAAAAAGGAACTGTTCCCCTATCGGAGCAGTTCCTTTTTTTGTGTGTCAATTTTGTTACACGGCCAAGGACAAAGGACGAAGCAGGCGCATTTCCACATCCACAATGTCGGAGTAGTAAACAAAGCAGCCGGGAGAATTTTGGGCCAGCATCAGGGTGTCTTTGTCCACCACAATCAAGCTGTGGTCAAAGTCATCCGATCGTTCTTGGGCGCTGCTTTCGGCCGCGGGGCGGGAAGAGCGAACCGCCCGGGTTTGGATGACGTCGCCGGGCATCAGTTCCGATATGCCGCCCAGCTGGCGGCTGCGAAAGCCGCCGACGCCGGTGGCGTAATCCCAAAAGTAGTTGACGTTTTCCCAGGCGGGGGCACCTCCCCCTTCGCCGGCAAACCAGCTGTCGGTCATCCGGGTGCCGGGGGCCAGGTCGGCGGGGGTGCCGCTGCCAAAGCCGTACCAAACGCACTGGGAAATGAAATTGGCGCAGTTGCCCATCCAGTCGCCAATGTTGTAAAAAGCGGGGTTGGGGGTTTCGGTAAAGCGGCGGGCGTAATCGGCGGCATAGGCCCCGGTGTAAGCAAGGGCACCGGCCGACGCCGGTTCGCTTGGGGCAGCTGCCGGGGCAGGGGCAAATTCCTGTTTTAGGGCGGCCAGCATGGCGGCCTCGTCGGGGACGGCAGGCGGCTGGCCAAAGCGGAAGCGGCGCACAGCGCCGGGGTAATAATGAAACAGCACCTGCCACTGGCCGTTTACCTCCCGCAGGTGTATGGTTTGCTGGGTGTTCAGGGCCAGCATGGGGGGATAGGCCTTGCCCGGTTCGCCGGTTATCACAAAATGCACTGTCGTTTCGGGAAAGTTGCGGGCATTTTCCGCCGCGGTGGACAGCTCCTCCGGGGTGGCTCGCCGGCGCCAAAAATCGAGCCTGTCGTCTTCCAGCTCTTCTTCGGTCAGCCAGGTGATTTGGTAAGGAAACTGGCGGGTTTCGACATAGCAAAGATTGTTTTCCTGCAAAAGGCGGCGGCGCTGAAGCAGCGTTTGCAGCCAAATGTTCACATTGCGGTTCCACTCTTCATCCATGGACACAATGCTGGATATGTCGATGTATGTATTGGTGGCGTAAGCCCTGTACAGTTGGGCCAAATAAGCCTCCACTGTCTCTTGAGGCGAAAGGATGCCGGGGGGCGTATACACCTGTGATTGTGAAGTGGTAAGCTCCTCCATGCCCGGCAAGGCGGATAAGTCGCTTTCACTGTGGCCGGCGGGCGCGGCGGGGCCACAGCCTGCCAGCGCGATGATACAAACACACAGCCAGACGGCCAGGGTTCGCAACGTTCCTTTGTGCAAATGACCTCACCCCTTTGCAAGCGCACAATATAGATATCATAATCATAGACCGATTATGTGACGAAACCGTGAAGTCAAAGGGAGGAGGATGGGGCGGCGCTTGTCTGCCCGTCTGGGGGCTGGCGGGCGGGCGCTTCGGCGGCACTGCTGCCGAATTCGGTTGCGGATTCTCCACCGGCGGCTTCGTTGCCGTTGGCCTCAAAAAGATTCAACAAGTACAGGCTGGCGGAGGCGTAACTTTCGTTGGCATCGTCGCCGCTTTGGCCCACCGCCGCACCGGCTGCCCGGGGAGCGCCTTCCCACAGCACCCCGGCAAAGCAGACCCAGTTGCCTTCGTTGGAGATGGAAAGGCTGCGGATGTGGGCGCCGCGGTCCGAGAGAATGGGGAGGCCTACGTTCACCCGGCGGATTGGCGCCATGGTGGCGGCGTCGTAAACGCAGATGACCGTATCGGGGGGATTTGAGTCCCACACGCTGCCGGAATCGATGGTGGCTATGTATTTTCCATTGGGGCTCAAGGCGTACATGGGGCTGCCGGTGTTTATTTTTGCGACTGTTTTTGCCGCGGTATCCAGGTACAGGCAATAGGTGCCGTCTGCGCCGGCGCCCGAACCATCCTGCCAAAAAAGGGCTGTCCCGTTGGCGGCAGGAAAAGGAACGCCGGAAAAACGCGGCACCGGGGAAAAGAAGGAGGAACCGTTTCGTACGTTGAAAAAGCCGATGCCGTCACCGCCGGGATCGGGGCTGCAGGTGGCGGTAAAATAAATATTTTCACCGTCAAACCGGGTGATCCAGGCGCGGCCGTCATATTGGTACGTCTCTTTTAAGTCCAGGGCTTTGGTTTCCAGGGTGGCCAAGTTTTTGAAAGCGATGCCGCTTTGGGCCACAATGGATTGGCCGTCCAACCCCGGAATGGCCACTTGCTGGGGGTCGGGGGTGGCCGCCACCTGAAAGAGGTTGTTGTAAAGGGAGGACGAGCTGTCGCTGTAATAAAAGCCTGGGGCCAGGCGAAAAAGACGTTCGGGTATTTGGGCGATGACATGGCCTTCGCTTAGGTCATATACCACCGTGCCCTCTTGCCCTCTGATCAGCAGATGGCGGTCATCCACAAGCTCGCCGTCTATGCCGTTTCGCCAATCGGGGCAGACTTCCGCGCCAATGTCGGTGAGGGCGGCAGGCCAGATGAAAACGGGGGTGTCCGATAAGTACTGCCCGTCTTCCGGCAAGGGGTAGTCGGGCCGGGACAACGGGGGAGGCAACGGCAGCAAGGGGTCTTTGGGAATTGTCGCGTTTTGGTAGATGTCCAACAGCTTGGCGTAATCAAAGCGGCCGGAAGCAAGGGTGTAATAACGGGCGCTGCCCTCCAGCCAAAAGACCCCGTTGCGGTCGGTACTTAAAAAGGCCACCGGTTGTCCCTCTTTGAAAAAGTGCACCGAAATCATCGAGGCCATGTCGATGTCAGCGTCGGTGGGGGTAAACTGCAAACGGCTGCACAATTGGGCCAGCACCTCCACCACGGTGGTATCGGCGGCGGCGCGGGCCAGATTGGCGGGGCCAAAATACAGGGTTACTTCATCGGCCTGGATATTGCCGGTGGCCGATTCTTTTATGCTGGCACATCCGGACGCCAGCACAAGCAATAAGACTGCGCAGAAAAATGATATCATTTTTTTGATTATGCTCATCGTCCACACCTTCCCAACCACCAGGCTGTTGTCGACGCGCCCGTCCATCGTAATGAGATATTGCCCGTCGGGCTTTCACTCAAAATGTAGCATAGGGGTTTGACCATTGTCAAGGGCTGTAGTTTTGGCAAAATATATGCACAATAATGCGACCGGTTGTTTGTGTAAACAGCCGGTCGCCTA
>JAVBNO010000029.1:0-6639 GCA_031551485.1 Oscillospiraceae bacterium
GAGGCATTGGCGGCCTATTTATATGGCAAAGAAAATGAAATACAGTCCGTACGGATTGTACTGGCCTCCAAAATGGCTGGTGTGTCCGCCGCCCAAACCGCGGAAAGGTTGAGGGAAAGCTATGCGCAGTAAAATTGCCGTTGTCGGTGAAAAAGAGAGTGTTCTCGGTTTTAAGTCTGTGGGCTTTGAGGTGTACGAAGTGTCGGTACCCCAGACGGCGGAAGTGCTGATTGATAAGCTGGCCGAAAAAGAATACGGTATTATCTTTGTTACCGAGCAGACATTAAACCCCATCATCCACGTGATGGAGCGATATAAAACCCGCAAAATTCCGGCCATCATCCCCATACCGGGACGGGCGGGTGCGTTGGGTATCGGCATGCACAGCGTTAAAAAGAGCGTGGAGCGCGCAGTCGGCGCCGATATTTTGTTTAAAGATTAGACTGACTTTAAGAGTAGGTAGGTGGAACAATTGAGCCAGGGCAAAATTGTGAAAGTATCCGGCCCACTGGTTGTTGCCGAAGGAATGCGCGACGCCAACATGTTTGACGTGGTGCGCGTGGGCGAGCTGGGCCTGATTGGCGAAATTATTGAGATGCGTGGCGACAAAGCCTCCATTCAGGTATATGAGGAAACGTCCGGCCTTGGCCCCGGTGCCGAGGTTGTGTCCACCGGGTTCCCTCTTTCGGTGGAGCTGGCCCCCGGCCTGCTCACAATGATTTTTGACGGCATTCAGCGCCCGCTGACCACCATCAAAAAACTGACAGGCTCCAATATTACAAGAGGCATCAACGTCACGTCGCTGGACCACGAAAAAAAATGGTTCTTCGAGGCTGCGGCAAAAGTGGGGGATAAAGTGGTGCCCGGTGATATCATCGGCACTGTCCAGGAGACCAGCATCATCACCCATCGCATTATGATTCCCACCGGCATTTCCGGCGAAATCGTCTTTATTGATACCGGTGAATATACAATCGTAGAGCCTATTGCCAAGGTAAAACAGCAAGACGGCACAACGGTGGATGTCCAGATGTTGACCCGTTGGCCGGTACGCCGCCAGCGCGGTTACAAGCAAAAGCTGACCCCGGACATCCCCATGATCTCCGGCCAGCGCATTATCGACACTCTTTTTCCCTTGGCCCGCGGCGGTACGGCGGCGGTGCCCGGCCCCTTCGGCAGCGGCAAAACCGTAGTGCAGCATCAGTTGGCCAAAGGGTCTGATGTGGATATCGTCGTTTACATTGGCTGCGGCGAGCGCGGCAACGAGATGACCGATGTGCTCATGGAATTTCCCGAGTTGAAAGATCCGGCATCCGGCGAATCTCTGATGTTCCGTACCGTGTTGATTGCCAACACTTCCGATATGCCCGTGGCCGCCCGTGAGGCATCCATTTATACAGGCATCACCATTGCCGAGTATTTCCGCGACATGGGCTATTCGGTGGCCATCATGGCCGACTCCACCTCCCGTTGGGCCGAAGCGCTGCGCGAAATGTCCGGCCGCCTGGAGGAGATGCCCGGCGAAGAAGGATATCCTGCTTACCTGACCTCTCGGCTGGCCCAGTTTTACGAACGTGCCGGTCGCGTCATCTGCAACGGCAGCGATGGCCGTGAAGGTTCGCTGACCGCGATTGGTGCGGTGTCACCTGCCGGTGGCGACTTGTCCGACCCGGTGGTGCAGGCGACTTTGCGTATTGTCAAAGTGTTCTGGGGCCTCGATTCCGGCCTTGCCTATAAACGCCATTTCCCAGCGATTAACTGGCTGAATTCCTACTCCCTCTATCTGGACCAGATTGGCCAGTGGATGAACAAACACGTGGATACCGACTGGCTTTATTATCATGACGAGACCATGCGGCTCTTACAGGCCGAATCAGAGCTGGAAGAAATTGTGAAGCTGGTTGGCTACGATTCTTTGTCCGCCCCCGACCGCCTGACGCTGGAAGCGGCGCGCTCCATCCGCGAAGATTACTTGCAGCAAAATGCGTTTGACGATGTGGATACCTACTCTTCTCTCAAAAAACAGGTGGGTATGCTTAAGTTGGTGCTCAAATATTACGAAGAGGCCAAAGCGGCCATAGGCGCCTTTGCCAACGTGGAAAAGCTTTTTGCCCTGCCGGTACGCGAACGGATCGCCCGTGTGAAATATATTCCCGAGGACGAAGTGGAAGCCTATATTGCCAAAACGTATAAAGAGATAGAAGACGAAGTGAAAGCGGAGAGCACAGGGGAGGTGGCCCAGTAATGCAAAGAGATTATCGTACCATACAAGAAGTGGCTGGCCCGCTGATGCTTGTTAAAGATGTGGAAGGCGTCACATACAACGAGTTGGGCGAGATTGAATTGCCCAGCGGTGAACTGCGCCGTTGCAAGGTGCTGGAGGTCAACGGCAACAACGCGCTGGTACAGCTGTTTGAAAGCTCCGCTGGTATCAATCTGGAGCACTCCAAAGCCCGGTTTTTAGGCCGCGGTTTGGAACTGCCTGTATCCGAGGATATGCTGGGACGGGTTTTTTCCGGCATGGGACGCCCCATTGACGGCGGCCCAGACCTCATCCCCGAAGATCGGGTGGACATCAACGGCGTACCGATGAACCCCGCCGCCAGAACCTATCCTGAAGAATTCATTCAGACCGGTGTTTCCGCTATTGATGGTTTGAATACATTGGTCCGCGGCCAAAAACTGCCCATTTTTTCCGGCTCCGGCTTGCCCCACGCCAAGTTGGCGGCCCAAATTGCCCGCCAGGCCAAGGTGCGCAGCGGTGATAGTAAATTTGCGGTGGTGTTTTCGGCCATCGGCATTACCTTTGAGGAAGCGGATTTCTTCATCAGCGACTTCCGCCGTACCGGCGCCATCGACCGGACGGTGCTGTTTGTAAACCTGGCCAACGACCCGGCCATTGAGCGTATTGCCACCCCGCGTATGGCGCTGACCGCCGCCGAGTTTCTGGCATTTGAAAAGGGCATGCATGTGCTGGTTATCCTTACTGACATCACCAACTATGCCGAGGCGTTGCGCGAAGTGTCCGCCGCTCGCAAAGAGGTGCCCGGGCGCCGCGGCTATCCCGGCTATCTCTACACCGATCTGGCGTCACTGTACGAACGGGCCGGGCGCAAAGAGGGCGCGACGGGTTCCATTACGATGATTCCCATTTTGACCATGCCCGAGGACGACAAAACCCATCCCATCCCCGACCTCACCGGCTATATTACCGAGGGACAGATCATCCTCTCCCGGGAACTTTACCGCAAAGGCATTACCCCGCCTATTGATGTGCTGCCCTCCCTATCCCGCTTGAAGGACAAAGGCATTGGCCACGGCAAAACCCGCGAAGACCACGCCAACACAATGAACCAGCTTTTTTCTGCATATGCCCGGGGCAAGGACGCCAAAGAGCTGATGACCATTTTGGGTGAAGCGGCGCTGTCCGATGTGGATAAGCTTTATGCCCGCTTTTCTGACGCTTTCGAGCAAGAATATGTTTCCCAAGGGTATGAGACCAATCGGGACATTGAAACGACGCTGGACATTGGCTGGAAGCTTCTTTCCATTTTGCCCAAGTCCGAACTCAAGCGTATTAAACAGGAGTTCATCGACCGGTATCTGCCGGAGGACGAGTGATCCACCCAAAGACCAAGTGGATAAGGGGGTGCCGCTGTGGCGCTGATGACTGTGAATCCGACCCGTATGGAGCTGACCCGCTTAAAAAAGCGGCTGAAAACCGCCATGCGCGGCCACAAGCTTCTCAAAGACAAACGGGATGACTTGATGAAAAAATTTCTGGAGTTAGTACGCCAGAATAAAGAATTGCGGGAACAAGTAGAGGCCATGATTGCCGGTGTTTACGAGGGCTTTGTGGTGGCCAGTGCTGTTATGAGCCCGGCGTTGCTGGAGGAGGCCCTTATGCTGCCGCGCCAAAATGTAGAGTTGGATGTGGACACGGCCAATATCATGAGCGTAAACGTGCCCATCTTCAACTTCTCTGCTATGAACTCCCCCGACAACGACATTTATTCTTACGGCTTTGCTACCACTTCCGGCGAGCTGGACGATTCAGTAGCTGCGCTAAAAGCAGTGCTACCGTTAATGCTCAAACTGGCGCAAATGGAAAAAAGTGCCCAAATGCTGGCGGAAGAAATAGAGAAGACGCGCCGCCGCGTCAACGCGCTGGAATATGTACAAATTCCCTCCTTGCAGGAGACAATTAAGTACATTACCATGAAGCTGGATGAAAACGAGCGCAGCAACCTGGCGCGCCTGATGAAAATTAAAGATATGATGGTGGCGGAAAGCCGTAAAACCATGGAATACTGATGATCACATTCAAAAACCGGATGCCGTAGCATCCGGTTTTTTTGCTTGTTTATTTGACTTCGATAGCTTCCACTGGGCAGCTGCTGGCCGCGTCTTTGGCCCGGTCAATTTCCCCTTCGGTCAAATCCCGCATAATGGCGACGGCTTTGCCATCATCGGCCATCGTGAAAATCTCCGGCTCCATATCGGGACAAAGGCCACAGCCGATGCAAACATCTTTGAGAACGGTGGCTTTCATAGCGCTTCCTCCAATTTCTTTTTGAACAGTATTTGCATTCTAAAACTGTTTATACCAGTGAATTGATGCCATCATAATGATTGGGAAAACTGTCAGGCATCAGGCAGAATTTCGCCGTCGGTGCCGACGGTGACCACTTTCCAGGGAATCATTTTACCGCAATCCCGCAGGGCGGTAATAGCAGCACTGGCAATGCCTCCGCAACAGGGCACCTCCATTCGTACAACTGTGACGCTTTTGATATCGTTCATTTGAAGAATGGCGGTAAGCTTTTCACTGTAATCTGTTTCATCCAGTTTGGGGCAGCCGATAATTGTGACCTTGCCCGCCATAAATTCGTGATGGAAATTGCCGTAAGCGTAGGCGGTACAATCTGCCGCAATCAACAAATGACAACCTTCAAAATAGTGGGCATTGGGGGGGACAAGCTGGATTTGCACCGGCCATTGGTTCAGCATCGAGAAGGCAGGAACTACATCTTTCACCGAGGGCGTTGGCGCCGGCTGCCGTTCAATGACCTTGGAATGGGTGCCAGGACAGCCGCAGGGAAGTTTTTCCTGCACTTTCTTCAGCTCCATATTGCGTTTGACAGCCACTTCATCATATTCGGCAGCTTCTCGCTCCACGAATGTGATGGCGCCGGTCGGGCAGGCGGGCAAACAATTGCCAAGCCCATCACAATAATCGTCCCGCAATAATTTAGCCTTGCCATCCACCAGCCCAATGGCCCCTTCATGACAAGCGTTTACGCAAAGGCCACACCCGTTACACAACTCTTCGTTTATTTCAATAATTTTCCGCACCATATTTTTCGCCTCCATATTGCTTTGTTGACCTTATTGTAGTACAATCGGATCATAATTAACGTTGCGAATGCAACGAAAAAATGAAAAGTGTGATCCATATGAAAACGCAAAAAATAAGCGCCTTTTTGGCATCGACAGCGCTGTTTGCCCACATTGATCCGGGCCAGATTGACTCATTATATACCTGTTTACACGGTCGCGTCAAACAATACGGGGTCGACGAAATCATTTTGCTGCCGGGACAAGAGGTAAAGGACATCTCGATTCTGGTGGAGGGTACAGCGATTATTGCCAAAGAGGATGTCAGCGGCGGCAGATCGATTGTAGCCCGCCTGGTGCCTGGCGACATTTTTGCCGAGACCTTTGCCTGTGTGGGTATTCCTTGTGGTGTGACAGTGCAAGCAGAAGGGACGGCGTCCGTCTGTTTTTTGTCTTACAAAGAAATTTTACGACCCTGCCAAGAGGTTTGCACCAATCACAGTGTCTTAATTCAAAATCTGCTGCGCTTGATGGCGGAAAAAAATTTGACGCTAAGCCGTAAACTAGGCTTTGTCGCCAAGCGGACGATTCGGCAAAAGGTTGCATCTTATTTATTGGAGCAAGCGTCACACGGGCAAAAAACCGGTACAGGTATTGTGGTGGAGATTCCGTTTAACAGACAACAATTGGCCGACTTTTTGGAAACCGACCGCAGTGCCCTCTCCCGGGAGTTGTGCACTATGCGTGAAGAAGGAATCATAGAGTTTTGGAAAAACAGCTTCAAGCTTACCGATGTCAAAAAATTGGCGGAATAACCCATCCAAATCTTCATAAATCATTCATACTCTATACGGCGTTTTTCGATATAATACGTAAGGAATAAATAAGACATGGCTTTTTCAGGGAGGTCAATGATATGAGGCGAATGACAGCCATCATAGCGGTAATGATATTGGTTTTGATAACCGGTTGCGGTCCGGCGCGGGCGGTGCCGTCCGAGCTGCCGGTATCCACCGTGCCCCAAAGCACCACGGAGAAAATAAAAATTGGTGTGGTTCTCAGCAAATTTGACGAAATGTTTTTGACCCAGGTGCGCAGTGCCCTTGAAACGGAATTGCAACAAAAAGCAACGATCACATTTATTGACAGCGACGGGTCCCAAAACACACAGAATGAAAAACTCGACCAGCTCATTGAGAAAAAATACAATGTGATTTGCGTGGATTTGGTGGAAAGTAGCGCAAGCCAAAATGTGCTGGCTCGTTGCCAGCAGGCTGACATCCCGGTTGTGTTTTTTTTTTT
>JAVBNO010000021.1:0-21004 GCA_031551485.1 Oscillospiraceae bacterium
GCTGCGGCTTGTTCGATTTTTATCCTCATATTTCCCAGGGTGGTACAGATAATAAACAGGGTGATGGATGATGAAAAGAGCATTTGTATTGATCCTGGCGTTCTTCCTGATTAACGGCCTTTTTACTGTTTCGGCAAGGGCGCAATCTGCAGAGGTACAAGAGACTATCTATCAAGACGCGCTCATGACGGTGCTTGCCCCCACCCTCAACAGCGCCACAGATGAATATTACAAAACCATATTAAGAGAAATGCCTGGCTTCGGCCCTTCCGAAGCAAAGATCATCAACATACAAAGACCAAATGGAGACCGAACAGCGTACTTTTTAATTGAAATCGAGGTCGCGCCGTATTTAGGTCCCCATATCACCGTAGGCCGCGATCGGATTTTGCTGGAACTCAAATATGGCAGCCCGCCGCAAGTGTTGGCATTCGAGCATTTGGAAGATTACCCGTTGCCCGAGCATTATCGCGCCCTTTATTTGCACCGATAGGTTCGCCCGTTGCCTCATGTTTTGGCGGTCAAATGCCCAATATCAACGGTTTTTATGCTTGCTTTTTCCCATCACGCAAATGCCGACGGATGCATTCACCCGTCGGCATTTGTGCCATTATGTATGATGAATCCAGACAGTAGGATACAATCAGGTCACGACTTCAAGGAAACTGGGAATCAGTTCTCCGGAGTAGTAGAAGAGACCGCGCCCCAGTTGATCGGCGTCCCACACGCGCTGCGGGTTGTCGGGATATGCGGTGTAGCCGCCCGCATACACTTCAATGCGGTTGCCGGAAGGCTCCCAGAAGTAGATGGAATGACCGCGTGTGATGGCATGGCGGGTTGGTCCGATATCCAGCTTCAGGTGGTTAATGGCAATCCAGTCGGCGGCATTGCCAACATCGGTCCAATCCTGCAAATAGAAGCCCAGGTGATGCAGCTTATTGGGCTGGGGATATTCCACAAATGCAAGGTCGTGGGGCTTGTTGGAGCTGGTAATCCATGCGGCCAGGCGCTTTCCGTCCGGCGTGTTGCATACTTCGGGCACGAACATTCCAAACACTTCTTTACAGAAGCGTTCCGCTTCGGCAATGTTGGGGCCATAGAGGAGGAAATGATCCATTCTTTGGGCGCGCATGCCGCGGGGTGGCTCGGTCCAAATGTCGGGGTTGCGTATCATGGGCATTTGGGGGGCAAGTTCGACGTCGTAGTAAATCTCAAAGCGGTGACCGGTGCACATGGTCCATCCATACCGTTTGCCAAAACCGGGCTGATCCGAGTTAGGGGCAACTTCCTCCACTTTGTAGCCAAATTCCTCGGTGGCGGCTTTCATACGCTCCAACTCATCTTTGCAGCTTACTTTAAAAGCGACAAAGTCAAGTCCGGCGGCGTCGGCCAGGCGCAGTGTGACCGAGTGATGGTCAAACTCGTCGTAGCCCTTCAGACATACCCGCCCGTCAGCGGTGCGGCAGACCTCGTTTAAACCCAGAACGTTCTTGTAAAAGTTCAAGGTTTTGTCTAAATCCAGCACACGCAGCTGGACGAGCCCCGGCCGTAGGGTTTTATTGAGTGCCATAGTGACCTTCCTTTCCAAATTTTCAATTTAAACCCAGGCAAGAACAACATTGTCCTGGGGTTTAATACAACAGATAAGTGCGATGCCCTGCTCCTGTTCATCTTGGGAGACATGCGCGCGGCTCATACGCTTTTCAGCAAGAACAACGCCGCTTACCACTCGCATTTTGCACACGCCACAGCCGCCTCCGCAGCAGCCATGTCGTACCGGGCCCGCTCCGGAATGAATCATCGCGTTCAGGATAAACTCATTTTCGCTGCAGAGAAAACTTTCACCGGTTTCCTGCACCGTGATAAGATGCTGGAGCGCTTCCATATCCTGCCGCCTCCTCAGGACTGATGCCGCAATTGGTAAGCGACATCGATAATCATGTCTTCCTGGCCCCCCACCATCTTGCGTCGGCCAAGCTCCACCAGAATGTCCCGCGGTTCCAGATTGTATTTGGCGGCTGCCTCATACACATGCAGCAAAAAGGATGAGTAAACCCCTGCATACCCCAGCAGCAGGGAACCATTGTCAACAATCTGAGGGCGCAGCATCAGCGGATCTACTGCATTTTGTGCATGATCCATCAGACCGTAAAAGTCAAGGCCGGTATCATAGCCGGAGCGGCCCAAAACACCTGCCAGCACTTCAATTTGGGCGTTGCCCGCACCGGCGCCCAGCCCGCGCAGGGTGCCGTCAATGTAGCTGGCGCCTGCTTCCACAGCGCGCAACGAATTGGCGATGGCCAGCCCCAAATTGTTGTGCGCGTGAAAGCCAACCGGAATCTTGACGGCGGAACGCACAGCTTGGATGCGTTCAAATACACCGTCAGGCAGTAAATAGCCCGCCGAATCGGCTAAATTAATATAATCGGCGCCATAGCTCTCCATCTTGGCGGCCTCTTCCGCAATTTGCGAAGGCGGTACCATGTGCACCATCATCAAAAATCCCACTGCGGTCATACCCATGGCTTTGGCCGCTGCAATATGCTGTGCACTGACGTCCGCTTCCGTCACATGGGTCGCCACCCGCACCGCTTTTGCGCCGCACTCCCGGGCGTGTTTCAAATTTTCGATAGTGCCAATGCCCGGCAGCAGTAAAACCGTCAGCTGCGCGCGGTGAATCTCTTTGGCGGCGGCTTTTAGCAGCGTGAATTCGTCGGTGCCGGAAAAACCATATGTAAAACTGGAACCGCCCAGTCCGTCACCGTGCGAAAGCTCAATCATCGCCACGCCACAGCGGTCAAGCCCGCCGGCAATGGTGGCGACTTGCTCTTCTGTAAAACGATGCCTTACCGCATGGCTGCCGTCCCGCAAAGTGGTATCCACAAATCGAATGGCCTGGCTTGTCATGGCGACACACGCCCCTCTCCCAACATGGTTGCGGCAATCTTTTCGGCCGCAGCCACCGCCGCCGCGTTAATGATATCCAAATTGCCGGAGTAGGTAGGCAAAAAGTCGCCCTGTCCCTCCACCTGCACGATGGTGGTGACCTTGTCGTCCTCCACTGTGGGCGGCACCCGCAGCCGGTAACCGGGTACATATGTCTTTAACTCAGATACAATTTCATGAATTGAATCGATAATGCGTTGCACCCCTACGCTTTGGTCTTTAATACGCACCTGAATTGTGTTGGTCATCATAAGCGGGGGGTCGGCAGGGTTCAGTACGATAATGGCCTTGCCTTTGTCCGCCCCGCCCACAACCTCCAGCGCCTTCGAGGTCGTCTCGGTAAACTCGTCCATGTTGGCTCTTGTGCCGGGGCCGGCGCTTTTGGAGGAGATACAGGCGACAATTTCGGCGTAAGAAGCACCCGCCACCCGTGAGATTGCATATACAATGGGAATTGTCGCTTGCCCTCCGCAGGTCACCATGTTGATGTCGGGTTCATTTTGCAGACTGCTCAAATTCACACTGGGCACGCAATAAGGGCCAACTGCCGCAGGGGTGAGGTCAATCGACACAATGCCCGCTTCTCTTAACACGGGGCCGTTGGCTTTAAGATGCGCAGCGGCACTGGTGGCGTCAAAAGCAATTTTGATATCCGGCTCTCTGGCCACGGCGGCCACGCCCTCCACAGAAACCGGAACGCCCAAAGACGCGGCGCGGCGGATGCCTTCAGACTCCACAATCCCCGCCATCATCCCCATTTCCAGATAGCGGCTGCGAAAGATCTTATACATCAGGTCGCTGCCAATATTGCCGGGGCCAATGACAGCCACTTTAATTTTATCCAAGCGTACATCTCCTTTTTATCCAAACTTAGAAAATTGAATTCGTAAGAAATGGTACAACAAACCCACCGGCAGCTTTTGCAAGCCCGATAAAATAATATATCGCAAGTTTAATCTCTACACAAAGCGGGCTTTTACGCTGCCGAAGGAGGTGAACACCGCTTCGAACGCGTCACCTTTTGCGGCGACAGGCGCCGCCGAAAAGGCACCCGACAGAATAACCTCACCCGCCCGCAGCGTGACGCCATAGCGCCACAGGCGGTTGGCAAGCCAGGCCACCGCCTCGCAAGGGTTACCCAGCACTGCTGCGCCGGTTCCCTCGCCGACAAGGTTTCCGTTTTTGTAAAGCTGCATACCCACGGCAGCCAAGTCCACCGCCGCCGGGTTCAGCCGTGTCCCTCCCAGCACATACCGGCCGGAGGAAGCGTTGTCGGCCACAGTATCGACAAGCTTGATTCTCCAATCGGCCACCCGGCTGTCGACAATCTCGAAGGCCCCAACCACATAATCCGTTGCAGCCTGCACATCCTGCGCCGTTACCTGGCCGCCCGCAAGGTCTTTTTGGAGAATGAATGCCAGTTCCGCCTCAATCTTTGGCTGGATGAGCGCGGATGTGTCCACATGGCCGTCCGTGCAGTCCATGGCGGCAAACAAATGGCCATAGTCCGGTTCGTTTACGCCAAGCTGTCGCTGAATTCCCGGCGACGTCAGCCCGATTTTTTTTCCTGAAATCGCATAGCCCATATCCACCACACGCCGAACGTTTTCAAGCTGGATGGCGTAGGCGTCGTCAATGGTAAGGGAAGTGTCCTGCTCCGTAAGCGGCGAAATTGCCAGACGATTGCGCTCAGCCTCAAAAAGCCGCTGGGCAAAATTTAATATATGTAAGTCGGCCATGGCATCTGTCTCCTACCGTTTAAAGAAGCCGCGCAACAAATCGGCGAACTCTTCAGTATGCTCAATCTGCGTCCAATGTCCGCATTTGCCGAATATATGCAGCTGAGCATTTTCGATAAGCTGAATGAGCTTGAGCGAAGTTTCCAGGGGAATGACCCGGTCTTCGCGCCCGTGAATGATTAACGTTTCGTGCTTGATATTGCGAATATAATGCTGGTTACCCGCCATTCTTTCCACACTCTCCTGACGCGGAGCGGGGAACATGGCGGAAAAGCTCTCCTGGAATCCGGGCTGCATGCTGGATTCATAGCGTGTTTTGATCAAATCCTCATTGGCAAAAGAATGGTCATAAGTGAAAATTTCCAGAAGCTCTTCCATATTGGCCAGCGACGGTGTATACCCCCACACTCGGTCAAGCCCATAGGTAAGAGAGAAGCTGACGCCCATGCTGCCCATCAGCACCAGCTTGTTTACGCGCTGCGGATGATTGATGGCAATCGCCAATGCCAAAGCGCCGCCAAAAGAGTTGCCCACCAGGTTTGCTTTCTCAACATTCATGGCATCCAGAAAATCAATGGCCTGCTTCACCCATTTGCTCATAGTATATACGGCGTCTGCGGGCCGCTCGGTGAAACCAAAGCCTGCCATATCAGGCGCGAGAATGCGAAAATCATCCTTCAAAAGAGGGACCAGCTTGTTCCAGTTGGCCCAGGCGGTCACGCCGGGACCGGAGCCATGCAGAAATAGACAAGGGAACCCGGCTCCAAGGTCGTGATAATTGGTTTGGAAGGCCCCGGTTTGTACACGGTTGGCAATTTCAGGTCGGCTGACACTCATATGACATCGCCCTTTCTTCCACAAATTTTAAAAGTTTATTCTTCACATAGCACTAAGCTTTGGCGCGGTAACCCATGGCATAGGAGATTTCTCCGGAAGCTTTCAATAGGGCCTGCACAATGTTGTCAAAATGCTCACCCTGCATCGCACTGGAAAGCCCCGAAACGCTGATGGCGTAACGCACCATCCCATCCGGCGTATGGATGGGTGCAGCCACACACCGCAAGCTGTCCATGATCTCGCCGTCATCAATGGCATAACCATGGTGGCGAATTTTGGCAAGCTCGGCTTCCATTTGTACTAAGGAAGTGATGGTGCGGGTTGTCATAGACGGCATGCCGCGCTGGCGCAGAATGCGTTTCCAATCGGCGGGAGAACGGTAGGCCAGCATAACCTTGCCCAGCGCACTGCAATGAATGGGCAGTCTGGCGCCAATTTCCGAAACAATGCGGATCAGGTGGCTGGAGTCCACTTTTTCCAGATACAGAACCTCACCATTGTTTTCGGTGGCCAGCTGAACCATCTCACCCAGCTGTCTGTTCAGGCGTTGCATGGGTTGCAAAGCTACGGCGCGGATGTCCCAGCCGCGGGCCACAAGATTTCCCAATTCAAACAGGTGGACGCCCAGCCGATACCGCCCCGACTCGGCGTCTTGATCAATGTATTGGTAATCCCGCAAGGTGGACAATAGGCCGTAAACTGTACTTTTGGGCCATCCCAGCTCACAGGAGATCTCGGTCAAGCTCATGTCGCTTTTCTTCTGTGCCAAAAGATCAACGATCTCCAATGCTCGACCCACTGACTGCACATGCGCCGCACCGCGATTTTTATTTTGTCCATCCAAGCGGAAATCCCCCAGCCTTCAGTAGAATTCACAATATATACTCAATAAGTGGATTATTTGTGATCATTATACAACGTTTATAATTTCGTAGCAAGCATTCAGTTCGAAAATGCCGAATTTTAGTTCCCATATGCCGAACAAATTAAAAATTCGAGCGGGAATTTGGCACAGCCTTGCCCCAAAAGTCTCCAGTGCCACGCCAAAGCGGTTATGAAAGGCGAAAGCCGCCCGGCCGCTGCAGAAGAAGGGAAAAAAGAAAAGCCGCGCAGGGAAACCTGCGCGGCGTAAAAAACTATATTTTATTGATGAAATGGCTGGTTGCCGCCAAATCAATGCTGTGCGGCAATTCTTATAAAATGATCGACTCAATCCCCAACAGATAAGCGGCCTTTTCAAATAATGCAGCATTTTGGCCAATGCTCATGGCAAGATGGTGGGTTGGAGCGTAAGAAAACCAGCGGTCCATATAAGAATCGGGGTCAAGACCAAACTTCACATGAGTTTGTGTGTTGCCGATTGTGAGAATCGGCGCATCCACTGCTTCGCCCTGACTGATGATCATGCGGAGCTTTCCATTTTGCAGCTGCGTAACCCCCAGCAATGTAACTGGGCCGGGTTTTACATGCGCTTCCACCGAGACACCGCTGCCTTTTTTGCCGTGATAGATTCCCATACCCCGCAAGATGGGCTTTCCCTCCGATATTTTGATATGGAATGGCCCGTCGTGCCCCAAAATAATGCTGCCGATGATATAGTCATTGGCAACGATCTCGCAAAAACTGCCCCCCGTGTCTAAAATATCACAAATCTTCATTGCCAACGCTGTTTTGATGTCGCCCTCGCCGGCGCAAGCCAACCCGGCCGCCGTCAGCAGCGAGTGACCGACGATAAACCCGGCCTGCAATTGCTGGTAGTCATTGTCGTGGCTGCCGTGGTAGTAATAGGAAAGCGAATCCAGATTATATTCCCGCACCATGCGCTCCTGCGCGGCTGCCACCTGCGCCGACCACTCCAGCTGTTCGCTGGTGGGTTTTCGGGCCATTGGATCGGAGGGAGAATCACCCTCAAGACGGAAAAACTCCCGAATCTGGCCAAGCTTTGCCCCCACCTCGGTGCTGGTAACAGCCTGCAAATGACGTGCAAGATCACACATCTCCAGCAATTCTACATGAATGCCGGACTGCGCCTGCAGGGCGGTAAAGTCGCTGTACATATCCAGCATGCCGCTGTAATTGTTGCCCAAAAAGCCAAAGCGGGCACCCAGCAACGCACGTTTCACACCCGCTGCCTTTACCCAGTCGATGATCTTGGCCCAGGCATTCACGGCCTCCGGGCACGCTGCGGTTGCTTCATCGGCGGCGGAGATGGCGGGTGTTTCAGGCAGTCCCAACAACCCGCTGACAGTTTGGTAGGGAATGCCTGCCCGGTTGAGCGCATTACACAGCTCTGGCACAGGGCAACCCACACAGTGCGCCAGCCATTCGCCTGTGGAAGTGCGGGCGTAGTTCATCTGGGCCGTGGGTTGTAAATTGAGGATGATCAGGGGGGCCTTACAAATTTGATGCACAGGCAGCACAGACGCGCTGGTGAAGTAGGTGGCCGCGTGGCACAGCACCAGATCCACATTGTGGGCGTTCAACCATTCGCCGGCTTTTTGCCCGGCAATTTCATTGTCAACCAGCCCGAAATTATACACTTCGGCGTAAGGCGCAAGCGTTTCGGCAATGAATCGGCCGTAACTGGTCAGGCGTTCCCTAAGCCCGTCAAATTGGGCCCAATAGGCTTGCAATCCTGCGCTGTAAAGGCCAATTCTCGGTTTTGACAGCGGTTTCATTCGATTGATAGCAGACATGTTCTCCTCCTTATGAAAAGCGTGGGGGGGCGCTTTACTTTGGCATAGGCGTTGGGGTATAATGACATATATTGAGAATATGTGGGGGGAATGGAAAAATGCTTCTAATTAAGCGGTTTTTTGCACCAATGCTTTGCGTGCTGCTCTTATCCTCCTGTACGCCCGAGGCGCCGCAAGCAGCGTCTTCCCAGACGGCTTCCACAACCCCTGATGGAGCTAGGCAGCCGGTGTATGCGCTGATTGTAAAAGAGCAGTCCAACCCGTACATGCTGCGGATGTATGAAGGGTTTGCGATGGCCTGCGCTGAAATCGGCGCTAAAGCCGAGTTCTGTGGCCCCGCTTCCTATACGGCGGAAGCACAAATCGACATCATCAATCGTTTGATTGCGGGCGGCAAAACAGATGCCATTGTGATTGCCGCAAACGACGCCGACGCATTGGAGGAACCGCTCAAAGAAGCGATGGCAGAGGGCATTCAGGTTCTGTCGCTGGATTCCGCCGTCAACGCCGACAGCCGCATG
Organism: Oscillospiraceae bacterium; assembly: GCA_031551485.1. GTDB lineage: Bacteria > Bacillota > Clostridia > Oscillospirales > Ruminococcaceae > JAVBNO01. Next base: position 8,740 of record JAVBNO010000021.1, read on the forward strand.
GTGCACATCCAACAAGCAAGCCCCGAAAAAATTGGCCGTGTGCTCATCCAGGCGGCGTACCAAATGATCGATGGCAGCGGTACGGTTGGGCTGATTTCTTCCACCGAAACCGCCACAAATCAGAAGCTTTGGATCTCCTGGATGATGAAAGAACTGGAAGAAAATCCGGTTAAATACAAGGATTTCAAGCTGTTGCCCACACTATATGGCAACGATCTGCCCGGCCAGTCGGCCGAAGCGGCCCGCAAGCTGCTTGTGGAACACGATGATCTTAAAGCGATCATCACTCCCTCTGTGGTGGGGATGCTCGCCGTGGGCAAAACCCTGCGCGAAGAAAAGCGAACCGATGTGATTTTCACAGGACTGGGCCTGCCTTCGGAAATTGCGCCCTACATCGAGGATGGAAGCTGCCCATGGATGTATTTGTGGAATCCCATTGACATTGGCTATCTGGCGGCGTGGTCGACCTACGCGCTTGATACCGGCGAGATTACAGGTGCACAGGGCGATACGTTCAGCTCCGGGCGGTTTGGTCAGCGGGTTGTCATTCCCAGCGCGGACGGTGGAACCGAAATCCTGTTGGGCGATCCGGTCAAGTTTGACGCGGACAATATCGGCGAATGGAAGCTTGTTTATTGACAGTCAACGGAGGCTTGATGATTTCAAGCCTCCGTTCATTCATTAGCGGTTGCGCATGGTTTTAGTTTGCTTCTTTAATCAATTGAACCGCGGCGAAAATTTCACGATCGGCGGCATTGTCAAACGTGAGCGTCTTGCCGTTGATGAGCTGATCGGCCAGTTGTGCGGTCAGTTTTCCCATGCCGGCGGGATCCTGCGCCACAGTGCCCTGCATGATGCCGGCTTTCATGGCGTCAAGCGCTTCGCCGTCGCCGTTAAAGCCAATGACGACCACGTCTTTGCGGCCCGCATCGGCCAGCGCGTTGGCGGCGCCCACCGCCATAGGATCATTTTCGGCGAATACGGCCACGATATCGGGATCAGAGGCCAGCAGATCCTGCATGATGGTGTAGCCTTCCTCACTCTTGGAGTGGCCGGAAAGCTCTTTGACAACGGTAAATCCGGCGGCAGTGATGTTGGCTTTGTAGCCTTCGCCGCGTCTGATGGCGTAAACGGCGGAAGGCTCGCATTTGATGATGGCGACTTTCTTGGAACCTTCTTTGCCTTTTAAGAGCTCGACCGTGTAGTCGGCAGCCTGCTGCCCGCCTTGGTAACAGTCGGAAATAACGATAGCGTCATAAGCTGTGCCGCCGCCGCCAATATCATCCACAATAACAGGGATGTTTTTGGCTTTGGCTGCGTCAATGATACTGCTGAGTGCTTCGGGTTTGCAGGGGGAGATGATCAATGCGGCAACGCCCTGGTCGATCAGGTTGATGGCGCCGGTAATCATCTGGGTCTCATCGCTTTTTTGGTCGTGCAGTATGTAACCGTATCCAAGGGCTTCAACTTCGGCCTTGGTGCCGGCTTCCATGCTCTGGAAGAACTCATACTGCATGTCGTAGACCGAGAACCCAATCACTTTTTTCTCGCTTGTAGGAGCGGGGTCAGGAGCTGTGGAGCTGCCTTCGCTTGCATCGGCCGGGGCGGGCGTGTTTTCCGCCGGGGTGGTGCACGCCGCAAGGCAGAGAACCAGGGCAAAACATAAAATCAGGGACAGCACATTTCGCTTTTTCATCGTAATTACTCCTTTTTTGAATGATTTGTATAATAAGGCCAGCCGCTGGCCTAGACAGCTGATTTAGCGGCCCGTTTTTGGGCGGCAACGCGAACCTGGCGGTTCTCAATGATGGCGCGGATACCGTTTATCGAAAACGCAAACAGCAATATTCCACCCTGCACCACGCGCTGCGCGAACGAGTCGATGCTAAAGGCGTTCATCCCGGCGGTAACGGTTACCAGGAAAATGGCGGCGACGAAGGTGGTCAGGATGCTGCCTTTACCGCCCGAGAGAGAGGTCCCGCCCAGTACGACGGTGGAAATGACCACAAACTCAAATCCAGTGCACATGCCCGGGTTGGAAGAGCCAAGAAACGCCGTGTTAAAGACGGTGGCAATCCCAACAAAAAATCCGACCAGCGTAAAGATGCAAATTTTGGTCCAGTCAATGTTGATACCCGAAATCCGACTAGCGCTCACCGAGTTGCCAATGGCAAGGGTGTGTCGCCCCAACCGGGTTTTTCGCAGAATCATAGTTCCCACCAGTGAACAGATCACCATAAACCAGAAAGAGACTGGAATCCCAATAAAAGAGCCCATCCCCATCATGCGGAAAATCTGGTACTGCTGTGGGCTGACAATCTGGTTAATAATCACCGGGTCGCCGTCGCTGACGATATAAGCCAGCGCCCGGTAGACATACAGCGTGCCCAACGTCGCAATAAATGCGGGAATGCGCAGCTTTGCGACCAGTGTGCCGTTAATGGCGCCCAGCACAATGCTAAGACCGATCACCGCCACGATGGACAGGAATATTCCAAAACCTCCCGCCATGGGGGCAAGCCGCGTCAAAAGAGCGGTGAAAACGCAGGCCAGCATGGCCATCATGGAGGCAATGCTCTGATCAAAGTGCTTGCTGGCGATACAAAGGGTCATTCCCACGCCGCAGATGCCGGAAAAGGAAGCCTCGCGCAAAATGGATATGTAAATATCCGGCCCGCGAAATGTCTTGTTGGAGACAAACAAAATACCCCAAAGCAGAATCAGCGCGTACAGAATGCCCAGCTCACGGAAGTTAATCCTTTTTAAAATGCCTTTCACGCCCGTACCTCCTTGCTGCGTTCCTGAAGACCGCTGATCGCCAGCGCCGCCAACAGAATAAGCCCGATGGCGAGCCGCTGGTATTCGTCTGAAAGCCCCAGAATATTCAATATGTTGCGCACCAGCGCCAGCGTAATTGCTCCTATCAGGGACCCCCAAATGTTTCCCTTGCCGCCGGCCAGCGAAGTGCCGCCAAAAATAGTAGCTGTAATGACGTCCAATTCAAAACCATCGCCCAAAACGGCCGCCCCTTGCATCAGCTGCGAAGCTCGTATCAGTCCCGAAACCGAGGCCGTAAGCCCCGTAACGACAAACACCGCAATCAACGTCATATCTACGGGAATGCCCGACGCTCGCGCGGCGTTCTCGTTACAGCCTACGCTGCGGGTGTAAACGCCGTAACGGGTATAGCGGTAAACCCAATAGCCGATCGTGAAGATAAGCAACATTAGCAAAACAGGTGTGAGTTGTATCTGCAACCCGCCCAAAGTAACGTTCTGCGAGAAAAATTTGGCCTCAGGGTGATCGGTACGACTTATGATCTGCTTGCTGCCTTGGGTGTACACCAACGCCGTGCCCTTGATGATCATCCCCATGGCAAGTGTCGCCACAAAAGTTTGAATTTTCAGCTTTGTAATGGCAAGGCCGTTCAAAATGCCTGCCAGCGCTCCAACCAGCAATGTGAGAAGGGTGGTGGCGACAATGCCGATTTTTGGGAGATTGGCGGCGAAAATACAGGTGGAAAGGCTCAGAATTGCGCCGACCGAAAGATCAAATCCCCCGGCGCAGATGGCAAAGGTCATGCCGCAGGCGGTAATGCCGATGATAGCGGAACGGGAAAGAACGGTGAGCAAATTATTAGGGGAAAGCGCGGTTGGCGCCAAAATGGCCGCAATACCAAGAACAACCGCCAAAATGGCAAAGATTCCATATTTCTCCCAATACGTCCAAAATTGTTCGGTGAATTTCCGGTTCATATCTGCACCCCCTCGCTGAAATGTGTCGCGTTTCCGGTGGCACAGCGCATAATCAGGTTTTCATCCATTTCATCCCGTGTAATATTGCCGGTAATGCTGCCCTGAAATACGACAAGCGTGCGGTGGCAGACCGACATAATCTCCGGTAGCTCGGAGGAAATGATTAAAATACCCAGGCCTTTTTCGGCCATCTGCGAAAGCAGCGCGTAAATTTCCGCTTTGGCGCCAACGTCAATACCCCGTGTGGGCTCCAGCATGATTAACACTTTGCACTGTGCGGCAATCGCCCGGGCAAGAATAAACTTCTGCTGGTTACCGCCGGAAAGAAACATGATCCTTTGGGCTTCGTCCGCATAACGCATGTTCATGCTTTTGGTATAGAACCCAAGAAGCTCTTGCTCCTTATTGGCTGGAATTAATCCTAAACGTGCAATTTTTCTAAGGATATTGATCGTGACATTCTCTCGCACGGTCATCAGCGCAAAAATACCCGAGTCCTTGCGGTCTTCGGTTACAAAGCCTATCCCCGCGCGGATAGCGTCGGCCGGTTTTTGGATGTTGACCTTTTCGCCTTTCATGCGCAGTGTGCCACTGTCGCGGTGTGTGAGGCCGTAAATGGATTTGACAATTTCTTCGCGGCCACAGCCCATCAGCCCCGCCATACCCACAACTTCTCCCGCCCGCAGCGAAAAGCAAACGTTGGAAAACTCTTTTCCCCGCGAAAAGCCCTGCACCTCTAAAAGCATTTCGCCCGGCACGCTGGCAGCATATTCATAGAACTGCGAGACGTCACGCCCCACCATCATAGACACCAGCGAGGCCTCATTAAGCTCGGCGGTATTTTTGGAACCGACAAGCCTGCCGTCCCGCAGCACGGTTACCCGGTCTGCAAGGTCGAATATCTCGCGCAGCCGGTGGGAAATATAAAGAATTGTTTTGCCGTTTTCTTTTAACGTATGGATGATATGATAAAGCGTCTCGACTTCCTGATTGTTAAGGGCTGCCGTCGGCTCATCCATAATGATAATTTCAGAGTTGTGCGAAAGCGCTTTGAGAATCTCCACCATTTGCCGTTGTGAAACGCTGAGCGTGTCCACCATATCAGTGGGTCTGATATGGAGGGCGAGGCTGTCGATCAATTCCTGCGTCTTGCGGTTCAATTCCCCATAATCCACACGCCCCGCCTTGCCCGGCAGATCGCTGATATAAATATTTTCTGCCACTGTAAGCGCGGGCATCAGGTTAAGCTCCTGATAAATGACACTGATACCGTGCCGCAAAGAATCCTGAATGGACTTGATCTCGCATTCCTTGCCGTTGATTAGAATTTTGCCGCTGTCTTTTATGTACAGCCCCCCCAATATTTTCATCAGGGTGGACTTGCCCGCGCCGTTCTCGCCCACAATCGCGTGGATTTCACCTTTCTCTACCGAAAGGCTCACATCATCAAGAGCGATCACGCCCGGAAAAGATTTGCAGATTGATCTTGCTTCAACCACTACCATATCCGCATACACCTTTCAAAGTGCTATTTAGCCAGGAATTGTCTTCATTGTATCGGCTGCCAAAACCTAAGTAAATGGAGAATATGGAACCCGTTTGATGTAGAAAATGAAACAAAAAAACCGGCCAATTTGGCCGATTTTTTGAATAGGGGAGATTATAGTCACTTAATGCTCTGTTGGTATTGGGTGGGCCACATGCCGGTTTCCTTCTTGAATGCCTTGGAAAAATAGTAAGGATCCTGGTACCCCACCATCTGAGCCACCTCGCGCATGCGTAGCTCCGGCTGGCGGGAAATGGTTGCTTTTGCTTTTTCCATCCGCAAAAAGGTGATATATTCCGAGGGGCTTACGCCCTTGTGGCGGCGAAAAATCTTGCTTATGTAGGACGGCACAAACCCGAATTGCCGCGACAGCATCTCATTGGTAATATTGCGGTTGTAGTTTCGCTCCAGATATTGTTCCATTCTGGTGATAACGTCTTTTTGTTCGATGTTGAATTCGGCGGCGTTAAACTGGTTCAGAATGGCGAACAGGTCTTTGGCCAACCCGTCGGGCGATACCACGTTGGAGACCGCTTCGGTAATATCCGCCTTAATATCTGCCACGCGGGGCGTTTGCAGCCGCGGGTCGCAGATAACAGCGTCTAGGAAATGGCAAAATTCAAGCTGTGTCATATGGGCATTGACTGCATTATGGACAGCGTCTTCAACGTTTGCCGCCAAAAGGTCGTGGTTCTTGGCGCAAAGCGCTTCTACAATTTCGGCAACGGGCAACACAGAGAGAGACGCCTCGCGTTTTTGGGGGATGTCTGTTTCCCAGAAAAGTTGAGAACAACACAACCGGATGCTGTTATAAAGGCGCGCCCGCAAAGCGCGAATGATTGTGCCGACCTCCCATATGGCCAAACGCTCGGGATAAGCGCATAACGTAACCGCCACTGGAGTCGCCCGAGTAGAAAAATTTTTGTAAACGTTGCCGACCACTTCTTGCAGACGCTCTTCGGGTACATTTTCGAGCACAAAAACACGTTCCGGTCGAAATTTACCCTCAAATACCAGCACGCTTTCGCCCTCGACAAGATTTGCCTCGACAAGCGTTTCGGGGGATAACGGTTCCCAAAACGCGGCGCCAGGGGTCATGGAATCATCCGGCGAAAGTGGCCATGCCCCAACACAGGCCAGAAAGACCGCGCAGGTGGCGGCATCTCCCTTTTTTTCAACCGGCGGTCGGTTCAGGCTTTGCTGAAGCAGCATACGCTTTTTCTCCACTTCCCGCATGGAACAGTAATCTTCCAGGCGGCCCAGAAGGTCGCCCAGTTTGTCCCGGGAAAGGGGTTTAAGCAAATAATCGAACGCGCCCAACCGCAAAGCGGATTGGGCGTAGCCAAAATCCTGGTACCCGCTTTGCACCACTGCAATACATTCAGGGTGGCGCTGCTTAATTTCTTCCAACAGCTCAATGCCGTCCATCACCGGCATGCGGATGTCGGTGATCACGACATCCACCGGCTCGCGGACAAGCCAATCCAACGCCGCCTGGCCGTTGATTGCGCAGCCGACAACGAAAAAAGCGGGAGAGGTTTGCTCGATCATTTTTTGAATGGCCCGTCCAATGGGCGGTTCGTCTTCCACAAGTAATACTTTAATCATTTTTTTTGCTGCTAATCGTTACGACGGTGCCGCAAGGAGTATTGTCACGAATGGTACATTGGGCGCCGCCAAAAAATTGTAACCGAATGATTGTGTTGGCAAGGCCAAGCCCGCCAATTTTTAGCTCTGCGTAATTTTCCGGAGTTTCTTCGGCATATTTCTTCACTTTTTCCTCCATTTCTTCCCGTTGCTTGGCGTCAAATCCGGCACCATTATCGGCAATGGCCGCCACCCAGCCGCCGGCAACACGGCGCACCGAAACCTCAATCCGCCAGGGAGGCGGTACAGGCTTAAACCCGTGTTCGAAGCAGTTTTCGACAATGGGCTGAAACACCAGCCGGGGCAAAGGGATGAGATCCAAACCGGGATCCATCTCAATGGAATAAGAAAAATATTTCTCATAGCGCAGCTTCATCAAAGCAAGGTAGTTGTGCAGGTTGTCAATTTCGCTGCCAAGGGTACTGGCGCTTGTATCGGCAGAATAGCGCATAATGCCTGAAATTTTTTCACAGGTATCTACAATCTGGTCGCTGCCCGCCTCCATGCCCATGCCGCTTAAAAGCGACAGGGAGTTGAACAGAAAGTGCGGGTTCATTTGGGATTGCAATGCCTGCAAATAAGCTTTTTTTTCAAAATTGATTGAATCAGTGATCCTGGTGAGCATGGTTGTGAACGCCTGTCCAAGCTCCTTGACTTCGTCGGTGCTCTCGGAAGTGACCCAATTGGAGGGCAAATTGCCGACAGAGGCCTCGCGCACTTTTTGGCTCAACCTGACCAATGGGGTGCTAATACGCCGCGAGACCACGTAGATGACAAGCATCAGCAACAGCACCAGCGCCGCGCCGCCCACCAGCAAAAACCATAATACCGAGGTGTAAGGGCGCATCATGCTTTCGCGGCTTTGGGCCAGCGCGACAGTCCAGCCATAGTCAGCAACTGGTTGTTTGACAATGCTGAAGCCGCCGGACTCAACGCTGGAAAAAGACAAATTATCGGGCCAAACCTGCGTGCCGTTCTCGTCCAGAAGGAAAACCTGCATTTCAGAAAGAACATCCAGTCGCATACGGGATTCCAGCGTGGAAACCGGCTGCTGAATCTCCACAACGCCGTAGACCGCGCTGCCATAATAATTGGTGATCGGTAGAAGCAGCGATAGATATTGGGCGTCATACACGCCGGACCAGCGGTCAAGACTGGGGGGAAGCAGGACAGTATGCGTCCCCACGCGGGTGAAAGTGTCCATCAGGTCCTGCATAGCGGAATATGTGCACAGCTCGGACACGCGGGACTGGGGTTCTGTGGGCGCGCCGGAACAGATATAGTCGCCGTATTGGTTGTAAACACTGATCCGCCAGATCAGCATATTGGGCCCGTTATAGGAGGTGAGTACGCTGCCGATGTCAATGCTCTGCAAAATATCGTTTTCAAAGTAATTGCTGCCATCTTTTTCTGTTTGCAGGCGGCTAAATACGTTGATAATCCGTTCATCGGTGCGCACCTGCTCTCCCATCTTCAGCATCTCGTTAAACGTGTCTTCCACCTGCACAGCCATTTTATCGGCCAGCTGCGACTGATTAATCTGGGCGGTTTTTTCGCTTACACCCACAATATAACGGTAAGCAAGAGCAATGGCGGCCAGCACGATCGCCATAAAGATCAGCGAGTAAGACAACATGAGCCTGCGCAAAAGACCATGCCGAGCAATCTGCATTTTATCACTTCCCGTCTCTACCGATTAACCATATTTAATATAGCATACGGGATGTTTTTTGTATAGACTGCTAAAGATTGCCGGCGGCGCTAAACGCCTGCTTTTGCGCGGCGAATCTGTTCTACCTCGGTACAGCCATCGATGGAAGAATACCCCTTTAAAGGCATGATCTTTTCATGAATGGCGGTAAGCATCCACGCCTCCTGAGGGAAGAAGTCGGCGTCAAATTCAAACGGCGGGGTAATCCAATTGCGCGCGCCCACCACGACCGGCGGTGCGTCAAGGTAGTCAAAAGCCAGCTCGGTAATATTTTGTGCAATGTCATTCAGGAAAGATCCGCGCGAACAGGCGTCCGAGGTCAGCAGTACTTTGCCGGTTTTCTGAACGGATTGTACGATAGGTTCATAGTCCAGCGGAACCAGTGAGTGCAAGTTAATAATTTCGGCAGAGACGCCATACTGCTTCTGCAATGTATCGGCGGCCTTAACCGCGCGGTAAAGCGTAGCTCCTACGGTGAGGATCGTCAGGTCGCTGCCTGCCCGGACCCGGTTGACAGAACCAAATGGAATCTCATAGGGATCAGCCGGAACGCCGCCCTCGTGAAACTCCTCCGCCACTTCGTACAGGCGCTGGCTTTCGAAGAAGACGACAGGATCGGTCGAATTGAGGGCAGCTGTCATCAAGCCCTTAGCCTCCCAAGGGGTGGCGGGAAAGCAGACCTTCAACCCCGGAATGTGCGCGGGTAGGGCGGTCCAGTCCTGGCTGTGCTGCGCGCCGTATTTGGAACCCACCGATACCCGCAGCACCACCGGCATTTTTAAAATACCCGCGCTCATAGCCTGCCATTTGGCCATCTGGTTAAAGATTTCGTCGCCGGCGCGGCCCATAAAATCGGCGTACATCAGCTCCACAATCACTCGCCCGCCGGAAAGGCCATAGCCCACCGATGTACCTACAATAGCCGCCTCGGAAATAGGCGAATTGAATAGACGAGAGTAGGGGATTACTTCAGAAAGGCCCCGGTAAACGGCAAACGCGCCGCCCCACTCCCGCACGTCCTCGCCGTAACTGATCAAAGTCGCGTCTTCGTAGTATTTGTCGATGATAGGCTCAAACAAAGCGTCGCGATAGTTAAACGCCTTGATTTTGGATACCGGCTTGCCGTCTTTAAATGCGGAGCGTTCTTTGCCCTCAATCTGCTTGACGCGCGAACAGCTTTCTTTTGGCCCCAGCACCTCGGGCGTTCGGTCGCCAAAACTCTGGCGGCGCTCGTTCGAGAACATAAGGCTTTCGACAATGCCGGGTGTTTTTTGAAAACTAATATAGGGCGAAACATCCGGGTCGGAAGCCAGCTTTGTAACTTCGGTGATCTTGCGGCGGGTATTTTCCCAAATCTCTTCAAAAGCGCTTTGCTGTGCAATGCCGGCTTTGACGAGCGCCGCGCGGTAGTTGACAAGAGGATCAATCTCGTTCCAGGCTTCAATCTCGCTTTTTTCACGATAAGCGTTGGCGTCGGAGGTGGAATGGCCGCAGAGCCGGTAGGTTACGCAATCCAAAAGGACAGGGCCGTCTTTGTCGCGCAGAATGGGCAGCTTGCGGCGGTATGCGTCAATGACAGCCAGCGGATTGTAACCGTCAATGCGTTCGGCGTGCATCTGGTTGGGGGTAAGCCCGGCGCCCACGCGGGCCAAAAAGTCGTAGCCCATGGTCTCGCCGCGGGTTTGTCCACCCATGCCGTAGCCGTTGTTGTTAAAGTGATAAAGAATCGGCAGGCCGCCGTTTTTGCCCTCTTCCCAAAGGGTGCGATATTGATCCATCACCGCGAAGTGAAAGCTTTCCCACACCGGGCCGCAACCCAGGCTGCCGTCTCCGGCGTTGGCCACCACCACCCCGTCCTTACGGTTGCATTTTTTAAACAGGGCCGCTCCAGTGGCAATGGGGGCCGACCCGCCAACGATGGCATTGTTGGGGTAGATGCCGAAAGGCAGAAAGAAAGCGTGCATCGATCCGCCCAGGCCCAGGTGGAAACCGGTTTCCCGGGCAAAAATCTCGGAGGCGGTGCCATATAGAACAAAATGGATGGCAAGTTCTTTCACACTGCCGCCACTGGCCATGCGTTCGGCTATTTTTAAGGTTTTACCGCCCAAAAATGACTCCATAATACGCATGAGTTCGTCGTCAGGCAGCTTTTCGATGCAAGAGAGCGCCTTTGCCAAAATTTCGCCGTGGCTGCGATGAGAACCGAATGTGAAATCCTCCTGCCCCAACAGATAGGCCTGCCCTACGGCGGCGGCTTCCTGCCCCAGCGAAAGGTGCGCGGGGCCCGGATAGGTGTGCTCCACGCCGTTATAGTTTCCCTGCGTCTTAATGAGGTTGATCATCGTCTCAAATTCGCGCAGCAGGGTCATATCCCGGAAAATTCGCATGAAGTCGTTATTGGTAAAAAATTCTTTTTCTTGCGCAATTGTTTTGTGGTAGGCGTTCACCGGAATATCTTCAAAATGGATGGCACCGGCTTTTCGAATTGTTGCGGGGTCAACAATTTGGGATTTGGGCATAACAGGTCATTCCTTTCGGCCTAGATTTGAAAGAGCGCTTCGCGCACAATTTCGCTTACCGTGGGGTGAGGGAAGATAAGCTGCCGGATGTCGCCAAGAGGCATTTCGCGTTCGATCATCAGTGCAGCGCCGTAGATGATCTCAGACGCATAGCTGCCTATCATATGCACCCCCAGCAGGCGGTCGTTTTTGGTATCGACCACAATTTTGCAAACGCCGTCGCCCTTTTCAGTTTCAGCCAGATAGCGTCCCGCATAGGACATGGGCAAGGTTACCGTTTGAAAGTCGTAGCCATTTTGACGGGCAGTTTCTTCTGTTTCACCCACTCCGGCCACTTCCGGGTTTGTATAGATCACCGAGGGTACCGCGTTGTAGCGCATTTGATCGTTGCCGCCCAGCATATGGTTCACCGCTACCTCGGCTTCCCGGTAAGCGGTATGGGCCAGCATGGATTTTCCGTTTACGTCGCCGGCTGCGTACACGCCGGGAATATTGGTCAGCATTCGGCTGTCGGTGACAATGGCGCCGTTCTCGCAATAAACGCCAATGTTTTCAAGGCCGATATTCTGTGTGAAAGCCCTTCGCCCAATGCTAAGAAGCACTTTGTCGGCGCTCAGCTCCTTTTGCTGCCCCTGGCTTTCCAATATAACAGCGCCGTTTTTGATGGCGATAACTTTACTGCCCAGCTGAAAATCTACGCCCTTTTGCTGATAATTTTTGAGCAGGATGCGACCGATGTCGCCGTCGGTCGGGCCTGCAATGTGGTCGAGCATCTCAATGACCGCCACCTGGCTGCCCGCCGAGTTAAAGTAAGAGGCCATCTCCAAACCGATAACGCCGCCGCCAATCATCACAAGGCGGGAGGGGATTTCGGGGATATTCAGAATCTCGCGGTTGGTGAGGGCAAAGCCATTTTCCAATGCCTCATTCAGACCAGGAATCGGCGGCAAGGTCGGAACCGATCCGGTGGATATTTGCAAACATTTTGCGGCCAGCTCCTGTCCGTTTACCGACAGGCAAAAAGCCCCGTTTTGCCGGCCAAGAATTTTGCCTTCACCCGCAATAATGGTGACATTACTCTTTTTCT
>JAVBNO010000022.1:0-4983 GCA_031551485.1 Oscillospiraceae bacterium
GCTGCCTTTTGTCGTGGTCGCCTGCAATAATCACAATGGTGTAGGACACGGTGGCCGGCATAAGCAGCGGCAAAATAAGCCCCGTGACAATGGCGGAAAAGTCCGACGGATTGGCGCGGTGGCGTGTGATAAACGAACAGAGCGCATCTGCCCCTACACAGCTGGCGACCGAAACCGCCATCATAACAAGGGGGCGCATGCCGTAGAAAAAGACAGCCATCAAATACAGCGCCAACAACGTAAATATCATGTCGCCCATAAGGGTACGGTTGGTGTCTGTATGCCTGATATAAGGGGCGTTGCGCGGTTTTAATCTCATCTGTGGCCTATCCCCTCTTCTTTTGGTTTATCACCGTTTTGTTGAGATATTGAATAAACGTGCTGGAAAGATCCAGCTTGGCGGGGCAGATATAGCTGCATGTGGCACAGCCGATGCATTTGTAAGCCGCCAGCATCTGCAGCGGTTTTTCTTGCTTTTGGGTAATGCATTTGTACATGAACGCAGGGTTGAGCCCCGCGGGGCAGACACTGAGACAACGGCTGCATCCGATACAGCTGTAGTTTCGGTCTTTTCCCTCCTCTTTAATCGCCAGCACGCCCCGTGTTGTAAAATCGATTTTAGTGCGGTCGGTATCCACCACCGGCATACCTGTCATAGAACCGCCCACGATAACCCGGCTTGGCGTTTCACCAATGCCCGCTGCCTCCAGCACCTGCTGGACCGTGCAGCCGACACCGGCTTCCATATTACAGGGGTTGCTGATGCAGTTGCCCGCCACCGTAATAAAGGTGGACGTTTGCACGCTGCCCGTATAAAGCGCCCGGTACAAAAAGATAAGCGCCCCTACGCCCACAAGGAAATAAGGGGCTTGTACATTCAGCTCGGCTCCCACCCTTGCTTCGGCCGGGTATGTACCGCCGATTCGTTTGACCCGGATGCCGTTGATGCTGTGGGGAATGCGCATTTCCAGGTCGATTAAGTTTTTATAGACGATGATGCAGCTCTCTTTAGCCCCGATCGCTTTCATCATAGCCCGCAACCCGCCCATGGCCTCGTCCTTAAATTTCAGAAGCGGCCCAAGCTGGCTGGACAAATAGGGTTCGTCGTCCATGGCGTCCACTACGATGGTGGCGATGCCCAGGGGCAGGATTTTGCGAAGTTTCGACGCCAGTTTGGTGCCGTCCCGCTCGTCCACAACGCCGGCCTGCTCGGCATATTCGATAATATCCTCGGGGGAGAGTGCGTCCAGCGTATTGACCGGCGGCAGGCTGATGGATTTGCTGTTTTTTTGCAAGACCAGCTCTTTCACGTTGCGGGAAACGGCCGGCTCTTTATACTGTTCAAGGACAATACCCTTGCGCCGAAGCGATGTCTTTTTTCCTGTGATTACACCCATGGGGGAACCAACGCCCCTTTCCATTACTGCAAATACTGCAAAAAGCAATTCCGAAATCAATCCCTGATTCTGTTTTCAGTCACACCCACAGGGAGGCTTGCGATGATGAATTTTCAATTGGTTGATGCGCACAAATTAAAGGTAATGATCAGCGAAGAGGAGATGGAGATGCGGGCCATAACGTTTGCGCAGCTGGATTACCGCAGCCCACGCACCAAGGAACTGCTGCTGACCATTTTGACCGAAGCACGCACCCAAACCGGGTTTGACCCCCGGGACACCAAACTGTTTATTGAGGTATATCCCGAGCCAAACGGGGGGTGTACCCTTTATTTTACCGAGCTGTTCCACCTGGAGGAGCGGATGGATTACCGCAGCCACCAGGGGGTTGTCTATCCGCTGGTCTTTGCTTTTGAGGATGTCAACCTGATGATTGACGCCGCGGTGAACCTGTTCCACCGGTACAGCCACCGGGTGCATAAAAGTTCGCTGTTTCACATGGGGGAAGACTATATGCTGATTTTGTACCCCATTGCCGCCGCCGACCGGCAATTGATGGCGCTGATGACCGAATATGGCTGGCTGGCTGGCGAAGGGGAACTTTACGCCTCCTATGTGCGGGAACATGGCGCCCCCATTGTGGAGGACAGCGCCATTGATATGATATCGGTTTATCTGTCGTAAGCGGTAAAATTAACCCTGGTAAGCGCTTTCGCCGGCGGCCCGCAACCCCGAGATAGCCGCCGCGTAATCCGCCTTTGTATAGATGGCGGAACCGGCCACGAAACAGTTGCCTCCGGCAGCGGCCGCCAGTTTAATTGTCTCTTCCGTGATGCCGCCGTCCACTTGCATAATGATGTCGCCGCGGCCGATGCGCTTGCATTCTTCCCGAATTGCCCGCAGCTTATCCATTTGAGTGGGGTCAAATTTTTGGCCGCCAAAACCCGGCACCACTGTCATCACCAGCACAAGGTCCACGTCCTTCAGGTAGGGAAAAATGGCCTCAGCTGGGGTGGCGGGATTAATGACAATGCCCGCTTTGACATTGTTGCCTTTGATTTTGGCAATGGTCTGCGCGGGGTCGGAGTTGGCTTCAATATGGAAACTGATCAGATCGGCGCCTGCCTGGCAAAGGACGTCGATATAGGCAAGAGGGTCGGTAATCATGATATGCACATCAAAAAAGATGTCACTGGCTTTGCGCATGCCGGCGATGACCGGGATACCCAAAGAAATGTTGGGGGCAAAGTGTCCGTCCATCACGTCGACATGAAGCATATCCGCACCTGCTTTTTGCACGGCGCAAATCTCTTCGCCCAGACGGCTGAAGTCGGCGGAAAGAATGGATGGGGAAATTTGAATCATCATGATCCTCCCTTTACAAAATAACTCAAAAACAAACAAATTGATGACAAAAAATCATATTAATTCTACCCTAAAATGAAAAAAAGGTCAATTCTAAAATCAAAACGTTCATAGAGATTTAAAATTAACAGCCCCGATATGAATTGATAATCCATTTCGCTTGTGCTATGATCAGTTTGTATAATTTTTCCTACTCCATTTTGAGGTGATTGAAATGATACGAACCACAATTCCCGGCATTGCCGAACCCATTTCCCTGCTGGGGTTTGGGCAGATGCGCCTGCCCTGCCGCCCCGATGGCAAAATTGACCGGGAGGCCGCCCAATTGATGGTGGACCGGGCGATGGCCGCGGGTATTAATTATTATGACACCGCCTACCCGTATCATTACGGGGAATCGGAGCTGTTTATTGGCGAGGCGCTGAAACGCTACCCCCGCGAGAGCTTTTATTTGGCCGACAAGCTGCCCTGCTGGCAAATTGACAGCATTGCCGACGCCGAACGGGTTTTTGAAAAGCAATTGGAAAAATGCGGTGTGGAGTACTTCGATTATTATCTTCTCCATTCCCTGAACCGCAATACCCTGGCCAACATGGTGAAATTGGGCATCCCCCAGCTGATGGAAAAGAAAAAAGCCCAAGGGCTTATCCGGCATTTGGGATGCTCGTTCCATGACGACACCCCCACCCTGCAAAAGACGTTGGACGCCTATCCCTGGGAGTTTGTGCAGCTGCAGATCAATTACCTGGACTGGATACAGGGAGAGGCCAAAACCCACTACGATATGGCGGTGGCCAAAGGCATGGCCGTAATCATCATGGAGCCTGTGCACGGCGGCATGTTGGCCAAGCTGCCCCAGCGGGCGGTGGAACTGTTGCACGAAAAATGCCCCAACGAAACCCCCGCCTCTTACGCTTTGCGGTTTTGCGCCGGCCTGCCCGGGGTGCTGACAGTGCTGTCCGGCATGTCCACCATGGATCAGCTGGAGGAAAATATCGGCATCTTTTCTCAGGAAGACATTGCGCTGACCCCCGAGGAGGTTGACGTCGCCCACACCATTTTAGAGGCCACTTTTAATGAAAAGACCGTGCCCTGCACCGGTTGCCGCTATTGCATGGACTGTCCCTTTGGGGTGGATATTCCCGGCGTATTTGATTTGTATAATCAGTTCATGGTCATGGATCGCTATCCGCCCAAGGCGATAGCCTACAACGCCATGCCCGAAGGACAAAAGGCCACCGCATGCCAGGAATGCGGCGCCTGCGAAACGGCTTGTCCCCAGCAAATTGCCATTATTGACAAGCTGAAGGAAGCCCACAGCGTCCTAAGCCCCATTACCGGCTGGGATTGAGAAAAAGACGCGGTTACGCAGATCTGCCCGCCCGGCTTACCGCAGGGCGGGCAGACTATAAAAAGGCGGCAGCTTTACGGTCAGGGGCTATTCATGGGCCAATTGACCACCCCCGGCCACCACCGCCGAACCATAAGAAAGCGCAGGCGGTGCAGACGCCCGGGTCATCCCACCGCCTACACACTATCATATGCGCATGCACCGGTGGGAGAAACGCCTCTTACCCGCCCCATTGCCCCGCCTTTTTGCAAAAATGTCTGTAAACTCCACCATTCCGGCCCCTTGAGGCGGCAAACGTGGAAGAATGGGGGGTACAGGCGCAATCCACAAAATTTTTGAGCCCGGCGACCCGCCTGGTTTCCAGTTGGGACAACGCCAAAGGGCAAAGCAGCTGCCCCAAAGCACGGCAAAAATAGTGGGGAAAAGATCAAAAAATGTTTGCCGGATTGCCAATACGGCAAAGACGCAAGGAAGACCACCCGCTCAATAGTGGGTGGTCTTTCTGTAATGGGCACAGCCCTTTCATATTTTCTCCTCTTCACCTTCGCACCCCAATACAGACCCAAACCCGTCCTCCCCATAAGCCAAGCGTTTCCTGCACACCTATGCCCGCGGCCTGGGCGATGGGGTTGCGGGAAACCATGTGGTTTCCCCGAAAAATGTTTTTGCATACTTTTTGCGCCAAAAAGTATGGGCCGGTCGCGGCCAAAGCGACAGGCTATATCCTTACCGGAGCGGCTGCACGTCTGCTTTTTTTCTATTTTGATATCGGTATCAAGCTTGTTCTTCTGCATCGCCTGCACCCCAATACAGACCCAAACCCGTCCTCCCCATAAGCCAAGCGTTTCCTGCGCACCTATGTCCTCGCCC
>JAVBNO010000007.1:0-30791 GCA_031551485.1 Oscillospiraceae bacterium
AAGGATGGGGGTGGGGGAAACCATGTGGTTTCCCCAAGAAATGTTTTTGCATACTTTTTGCGCCAAAAAGTATGAGCCGGTCGCGGCTTAAGCGACATGCTGCATCCCTGCCAGAGCGGCTGTACGTCTACCGTATTTTTATTGGATATCGGTATCAAGCTTGTTCTTCTGCATCGCTTGCACCCCAAAATCAGAACCAAAACCGTTTTCCCCATAGCCCGGACGTTTTCTGTGCACCTATGCCCTCGCCCTAAGGATGGGGATTTGGGGAAACCATGTGGTTTTCCCAAGAAATGTTTTTGCATACTTTTTGCGCCAAAAAGTATGGGCCAGTCGCGGCTTAAGCGACATGCTGCATTCCTGCCGGAGCGACTGTACGTCTACTCCAATTCTATATTGATATCGGTATCAAGCTTGTTCTTCTACATCGCTTGTACCCCAATACAGACCCAAAACAGTCTCCCCAAAGCCCGCGCGTTTTCTGTGCACCTATGCCCTCGCCCTAAGGATGGGGATTTGGGGAAACCATGTGGTTTTCCCAAGAAATGTTTTTGCATACTTTTTGCGCCAAAAAGTATGGGCCAGTCGCGGCCAGAGCGACAGGTTACCCTCTTGCCGGAGCGGCTGCACGTCTACCGTATTTTTATTGGATATCGGTATCAAGCTTGTTCTTCTGCATCGCTTGCACCCCAATACAGGCCCAAAACCATTCTCCCCAAAGGCCAAGCGTTTTCTGTGCACCTATGCCCTCGCCCTAAGGATGGGGGTGGGGAAACCATGTGGTTTTCCCAAGAAATGTTTTTGCATACTTTTTGCGCCAAAAAGTATGGGCCAGTCGCGGCCAGAGCGACAGGTTACCCCCTTGCCGGAGCGGCTGTACGTCTACTCTAATTCTATTTTGCATCAGCACCAATGCTATTCTCTTCATCGCGAAAGCGCCATGCAACCTCTAACACGGGAATTCCGCATATCAAAAAAGCTCTCCATACGGAGAGCTTTTTTGATATGCCTGCTATTTAAACGCAATAAAACCATAGTTGTATCCACTGTTGTTAATGCGCTGGGCCGTTGCCCCCACCGGCACGGTGCCCGCCGAGTTTTGGACAGTAAAGCCGGTGGATGTAATCGTAATGCCCGGTGACGCTTTGTCCGGCGTGGCAATACACAGGCGGGACAAAGTGAACTGGGCGGATGTGCTGTACTCCGCCAGCGTTGCCCCGCTGCCGAACACAATGATCAGCCGGGGCTGAAATCCCAGCGTAAAGCTGCGGGTATAGGTGTCGTCACCGGCATAACCGCCAATATAATAAGGGGCGTCCACCCATCCTTTTTGGGCTTGGGACAAATGCCCCCCGTCTTCCACATGGCTTTGCAAAGCGGTGTCTACTTTCTGGTTGTCGACATTAAAGTCTTCCATCTTGGGCTTGTCGCCGCCAATCCAGCGGTTTAACTGCAAAAATGGCGTTTTGTTGGTGCTGGGCACAATCGGTACCTCCTTGTTTTTTGATGACGGCGAATGATGATCTTACATCGTGTCCAGGTCAATGAACAGATAATCGGCCGCGTCGAACGCCGACCATGTGGCGAACATGCCTTCAAACACAGTCCACGTCAAGCTGCCGTGGTCAAAGTTCCACAGCAGATGGACGGGTAACATCCGCTCGGCGTAATCCTTCACATCCTGAATGTCCCCCAAATCCCCCAAAAAGCCAAGACATTGGATATCCAGCGCCTGCTCGCCAAACCGCTCTGTAATCCGCGCCTCCAGCCCGCCGCCCCGCAGCGCCGCAGCGATGCCGTCGGGGGTGGCCGCAGTGGCGGTGGCGGCAAGCCGCGCCAAAATAAGCGCTCGTCGCGCGGCAATGCCGGCGCCCGGCCGAAAGGGAATAGCCAAAAGCCGCTCCCATTTGGCCAAAGCGGCTTCATCCGCCGTGGCAATGAATAAACGCCTCAGCAACTGGTCAATGGCTTGCCCGGCTTCTTCCAAAACACGTTGATATGACGCCAGCTCCATGTCCACCACCGTGCTGCCGTCCAGGCGGAATACTCCAAGGCTGCGCATCAGCGGGTATAACATATCGCGATATGCCATCTTAACCAATCACCGCCATCCGCTGTAGCGTCAGGGCGCCAAGTCGTATGATCTCGTGGGGTAACACCGGCGCGTCTGCCGCGGGCGCAATAACGCGGCAGTTGTAAACGCTGCCGCAATCCATCACCGCCCGTGTCAAATGGGAAATCAGCAGCGGCTGTCCCACTGCCGTCGCCTCGAAAAAAGCGGCCGTCGCTGTCCTGACCTCCGCTTCCATTGCGGCATAATCGCCGCCGGGATAGGGGGCCGCCTCCAGTGTGACCGCGCATATTTTATCGGCCGCTTCCGTCACCCTAACGTCCACCCCAATCTCCCGGATGGTGGAGATATACGCCTGTATTTCTTCCAAAAGCCCGCTTTGCAACGCCCCGCCCCGTCCGGCGCAAACCACGTCCACCGTGCCGGTACCCCGGGCCCGGGGCACCACATTGGCCGAACCGACCCCCTCAAATCCAAAGGCGGCGGCTAAATAAAAGGCCTTGTTGGTGCCGTTGGAAATGTCCCGGTAGCTGTTTTGCAGCCGCCCCAGCAATTGGGCGTCGCTTTCGGCGTCGGCGCCCCCCAAAAAGGCGGCCGGATTGGTCACCCGGGTAATGCCCGGTACAGGCGTCACCATCACGCTCACAACCCCCGGGGCGTAGTTACCGCTTGCCCCGCCCGCGGAACCCCGAGCGGGGCAAGCGATCTGGGTGGCCCCCGCCGGCAGCGTTACATCCGTGGTGGTTTCCACCCGAATGGCGTCGCCGCCGCCCGGGGCGCACAAGGTGCCCGCCGGAATCAGCAAATCCAACTCTGTCGCCACATCCCGCGAAAAAACAAGAACACCCTGTGAAGGCAAGGCCGCCTTGCGGACAAGCCCTCGCATTTCGGCATGGGCGTCCAAATAAACGCCGCTGCTGCTGGCGGGGAAAGACTGAACCGCCGCAAAAGCCAGCGACTCCCACAACGTCGCCAACGCCGTAGCCAACACTTTCATCCGTATACCGATGTCAGACGCGTCATGAGGATTGGTGCCTGTCAGCCGCCAGTATTCCTCTGTCATCGAAGTTAAAATATCGGCATAGCGCATCGTATACCGATTGTCCATCAAACTGTTTTCTGCCAACTATATATTCACCTCCAGCGTGTAGGCTGCTTCATCCAGCCCAAGGCGGACGACCACATTCACCCGGTCTTTGTCACTGTCGTAACGGCACCCAACCGCCTCCACCCGCAGGTAAGGAAGAGATGCCAACGCCTCCTCTACAGCGCTTTGGGCCAAATTTTCCAGCATGGCGCTTTCTGCGCGCGGTAAGCGGTACAGCCGGCTGCCCAAAGAGGGGTCGGGCGCAAAACTGCCCCGGCGAACCTGCAGGCACAACACGGCCCGTTGCAGCAGTTCCTGGTGGTGGGTGGCCACTTGGGGCAGCCCGCAGCGGTCAAGCGCAAAATCCCCATTTTGCAAAAGCGTATCCAATTCGCCGTCTCCTTTCTTGCGGGTCGCGGCCCGTCAATGGGGCACAATCATCGTGCCGTTTTTCCGAATGACAACCGAATTGATGACGACATCCCCGTTTTGCCTGAGGTAAATGTAGCCGCCCCCGGCCTCCAAACGCAGTTCCCCCGGCAAAAGGCCGGCGCTGTTGGCCGCCACCCCGGCGCACAGGGGGTTGTCCCCCGCGTGAAGAATTAAAAGCCGGGCCCCCTCGGCGGGCAAATAAGAAATGCCCGCCGGCGCAAATAAATTCAGTCCCCGATACTCCCGTTGGCCGGTGGCCCCAAAATGTGCCCCTTCAAAGGATACGGCGGCCACATCCACATGGTTGCTTCCGCCCTGCGAAACGGGCGGTTTAATAAGGCTCATGTTCTGCCTCCTTATCTGCCGTTAGCTAAAATAACGCCCGTCTCCCAGCATCAGGCGGGTGACCGCGCCGCCCTGTCCAATCATATGGCGAACGCCCCGCACCACATAGTCCGCCGCCGAAACCAGAGGTGTCAACAGCGTGACGGTGTCATGTACCCGTATCGGCACAATGCCCGGAATATGCACCCGCCAGCTTTCAAACCCTGCCATCGACTCCTTGACCCGCAAAGCGGCGTCCAGGTTGCGGCTGGCGGCCTCTTCCGCATATTCGGTGGAAGGAATAATATACCGCTTGCGCCGGATGTCCAGCCCCCCGCAAAACGGGTTTTTATATTGGGACAAATACAGCCCAATGGGGTGCCGTATCATCACCGAAGAGATAACGCCGCTGCGCTGCCGCTGCCGCTCCAAAAGGGTGTAGGGCAGCGCCCCTGCCGTGCCGTCGTTGGCTACCAAATGGCGGGCGACATCGTTGCCGGTGGGCCGTCCCAGCAGAATGCTGTTTCCCACAACATACAGCTTTTGTCCGGTGGCCCGGCGGCAAAATCCCGCCACCGCCTCCCATTCGCAAAGCCCCTTGCTTACGCTGTAAAAAGACAGTGCGGGGTTGGCGGACACCCCTGCCGCCCGCACCACAACCCGGTCAAAACCATAGGGGGCCATATGATTGCGAAAAAGATCGCTGAGCCGGGGGTTTTGATACAGTTGGGGCAGCGCCTCGTTGTCCAACAGCAAGGCCCCCTTGCTGCGGGCCCCAATGGTGAGAAAGCATCCCTTGCCCGACACCGTTTCCCGCTGCTCATCGACGCCGCCGGCAAATAAGACGTTCGCCCCCTGGCGCACCTCAACGGCAAGAAATGCCGGTGCCGCCATATTTTTTTGGCCGGGCAGGGGAAGGGGAAATACCCCGGCAAAGCTGTCGGCCGGGCTGCCTGCCGTGGCCAAAATCTCCATCGATGTCGGGCGCCCCAGCGGCCATTCGCTGCCCCCCGCCGCCCTAGCTGTAAACGTTAAAACGGCCGTACCGGTCGCCCCCTTCTGTCATCTGGGTATTCATGCTTTCCAAAAAGCCAAAGCGATAGTGGATCATCTGGCCGTCCCCCTCACAGCTTAAAGCAAGGCGGACAAAATAAGCCTGCATCGCCGGCAACCCCGGAATGGCCAAATAACCCGCCTCCGGCAACTGCAAAAGCGCCTCTAGCCGTCGGTAGTCGTACAGCGCCCGGGGCCCAAAAAATTGCCCTTCCCCGGTAACGGCGCGCGGGCTTTGGCCCAGCCGCTGCACCATTGTCCCCGCAAAAGGACAAAGCAGGGAGGAGGTCAGAATGCCTGTTTCCACCTCAATTTTGCGGGGGTTATGGGGAAATATAAAGTCTTTGTATTGCATGATCATATTTCACCAATCCCCTCTGCATCGCTGTCCTGTCCTACGGTGGAAAACCGCAGCTCCCGCCGTCGCACCATATTATCCAGCGCCTCCAGTCCGCCGCCGTCTGCCCCGGCGCTTTCCCTTAATGCCGGCGCCACTTCCCGCACAGTGACAACCGGCTGCCTGGCGGCCGCATCAGGAACCGCGTCGGGCAGGGGCGGGCTTACAGTCGGCGGTACGGTCAACCGGTCGGCAGGGGCGGACGCCGATGCCGGTACCTCGCCGTCGTCATAAGCAGGCGCAACTGCCGGCTTAATGATGCTGCCGTCGCGGCTTTCGTCTATTTTTTGGTGCAGCGCCAAATTGCGCTGCAAGCTTTCGCTAATCCTGCCCATTGGCACCCTCCCGCTCGCCGTATTCCACCACGCCGCCGCACAGCTCGTCATAAAGCCTGGCCAGCGCCGCAATGTCGTCCAAATTCAGCACATCTACCGCCGCCCGCCCGCCCAAATCAGGCTGCATGAGGGCGGCGGTTAATACGGCGGCGTTTTCCGCCACCGCGGCAATCGCCTTATCATCCGCAAATCGGCCGGCTCTGTCGGCCAGCTCCCCGGCCAGCGTTTGGGCCATTGCCAAAACGCCCAGCTCCTCCCGGGCGCTCAGCCGCCGGAAAACAGCCATCGACGCGCGAAAAGGGTAAGCCATTGTTTCGGCCGTCGCCAAAGACGAGGCTGCCACTCCCTTCTTCATCGGGCGACCTCCAGCCGCTTGGTGGCGACAATCTGCACCGTTTCGAACAGCACTTCGCCCAACGCTGCCGACTCAAAAATATGGGTGCACTGGCAACCCGAAAAAATAATTTTTTGCCGCGGTTTGACAATCACGACATTAAAACCGTCGAGCGTATGAAAATTGATCTGGTCATTGGCAGTCGCGTCAAGGGTGACTCGCGTCAGTTCAATCAGGTGCTTTTGCCGCCCCTCTACTGTGCCCACCGGTTCGCTGCTGCCAAAGGCCTCCACATACCGGCTTTCTTTTTGGGTCTTGATTTTATAGCTTTGGGCCACTGCCAACTTTTTACCGTTAATTTCAATATAGATATCCTTGCTGGTGGGAAAATCGGCCATACTCTTCCTCCTTTGCCCTTGTTTTACACCTGTATATAAGCCTCGATGTGAATCTGATTCACCACAAAGGCCACGTGGAAGCGTACCTCCACCATGCAAACCGAGGGATCCCCCGGTTTTTCATATACTCTTGGCGGGCTGTAGTCGGTAATCAGCCCCGCTTCCTTTTTGGCCGCCAAAAGCACCAGCACCTGGGACCCGATGGCCTCGAAGCCTTGGGGGGTGTTTTTAGCGCCCTGCAATAAAAGCCGCAAGCTTTGGCGCAGGGCGTGCATGATGTCGTCCACAATCAAAATGGTGTTCACAGGGGCAAATGTGCGGTCGCCCACGCCTCCGGTTTTGGTGCGGGTGGTCATAGCGCGGATACATTCAATGCGCCCCGCCACCGCCTCAAAAGGGGTCACCCCGCCCGCCAGCATGGCTTCAATGGCTTCTTCTCCCGCCGGGTTGGAAATGGCGGTAAGCCCCGTCATCTCGGCCCCGGAAAAAGAGGCGGAAACATCGGCTGCGGTCAGCAGCTTGGCGGCCAAGCCGCAGGCGCAGTAGATGGCGGCGCTGTCCTCGCCCCCTGCTTTGGCCCCTGGCGCGCAGATGATCATCCGCTCGCTGTTCAAAACCCCGGCGGCGGCCAACGCATCGGCGGGGTCATCCAGCCCGGTCAGCGCAATACGTTCCCGGCGGGCTTGCGCCGCCGTCTCCAGCGCTGTTTGAATGTCGGGCAGCAGCGCCGCTCTTTGGGCGGGCGCGGCATTTTCCCCCCGATCATAAAGCAGGACATAAACATCCTCTTGACCCAGGGCAGAGGCGAACGCCGCACGCCACTGGTCTGTGGCGGCGTCTTTGTGCACAGCGTGGCAAAACACCTTGTCAATGCCGCCTGCTGCCAACAGCTTGAACATTTGCAAAAGCCGGGGCTGGGTGGCAAACAAAGCGGCGGCCACGCCGGGGTTTTGTATATGATTCATCCATCCCGGAGGTGGAATCAATTCCGGCTCCATATCCACCGCCGCCACCACGGCGGCATAGCGCGTAACCGCCGTGCCGCCGCATGAGGAGGCGAGTGCATAGGAGGAAAACACACCGGGACGATTGGTGGTTATTGTACTCATCAGTCACTCCTTACACAATTCAAAGGACAAGCGTGCCAACGCTCATTCGATGGTGTACCTCAAATCAAAGTCTGTGATAATGCCGTCGTCACAGGCGTCGTCTGCCACCACAATGGCAAATTCAGCTTTAGCTTTGGCCGTAAATCCACCTGCGTTTTTTTCATAGGCCATCTGCTCGCACCATATCCCGCCCGGTGGGGCCAAGTTTTTGCCCGGGTCGCTCCCTTTGCCCAAAAGAAAGTCGCATACTTTGGCAAAAAGCCCATGGCACTGGGAAATATGATCCGGGCAACACATCGTAAAGCCCACGGTTACCTCCACCAGCTGGCCATACCGCTCCGGCCGGGGCAGGGAGGACCCGGCTTCCGCCAAGTCCTCCCCCATACCCAAAAAAGTGCGGCTGCTTTCGGCACGGGCACCCAAAAGCCCCACGGCCACAACCGGCGCCTCCAACGGCGTTTCCCGCCAAAGGTTGGGGTACGCTGGAATCACTTCGGCCTCTCCGTTTAAAAAAGCGGCCAGCCCGCTTTGCAAAGCGTCCAAAAAGCTTTGCAAGCTCTCCACAGTCATTCTGTCGCCGCCTCCTTTTCCCGGTCAGGATAAGTAAGAATCAGGGCGCCTGTGCGGTAAATGGGGGTGCGGCCCATATAATAATCGGCCACTGCCTCCACATAAAACCGCCGCCCTCCAATCCAAAGCACGTCTTTCGCCTCCAGCTGTTCGCCCCCGCCGGCAAAGGGCCCGTAATAGGTGTAACGCGCTTTGGGAATTTCTCCAATCACGCTGTAGTCTGCCCCGCCGTGCCTGCCGACACCGGCAGGCTGCGCCATAGCGACAAAAGTGTATGTTTTTCCGCCTTTTACAAGTCGTGCCGGTTGGCCCAGCGCCGCCAGTTCGGCCCCCAATTTTTCCGCCAGCTCGTCAAAGCGCTCGCCGGCGGCCGCTTCTGGCATTGTCACATCGGCCACCCCGCTTCCGGTTTCATTTGGCGAAATATCGGCAGCGTCCCACAATGCAAAAGATGGGCCGCTCCCGCCAGATATTCGTCTTTGAGAAGGGCAGCCTTTTGCACATCGGCGCCCCGCATACTCATTCCGCCGCTTAACGCCACCGGTCCCAATTGAATGCGGTCGGCCGAGGCGCCGGGCGCAGGTGCGGCATGCTGCCACAGGGCAAAACGATAAAAGGCCAGCCCCGCCACCGCCCGCAAAAGGCTGTCGGCGTCCTGTTCGGCCAGGGGTTTCTCTTCCGCCCGGTCTTCCAACAGGGCCCGAACCGGGGGACGCAGCATGGCGTAAACTTCCCGGATAGCCTCGTCACACAGCGCCAGGCACCGGTCTTTTTGCGCGGGGGAAATATAAGCCATTTCAGACAATCGCTGCAAAATGACATATGGGTCAAACGGATACAGGCAAATGGCCCCCTTTCGCGGTTTACGTATATTGAATCCGACCAATTTATGCGCGCAGACCCAGCACTTTCACCGCGCCGGGAAATACTCTGGCAAAACCGGCAATGGAGGTAATCGCCGCCCGCTCCAGCTGGCAATCGATCAGCTTGTCGTAATCCACCGCCACATCGGATGCCACCACCATTTGCAGCGCAAAGCGCTTGTCCAACCCAATAATGGTGCCTGCGGGCAACGCCGCGCATTGAATCAGCTTGGCGCCAAAGGGGGTAACCAGCTTGCCGGTGGCCTTGAAATCGTCACTGGCGGCATAGGCGGTCTGCTTAAACTCCGGCAGATTCAAAATCGCCGCCGTCATATCCGGCGAAGCCAGCATGGTATTCAGCTCATAGGTGGCAAAACTGCCCCACAACTTCACAAGGTCGGCGTAAGCAAGTGTCGTGGCCGCCGTCTCCATTTTCTCGGCCGGGCTTTGTCCGTCGTCGCCATACAAAAGCACCTGCACAGCGTCGGCCAGCTGGCTTTTGGCAATGTAGTTGCCAATTTGGCGCAGCGCCACGGTGAACAAATCAAGCTTCTGAAACTTAATCGCTTCAAAGGAAGCGCAAAGCATCCGCCCCCGCTTTTTCAAAGCAACCAGGCTTTCTCGCAGTTTGATGGTCGTCTGGGGAATCATGCCGCCCTCCAGCACCTCTTTCAGCTCCATGTCGCCGTCCGACTGATCGGTGCTAATCGTCCGGTAATCCATCGAGTTAATCTTGGTCTTGCTGGCGGTAATGGCGGTCAAAATTTCGCTTTCGTCCACACCCTGGCGCACGGCCCGGGCTACATATTCGGGGAAAAGAGCAGCGGAATCGGCAGTGGAAAAAAACTTCTGGATGGCGTCGCTTTCACTGCCCCCCACCCGGATGTCAAATCGCTTCAGCTGCCGCTGGTAAGCGTCCAGCCCGCCCAGTCCGCTGTCCTTGTAATCGGAGGAAGGATCCAGCCGTTCCAGCTTGTGGGCAAAGCTTTCGCCGTCTTTGTACATGGCCTTATCCAGTTTCACATTCTGATAACCTGTCACTGATGTTCTCCTTTCAAAATAAGAGATTGCTTCCGGCGTACATTTGGGCCGCTTTACAGAATAATGCCGGCCACGCCTGCCGTAATATCAATGTCCGCCACCAGCACCGCCATGCCGTCGGCCTTGGGGGAAATTTTGCCCCCGGCCGCCGCCGCCACATGGGTGCGGCCATAGGAAAGCGCGCCGGTGTAGCCCACTTTGCAGTAACCGGTCAGCTGCACCAAAGCATTGTCCCCGTGCTTCGATACCAGCACACCGGCAAACGGTTTGCCTGCCACAGCGGGGGAGACGGCGGTGTCCGCGGTAATCTCCACCACACTGCCCACCGGGGCGTCTGCCGCCAGCTTCATGGTGGCGTAATGATCATGAAAACCCTGTAAACTTACACTCACTAAAATGCCTCCTTAAATTTTAAATGCGTAGTTCGCTTCCCGTTCCATCGGGGTACTTTTGCCGGCCGGGCGGTTGTATCCCCCATCCGTCGGCAGCAGTTGGGGCACTAGGGGCAAATGCCGCCCCGCCTCCCGGGCAAAGGCTTTTTCCACGGCCTCCAGCTCCTCTGCATCCAGTGCCCCCAGCGCTTTTTCCAGCGCCGCCAGTGCTTCCCCGGTCACCTCCGGTGCCGCCAGCCGGATCATTTTGGCTGCCCGCGCCGTCAGTTCCTGCAGGTACCGCCGCCCAAGGGCGGCCTGCTTTTCCAAATGGGCAGCCTCTTTTGGCGGCTGATGGCAGGGCTTACCGGCGGCCTCCTGCACTCCCTGCATTTTCTTGGTAATGCCGGCGGCCCGCTGGGCCGGCACCGCCACAAAGGACCATTCATAGGCGTCCTTGACGTCATCCAGCCACACAGCGCACAACTGCTTTTGCCCATCCACCGTGTAGCTTTTGCCGGGGCGGTGGGAACAGCTCCCCTGCACCAAATCCGCCCCGCAGATCGAGCAGCTGCGTTTCGCCACGGCACACCCCACGCTCACTTCTTTTTTAATACCGCCGTCAATTTCCAAAATTAGATCCTTATTTTTATCACAGCGAATCATATAGGCGCTGGCCTTCAGGCAATGGTAGGGGGTGCCAAAGGCGCCGGTCTTCTGCTCATCTGCTTCGGTCCAGGCGGTAAAAATGCGTGCGGTCTGGTTCTCTCCCTTGGGGTTGTGGTCAAAAATGCCGGTCTTACCGGGAAAAAGTTTTGCCAGCGCTTCCAGCGCCTGGGGGGTGAAACATTCGTAATCCCGGTCAATGGCGTTGTCGCATAACACCATCGAAAAGATATATACATCCTGTGCCTCCGGCTTTTTTCGACAGTAAGCGCCAATCAGCTCCAGCTGTTCCGCGCTCACCCCTTCGCCCCCGGAACTCTTCACAATCAAGCCTTCCTTCATCTCATGCCTCCTCGTGTCAAAATCGGTCGTGTGCCTACTGTGCCTGCCCGCCACCGGAAAAGCTGCCCGCCGAAGGGGGTGACTCCTTGGCCCGAATGCCCTGCTCCAAAGCTGCCGCGCGGGCGTTGGTCAACCGGGCATTGGCCAGCTCGGTTTCGTCCAAAAGGCTAATGTTGTCCCACTCTACCCACACCCGGCCCCGATGGCCACCCAGCCGTAAAAAGAGGCCAGCAATTTTCAGCAGCACAGGGCCGATGATGGCCCGGTAGCTTTCCAGCTCGCTGGTCAGAATATCCGCCTGCTGGCGGCTCATCCGTTCGGTGGTGGACCAGCTCAGCCCCAACAGAAACGGCGGCAGCCCCAGCTTGGCCACAATCTCTTCCAGCATCTGCCGCACGGGAATTTCAGTGTCCAGCGTCTGATTATCCGCCCCAATGACTTTAATGTCCACATCGCCCACCGCCACAAAATCCCGCACCTGCCCGTTTTGGCAGGATGTCATGGCTTGGCTCCACTCGCTGGCAATCTCCCGGGCAATGTCTTTGGCGTAGGCCCTGTCGGCGTTTGTACCCGGCTTGCAGGTGACGGCAAACCGCACGTTGGCCACCCGGTCAAAGTTTTGCCCAATGGAATTGTAAATTTTCAAAAGCACTTCACACACCGACGGCAAGCCTTTCAAAATGGAATTGCCGGTCACGCTGCCCGGGCCCGGGGAGAGGGCAGAAAACAAAATCAGTTCGGGATAAGGCACGGGGGAGAGGGCAAAGCCCTCCGACCGCACCATAATCCGGGCTTCCAGCGGTGTGGCCCCCGGCATAATCTCAATATGCGCCAACCCCGGATTATACAAAGCGGCAATATGCTGCCCCCCTGGCGCCAGCACCATTTCCCCCACAGCGTTGCCATAGGTCAACAGGCTGTCCAAATAGGTCAAAATAAAGGTGTTCAGCCCCTGTCCGGTCGCACCCACCTTCACCTGGCGGGCAAATTCCCGCAGCGCCTCCTGGGTGGCGGGGTCATCGCTGCAATACAAAAAGTGGCCCATCAGCCGCAAAATCTTTTGGATGGCGGCGTCCACAATCGGAACCGCCTCCCGCAGCGCCTCGTAAAGCTTGGCCTCGCTGCCTTGCAGCGGCAAAGCGGTTCGCAATCCCTCTTCTGCCGGCAGATGGCGGGCCGTTTGCACCACGACAGGCAGTCCTTTTTCTTTGGGTTTCAAAAATGGAAGTTGCATTACATTACTTCACTTCACTCTCTGTTCAGTTTCGGTTCATGGGCAGTCAGTGCCGCCCCACGCTCAAAGCGGCAAACTGTTCCCCCTCTTCCGCCCGGTACAGCACGGTATACACAAAATAGCGGATGTCGTCCATAGCGTGGTCATGCTCTTTCACCGGCCGGTCGCCCGGGCTTTTGTCGTCCCAGCGGTAAAGGGAAAATTCCCGGATGCTGTCTCGGCAGCAGGGGGCAAACGCAATACGCTTTTGCCGCAAAGCGTCGCTGACGCATCGAATACCGTCCTCCACAGCGTTGCGGGCGGCAATAACCCGATATTTTCCATGCCGTCGGATCGTCTCCATAAAGCTGGCAGCAGAAGGATCCACCACCACCCCTACCACCGCTCGCCCCCCGGCCAACCCCTCCAGCGCCGCGTAATATTCCTCGTCGGTCAGCTGTATGCCTGTGGCAGCGCTGTCGTGATAGTATTCGGCAATACGGTGCCATCGTTCTTGTCCTTCCGTGGTATACCGCCCCCAAAGGCCAAAGGAAGCGGGGTTCACCGTGCCGTAATCGCAAGAGAGGTAAAACGCCTCCATATGCTCCTGGGGCGGTGGTGACACCACGTGCAAGGCGGGGTCGAACAGGAGGTAAACAAGGCCGCTTTGAGCCACCCATTTGCCCAAGACAAACCGCTCGTAAAATCGGCCACTATAAAGACTTTGGTACCGCGCCCGCATGCTTTGGGAAAGCCCCGGGTTGTCGTCCATCGTAAAA
The DNA here is from genome assembly GCA_031551485.1 of Oscillospiraceae bacterium. GTDB lineage: Bacteria > Bacillota > Clostridia > Oscillospirales > Ruminococcaceae > JAVBNO01. The sequence goes on from JAVBNO010000007.1 coordinate 13,386, forward strand.
TGCAAATAAAGAGCATTCTTTTCCGCCCGCTTCTCAATCCACTCCCGGTAAAACCAGTGATAAGGCGATTCCGGGTTGCAGTTAAACCAAAACCGGCTCCCCTCCACCGAGCAGCGGGCCAGTGCCTGCTCCACAAACGCCCGGGGCATCAGTGCCACTTCGTCAAACAGCACCCCCGCCAGCGTCACCCCCTGAATACGGGCGGCGGAAGCTTCGTCTTTCCCCGAAAAAAGATAATACCGGTTTTGCCGCCGCCCTGCCGCCCGTCCCTGCCGCACCCCAATGTCAAGGTAATTCTGGCTTATTTTATAATCGCATTCAAACCCAATGGCATTAAGATGGCCAAGCAGCGGCCCTATCACATTGCGGCGCAATGCGGCAATGGTCTTGCCACACAGGCCAAAATTCTGGCCAGTAAAGTGACACATGCTCCACGCTACAAAAGAAAGCGACAAGCACACCGTCTTGCCCGACCGCACCGCCCCGTCGCAGATGACGGCGGTGTGGTGCGCCTGCCCGCTGGCGGGCGCCCACCAGGTCAGTGCCTGCCGCTGCCGGGGGGAAAACGTCTTAAACGCCATCGGCCTCATCCTTTTCAAAAGTGTCTGTGCCTTTGCCGCCCCCGGCCAGGGCGGACAGAAAGTCGGCGGCAGCCGTCTGGCCGTCGGTCTCCACGGCCTCCCATTTGGCCAATTCTTTCAAAGCCTCCAGCCGGCTGTAAAACTTTATGTCCAGCCCGCCGTCCTTGGCCCGCCGCAACTCGGCAATGTTATAAAGATCCAACGCCTCCGGTGTCAGTGCCGCCAGCATGTCGCTGTCCTCGCAAAATATAAGCCGGATGGCGTCTGCCACACCGCCGAAGGCAATGCGCTGCAGCCCCCTTTTGGCGTTTTGCGGTGGCAACAACGCCTCTATCTCCTGCATCCGCCGCCGAATCACCCGTCTGCCCAAAAGCGCAGTGCCCCTGGTAGCAGCATCCTCGCCATATCCAGCTTTGCGGGCAGCCAAAGTCGCATCCCCCGTTCCGCAAACGTAGCAGCAAAACAACTCCTCCTGCTGGGTCAGTGTGCCCCTCATCTGCCAACCCCCTCCACATTTCGTTACGAGCATTTCTATATAGGGCCAAAAAAGAAGCGGATTTTGCATATCCCATTGCAAAATCCGCAAAAACTTTTCAATTACCTGCACAGGCATAGCCCTTGTCGACCAGCTAGGCCTAAACGGCACTGATACAATCCCAATCTGGCAGACCGCAAAGCCTCTTCCTTTTTTTCACTTCACCCTTTGCACACCAGACCAGACCCTAAACCCTTCTCCCGCCAGGCTGTGCGTTTCCTGTGCACCTGCGCCCTCGCCCTAAGGATGGGGCGGGGGGGAAACCATGTGGTTTCCCCGAAGAATGTTTTTGCATACTTTTTGCGTCAAAAAGTATGGGCCGGTCGCGGCCCAAGCGACATGCTGCATCCCTGCCGGAGCGGCTGTGCGTCTGCCGCATTTTGATTCAATATCGGTACCAACGCTTTTTTCACGCTTTGCACCCCAGCTCAGACCCACACCCGTTCTCCCCAAAGCCCAAACGTTTCCTGCGCACCTATGCCCTCGCCCTAAGGATGGGGTGTGGGGAAACCATGTGGTTTCCCTAAAAAATGTTTTTGCATACTTTTTGCGCCAAAAAGTATGGGCCGGTCGCGGCCCGAGCGACAAGCTATATCCCTGCCGGAGCGGCTATATCTCTGCTTTATTTTGATTTGCTATCGATATCAATGCTTTCGTTTGCACCCCAATACAGACCCAAACCCGTTCTCCCCAAAGCCCAAACGTTTCCTGCGCCCCTATGTTCTCGCCCTAAGGATGGGGTGTGGGGAAACCATGTGGTTTCCCCATGAAAATGTTTTTGCATACTTTTTGCGTCAAAAAGTATGGGCCAGTCGCGGCCCAAGCGACAAGCTATATGTCCGCCGGAGCGGCTGCACGTCTACCGTATTTCTATATTGATATCGGTATCAGCCCTTTTTTCTTCATCGCAAAATCACCACCGAACCCTGCATCCAACCCAGGTTTCCCCATCTAAAAAGGCCCGGAGCGTCTTTGCCCCGGGCCTTGCAAAAGCCATATGATCCTATAGTTCCGGCACTTCCAACGTTTCTGATTATTCCGATACAGCGGCACCCTCTTCCCACCGGGGCCGCAGCAGGGTCAGCGCCACCAATATAAGCCCCATGGCCGGAATGATAAACTGCCCCCCGCCAAAAACAACAAGGCACACCACTGAAACCGCCACCCCAATCAGAGCGGGCAGATGCCGCTTTTGGCTTTGCCATTGGCCCAGGAAAATGACCGTGAACAGCGCCGTCATGGCAAAATCAATGCCGGTGGTGTTAAAGGTAATCAGCTGCCCGGCCAGCCCCCCCAATGTCGACCCCGCCACAAAATAAATCTGATCCAACACCGCCACTGCCAGCATAAAATCACTGCTGTCTACCCCCTCCGGGGCTTTGGTGGAGCAGAGGATGGAAAAAGTCTCATCGGTCAGGGAGAAAATCAAATAGGGCTTGTATGCTTTTTTTACATCGGCAAAAGGCTTCAGCATCGAAAGCCCATAAAATAAATGCCGCGCGTTCACAATCAAGGCAAGAAGGAAAGCATATACCGGCGCAAAGCCTGCCGCCAAAAGCCCCACAGCCAAAAACTGCATCGATCCGGCATAGATGACAAGGCTCATCAGGCACGCCCACACCGGCCCAAATCCCTTGCTATTTAAAAGAATGCCAAAGGCCATGCCCAAAAACAAATATCCTGCCATCACCGGAAGGGTGTGGGGGAATGCCGCCTTCACCGCCGTCACTTTTTCTTTCATCCCTTCACCCCTCCTTTGCCAAACAGCAGCATCTAAAATAAAATGTTACTATAAATCCCTGCCCTTTGCAAGCAGAAAAACCGGGCTCAACCGTTGGATGAAGACGGCTGCGGCAAAGGCGGTTCCCGCCAAACATTCTCCATATGCATTCTCAAAACAGGGCAATTTCGCTCTCTGCAACAAAAGAGTCCCGAAAGCCGAAAGGCCTTCGGGACTCTTACCCATACATCTTAAAATGAATCAGGTGTTGGAAAACCGGCTGATAAATGCGCGGGAGCGTTCGTGCTTGGGTGCGGAAAAGAACCGGTCCGGCGTGTCTTCTTCCAAAAACTGCCCGTCCGCCATAAAGGCCACCCGATGGGACACGTCCCGGGCAAAAGCCATCTCATGGGTTACAATCAGCATCGTCAGCCCCGAGTGGGACAAATCCCCAATTACGCTGAGCACTTCACCCACCATCTCCGGGTCCAGTGCCGACGTCGGCTCATCAAACAGCAGTGCCTCCGGTTCCATCGAAAGTGCGCGGGCAATGGCGACGCGCTGCTTCTGCCCGCCGGAAAGCTGCCGAGGCTTGGCGTTCACAAACTGCGCCATGCCGACCCGGTCCAAAAACTTCTTGGCCATCGCCTCAGAGTCCGCCCGGTTTTTCTTGCCCACTTTCATTTGGCCAACCACGCAGTTTTCCAGCGCGGTCAAATTGTTAAAGAGGTTGAACTGCTGAAACACCATGCCTACCTTGGCGCGGTACTTGGTAATGTCGTACTTCGGGCCCAGCACGTTTTGCCCGTGGAAATAAATCTCGCCGGAGGTGGGCCATTCCAACAAATTGATACAGCGCAAAAATGTGCTTTTGCCCGAACCGCTGGCCCCAATGATGCTGATCACTTCGCCTCTTCTTACGCTGAAGTCGACCCCTTTCAGCACCTCGTTTTCGCCAAAGGTCTTGCACAGATTCTTAATTTCCACCACAGAATCCATACTACATACCCCCTTTTATATTGATGTCATGGGGCATGGTAGACGACTGGAGCACATAGGATGACGGCCCGTCCATCTTTTTCTCAATGAACCGCAGAATGCGGGTGACCGACAGTGTCAGCACCAAATAAATGGCCGCTGTAATCAGAAACGTCTCATAGGTGCGGAAAATGGCCCCTTTCACCGACTTCGTCATAAAGAACAGCTCGGTCACCGAGATAACGTTCAAAACGGAGGTGTCTTTAATATTGATGACAAACTCGTTGCCGGTGGCCGGCAGAATGTTGCGAATCGTCTGCGGCAGAATGATGTTCAGCATCGCCTGCAAATGGTTCATTCCAATGGCCTGTGCCGCTTCCATCTGCCCCGGGTCAATGGCCTGGATGCCGCCCCGCACCACCTCGGACATATAAGCGCCCGTGTTGATAGAGACGACAAAGAAGCCGGCTACCAGCGGGCTTAAGTCAATGTTGAATACCTCTTTCAGGCCAAAGTAAAACAAACATGCCTGCACAATCATAGGGGTACCGCGGAAAAATTCGATATAGCAGGTCAAAAGGCCGTTTACAATGCTCAGCAGTGTGCTGCGCAAGGTGGGTTTTTTAGCGTGTCCTTTGGGTATGGTGCGGATCACACCCACCAAAAGTCCGATCAACGACCCCACAAGCGTGCCGGAAATCGCCACCAACATCGTGACGCCAGCCCCTTGTAAAAACCATAAGCCGTATTTTTGGAGGATAAATACAATCCACTCAAAAAAAGTTCTTTCCATATGACAGTAAAATCCTTTTTGGTAATATTTGCGGCCTATGCAACCGGCTGATTTTTAATGGCGTTGTCCATAATGGTTTCCCGGTCCGCTTTGGGAATGCCCTTCAAAATCTCGTCAATTTTCGCCTTCAGCTCGCTGTCCTTCCGCAAGCCGACGGCAATGGAAGCCTCATCCTCGGAATAGGTAAAGCCTTTGCCCGCTTCAAAAGAAATATAGGTCAGGCCAGGATTGGTCAGTGTGGCGGCAAGGGCGCCGGGCCGCTCGGAGACATAAGCGTCAATTTTGCCGGAATCCAAAGCAATAACCATGGTGGGGAAGTCTTCCATCGCGGTTTGTTTGTCGGCGCCGGGCAGCTGGTCGATCACCGAATAATGAAAAGTATTCAGCTGGCCGGTCACTTTGGCGCCGCTAAAATCTTCAGGGGCTTTGGCGTTGGCGTAGGGGCCGTCTTTTTTCACAACCAACACCAGATCGGAAGTATAGTAGTTGGCGGAAAAATCAATTGTCTGTTTGCGCTCTTCGGTGGGGGACATGCCCGCCATGATCGCGTCAATTTTGCCCGAGGTCAAAGCGGGAAGCAAGCCATCCCACTCAATTTTCACAATCACCAGCTCTTTGCCAAGCCCTGCGGCCACTTTTTTGGCCAGCTCCACATCGTAACCGCCGGCATAGCTGCCGCCGTCAATCGGCACAGCGCCGTTGGCGTCGTCAGTCTGGGTCCAGTTAAAAGGGGCATAAGCGCATTCCATGCCTACGCGGAACTGGTTGCTTTCTTCGGTCGAGGCAGGCTTGCCGCAAGCGGTAAACAATCCAGCCAGAATCACAAGTACCATAAGTACCGATAAAACTTTTTTCATTTTACTTCTCCTTTTTATTTGGATAGTGACATAGTAACATATTAAATCATAAATTTCTATCTTTTCTTTACTTTTTTCCAGTAAATACCCGGCTTGCACGTCCCTGGTAAAAAGAAAATACAAATCTTTCCGTGGCGCGGAATAACGCGCCGTGCTTCCCCATATATCGTAAAGCCGGCTGCGTTAAAACGTGATGAAGGCCCCTTTAAACCAACATGCCTTCGTCCCGGCTTCCGCTGGTCCCTGCACAGCCGGCGCCACTGAGAAAAAGTATAGCCGCCGGTGAACACAGGCAACATTTCCTCATAAAAACGGCATCGTATGTTGTTGCCTTTTGCACTTTTTTGCAAAAACGAAATTGGGTCAAACCGATTCTCTTTTCACATCATGATCAATTTTTTTCTCGTACATGATCAGTAACATTATGGATACTTTTTGATGATATTTTGTTGTCAAAAGGCTCTTAAAGCAAACTGGACCTAATTGGGATATTTTTTCATTGTTTTGATAGCGTACGAAATATCTTTGTGCTGCAATATCTGATATAGATATATTCTGACCTGTTTTGATGCGTTGTGATGCGTTTTAATATGTAACCGATAAACATCTGCTGGTCTATGATATATTCTGATCTATTTTGCAAGACATTGGATTTGTAATACAGCGAAAGAGGAAAGAAACATTTACCGCAAAGGAGATACACATGGCTTTCATGGATTTTTTTAAATCGCACAGAAGAAAATTACTCTCGGTAACGGCAGGCTTATTGATTTGGTCTCTTCTCATCCAAGGGTTCTTTTCACATATGCCATACGCCGCCGCTGGGTTGACATCCGTTCCTTGGGCGGATTATCTTGCTGGAATCTGGGCGGAAAAATCGGCGACCTGGAACTGGACATCCCCCCCAAGCGGAACGCCCAGGTGGGATGGGACTGCCGTAGCACCGCAGACCACAATGGAAGGCACGAAAAAAGTTTACCTAATCACCACACCGCAGGAACTCTATTGGACTCGCGCCAACTTTACAGGGAACAGCGGCTACATAGACGCTGAAATCCGCCTCATGAATAACATTGACATGGGCGGGGCAGTGGGCCAAATCTGGACACCCTACAGCTCGAATTTCAAAGGCGAATTCAATGGGCGGGGGAATACTATTTTCAACCTTTATGTGTCGCGCCCTGCTTCAGAGAACAACGGTCTTTTCAGCTTCACTGCGTCTTCCTCCAACATTCATGACCTTGTCATGGTTTCGCCCAAAGTCGTAGGAAAAAAATATAACGGCGCGTTGGTGGGCATGGATTACGGCGTAGTCAAGAACATTCGCGTGGAAAAAGCCTGGATTCAAATACCGCTGGATAGCGACTGGGGCAGCGCGATTGTCGGATATTGCAACACGTACGGTCTCTACGACGGCCTTGCTGCGGTAGACAGCATTATCTATGGCGGCAGCCATTTGGGGTCGGTTGTGGGGATGCCCCGCAAAATCCAAAACAGTTATGCAATCGGATGCACAGTCATCTCCACTGGATATCATTCCGGCGGGTTTATGTCCTGCACAGACTATTTACAAAGTGTGAAAAACTGCTACTCCGACTGCGAAGTATACGGAACAAGAGAGACCGGCGCCTTTCTCGGTTATTCTACCAATGCCGGTACCGGCGGCACGGCTATCATCGAAAACTGCTTTGCCCAAGGCAGCGTGGAAGGGGTACAAAATATCGGCGGCTTCGCCCCCGGTTTCCAAGGTTATTCCGGCGGCATCACCGTGCGCGATTGTTACTCCACCGCCATTGTCGGTATGAGAGACGGCGGTACCTCCATAGGATCCTTTACGGGCATTTCATACAGCAATGTAAGATTCCAAAACTGCTATGCGGCCGGAGAAGTAGGCGGTTTGGAGAACAACACCGACATCGGCGGCTTTATTGGCGTAAACAACGGAGCAACCTTTTCCAACTGCTACTATGACAAGCAAACCACTGCGATGAGAGAAGTCGCAGCCGGTGTAGGAAGCGCCGCGGGCATTACCGGGCTGCTCACAAACAGCGACAAAGGCGGCGGCGGTCAAAAAATGACAGGCCATGAGCTGACGGGTTTCAGCCCATCGATATGGAAATTTGAAGACCAGTTGTACCCCCAGCTGCACATCTTTGCCGATGCAGATAGCGTAGTATTTCCGGACGGCAATATGAATGCCCCGCTTAACAGGGCGACAGGCGCGGCCTATTCGGCAGCCAGCGTCGCCACCCCAATACTTGCGCCCTGGGAAAATGTGCCCATAGACACGTCCTATGACACGGTGCGGGACATCACAGTGGATTTTCCCTTTGCCCAAAATTCGAATCATGTCATTGTGTGGTCAAACAAGGGAAAAAAGGGTGTCGTAGAGCCCAATAAAGATGTCCTTACAGTCTATAACGGCGGAAAGACCGCGCATGTCAACACTGTCGGGATTGAGTGGGTGTATGCCACCCATACAGCCACCATATCCGGCATTTCGGTTACAGCGGTCCGGCCGATTCGCCTGATCCCTACCCGTTCTTTATATGCAGGGGAAGACAAAGTCAAGAATGCTGGCGAAACATATGACAACTGGGAAGATGTAACACTCATCAATTCAACTGCGTTGGAACTCGACAGGCACATTCAGACAATGTATCCCTCCATGAATATGGGCAGGGATATGGATCCGACAGCGAGCGTATTGAATATTCCCACCTTGATTGAGAATGAAGATGCGGAAAACGCGTACGAAGACGCGATTAGCAGCATCGACGAAAATACAGAAAGCAGCATCGACGAAAACACAGAGAGCAGCCTCGACGAGAGCACGGCGAGCAGCCTCGACGAGAGCACGGCGAGCAGTCTCGACGAGAATATGGCGAGCAGCGCAAGTGAGCATATCGCAAGCAGTACAAGCGAGCATATCGCGAGCAGTGCAAGCGAGCATATCGCAAGCAGTACAAGCGAGCATACCGCGAACAATGTAAGCGCGTACATTGAGAGCAGTGCAAGCGAGCATATCGCAAGCAGCGCAAGCGAGCATATCGCAAGCAGTGCAAGCGAGCATATCGCGAGCAGTGCAAGCGAATATATCGAGAGCAGCATTGACGAAAACGGCGAAGAAAATACCGAGACTGAAATGGATTCTACCTCCCTAGATTTTGGCGATGCCATGCAAATCCCGGCGCCGCCAATGATACCGCCTGTCCCAGCCTTCGACAACGGTGGCCAACCTGGAGAAATTATTGTTCCCCTCACCGGGCAGGACGCCAGAGCGCTTGTGGAAAATGGCAATGCGCCTTCCTACACAACCAATTCGCCAACCATTGTGGATCAAGACGGAACCATTTATGATTATTTTGGTTCGGCAGATGTATATAGACAATTTAATGGTTCTCAGACTTTGCCTGCGCAATACGGTGGAAAAGTCTTTACAATTACCTATGTGTGGCTTTTGTCCGACGGGCGGTTTCTGACCGATGACAAGCAGTTAGAGGTCATTAGTGATTTGGTTGTTATGCATATCCGCCAGGTGGTGGTCAACCGGCATTCATCGGTAGTTCCGCTACCGCAAAATGGTTATATGACATTGGATAATCAGGATGTCAATGGAACCGTGAAGTCCAATATCAATGTGATCTGTGCCAGCGGAAACAATCAGGTGGAATACACCAATTTCTACTTTGGCATTGCGCCGCAGGTGGAAGACTTCTTTGCCGTAAACCCAATTATTCCGCAAAACTACCAGTATGCAGGGAACTTCGTGTCCTATTCGACTGGCTCCGCCGATTTTGCGCAGGCGGCCACGGGTGCGATCAAGGTTGATTACACAACGGACAAAGAAGTGTGGATAACGGTCTATATCGAACCGATCACAGAAGAGCCGGGCTATTATGAATGGGATTCGGCAGTCAATGATTTCGGTAAAATACAACTTCCGCCAAACCTACCGCCTGTTGCGGAAACCATTGATACGCATCAACAGGATTAGCCATCACTCAACAAAAGAGGCTGCTTGATCAAGCAGCCTCTTTTTTCAGTTCCACTTTTAAACCGCTTCATCCATTATGGTTCAATCAACTCTATATACGACGACACTTCCTGGTCGAAATATTTCGTTTGGAACGAGCTGTTTCCATATTTGTTCAGTATGCTTCTAATGATTGTCATGCCAATACCTTCATGTCCGGGTTTTGTCATCGGCCCGGTTATCGTGCTGGCGTGACTGTCCACCGGCTCAGATATGCTGTTGGAAACAATCACAATTTTGGAACAGGCCATTTTTGACTCGATTGACAAATACGCCTTCCGACGTTCCGAGGTGCTGGCCGCTTCGATGGCGCTGTCTAAAAGACAAGATAATATTCGGGAGGCGTCCATATTATCGATATACATGTTTTCGATGTTGCATTTCAGCGAAATGATCAGCTTCACATTATGCCGTTCGGCACATTCCAGCTTATTCATAAGCAAGGAAATGATCGCGGGGTTTTCATGCATTTTCTGTGAAAGTTCTATCAGGTTGCCAGCATGGGATGTAGCCGAAATCAAAGATGCGTGATATTTTTGGAGCCCTTCATATTCCTCCAGCTCAAGAAAGCCACTGTATGTATGCAAAATATTATTAAAATCGTGTTTAATGCCCCTCAATTCTTCCATCCCCTTGAACAATGCGCTGATATGAGTTTCATGTTTGGCGATGGTTTGGTTTTTGTAGGTTATGGTGTCCAGACAAAAAATAACGGTCACAAAAAGCAGAAGTATCAATAATCCAATTGTGTATGCCATAACCAAGTCGGTCAAAAGAATAGGGATTACGACCATAACAGCATAGGCGAACGATGTTTTGCACAAATAGAAAAATATTTCCTTTCGCCTATTAAAAAACATAATGTCGGAAAACACCCAAATCACATTTCTTCGCTTGATCCATGCAACGACAGCATAATAGACGATGGCAAAAATAATGAAACAGGCAATTTGTTGAAACGCGTCCTTCATGTAATTATAGTGAATATCGTTTTGCACAAAAAATATCGAACCTAATACGCGGTTGAATTGCCGGTCTATCAGCCAAATCAGATAGATATAGCTCGTCAGCGTAACGGACCGCACCTGCGAAAGCCCTAACAATTTTTGCGCTGCATAATAATAAATCAGTGCATGTATCGGGTTTGGCGATACAACAAGGTAATACATCACATTACCAAAAGAGACCATCCCGCTGGAAAGGTAGACCCCATATACAAACATACTTTGCGCCGCTGTCCCGGTCAGAAAGGCAAAAAGCATCCTTTGGATTAAACTCGCCTTTAATCCCGCAACCCTCAGCAGTACATTAGACATCATAATGGTAGAAATAAACATTTCCGAGATCGTTACAAAAGCAAGAATCAATTGCATTTGGAGGGAATAGGCAAACGCAGGGTACATTTGATATCACCTCTATCGTCCACGGTTATTTATAGAAAATCCTTCAACATCTCGTGAAGCAAACGAAATTCAAACGGTTTTTGTAAAAAAAGGCTAAAATGGCTGTTTGCTAAAACGTCACCTGTATTGGTACCGGACATAGCCACAATGGGAATTTTGGTTGCGTTCTTTGCACCGCTCCCCCGGATTTTTTGGGCCACTTCATAACCATCCATCCCCGGCATTTGAATGTCCAAAAAAATAATATGGTATTTCAACGGGTCGTCCAGAAACATTTTTAAACCTTTCTGACCATCAATAGCGATTTCGGACAGAATATGGTGTCTATTTAAATAGAGTTTCATAAGCTCGGCCGCTGGAATATTATCCTCTATGATCAGACAGTGGCGTTGGGTTTTCTGTGCAGTTTTCATTATATAAAAGTATCTCCTTTTTATCATCAATCGTTTGTTTCAGTCACACGCAAGAGAATTCAAGCATGAGATGGTTTTAATGCAATATAGACGTTAAATTCATTGTCGTAATAATTAAGGTGAAAGCTGCAATTGCCATATTTACTCAATGTTTTACGCACAGTTGCCAGGCCGATACCTGTGTGCCCCTCTTTACTGGATATTCCGCTTTTCAGGATATCTGCTGTTTCTACCGCTTCTTTTGTATTGTTCGAAATGATAATGAGGACAGAGGCCCCGGCTTTTTCCGTTACGGTAAATTGTACTTCCCGCACTGCCGATTCTGCCGCGGCCTCAATGGCGTTATCCAAAAGGCACGAAAGGGCACGGCATAGATCAATCATTTCAATGTATAAATTCGGTATCTGCTTCGGCAATGTAAGATGAATACGCACATTCAGCTTCTCGGCATAGGCAGACTTATTCATTAACAGCGAGAAAAAGGCAGGATTCTCCTCCACACGTTCGCTAAGTTCCAAAGTGTTTCCGGCGGTAGAAGTCATCCCGACCAGTTGAGCGTGGTACTTTTGCAGTGCCGCCAAATCGCCTATTTTCAGGTATCCTTCATATGTTTGTAAGATGTTGTAAAAATCATGCTTAATGCCCCGAAAGTCTTCAATGGCTTCTCCGCATGCACTGATATGGGCGGCCATATTGTCAAATTCAATTTCAAGCGCTCTTTTGAAGTCCATTAAAATACAAATGGCGATTGTCAAACTGGTTAACAGGACAATTAAACAATAAGCCAGTGATTTTTCCTCCATAGAAAGCGGAAGTAAAATGCATATAATATACACAAACAACGACCGGATGATATAGACAGCTAATTCTTTTTTGTAACTGGTAAAAAAGCTATCCGATATTTTCAGGACCGATCTGCTGTGCCGAATAACACAAATAATAATAAAATAGAGAATCACTACAAACGCCAACACCAGGCATTGCAGCACAAAATCTTGATAAAAATCATACTGGGTTGAATCGATTTGACCGAAAAAAGCCGCCCCGATAAACATACTAAAGTTTTTCTGGGCAATTAATATCAGAAATGCAAGATTCATTAATCGAAATGAACGAAACGACGAAAGATTCAGAATTCTTACACATAAAAAGCAGTACAACAATGCAAAAATCGGGTTCACATTCCTAAATATAAGATATATGGCAGGGTCCAGCTTGACACTGCCACCAAGGAAATACACCAAATACATTGGCAAAACAGAAAAGACAGGGCCGGTAATCAACGCAAATAAAAGTTTTTGCCGCACACGGGTTTGCTCATTGTACAATTCCATGATGATATTCGCATGGAAATACATGGTTACAAATGCTAAAATAAGCGCCAGCACCGGCAAAATGGTTTGAACTGTCTTCAGGCTGACCATCGCTTCAATAGGCATATTTTTGCAATTCACCCCTTGCAAATAAATTCGTCACCCCATCAGCGGCACCATACATGCACCCCATCTACCATTATTCCTTCATTTTTTCGCGGCGATCGCCTTTGGGCGTTTTTTACCCCAAGCCCCCAGAGGTTGCCCCAACAAACCATGCCAAATGCCCGTCCTTTTGCGCACAAAATCTGTATTGGCCTTGAAGCAATGCCCTGTTTTCAACGGTTTCTTTTGCTGCCATACTGTTTATTTTACCTTCGCCACACCAAAGGGAAATTTATCCCATTATAGCGTGCAAGCAAACTTTATGCAACCAAAATTTTACAAATAACGCGAGAAAAATGCAAGAATCCCCATCTTTCGCGTGATGCGCTGCCCGGCCTTCATATTGAATACAGACAACTATGATAATTGCGTCTCCGCGTTCAGACATTAATATTGAATAATAAAAAGAGCTAACTGACACTTAAAATCAGTTAGCTCTTTACTTACGGATAAATTTAACCAGTTGTGGCCAATGTTGCCAAAACGTTGTCGCGAGGCTTGTTTTAGCCTCGCAAACCCGCTTGTATCAAGGGTTTACAGCGTTTAGCACATCATTCCCACTCGCCGAATGAATCTCGTTTCTAAACTTTTCTGTTTAGATATTTTGATTCCATTTGATACGATATAGCTTCTGCTATCTTTATCCTAACGGCTTGCCGAACTTTTGCTATCAAAAATCTATCAGCTGGTCGCTATCGCAGGTCGCATTCACTGTACCTGTGTAAGAGGTTTGCGGGTTAAATGGGGATGATATAAAATGTTTTCAAGGGTGTGTTATCAGCTTAAACTGGATTGCTAAAAAATTATACCATATGGTTGCCCATACAGCAACCAGCAGTTAGAATGGCAACTCTTCGTCGTCAGCGTTTTCTTCAATGCCACCAGCCGACTCTTCAACAATGCTTTCAATTTGTTCAGTTTCTTGCCACGCTCTGGCAAGCACTCCCCAATCAACTATGCGCGGTTCAGATGCTGTGGCAGTCCAAATATCCCAGTAATCCGGATCATTCGACTGTGGACGATACTCTTTGGCGAGGTAGTTCATATGAACCATTACTGGAAGTTCAGATGCCCATCCCAGTAGTATTGCTCTTTGCGAAGGCAAGGATGGCAATTCACGAAGAAGTCCCCTTAAATTATCGGGAACGAGTTTGTTGACCAAATCTTGGTCTCGATCATTGCTAATTCTGTGGAGCAGGAATGTGTTACACTGAGACAGAACCGTGGGTGAAAGCTCACTTGGGCGCTGCGATGAAAGCACTAACCCTAAACCAAATTTACGTCCCTCACGAGCAATCTTTTCAAATACTTGAGTGCACATAGAATAGGTTGACGCCTCTTCCGAATCATTTGCATATCTTCGAATAAAGGTATGTGCCTCTTCCATGATGATTGTAGTTGGAAGAGTCTTGCCATCATTCAAATGCCTATACCGTTGTAGTGCTTCTAGTGTCATTCTTGCAATAACAGCCGTTACAATATGAATAACCTCTGCCGGAACCAATGATAGATCAATTACTGTTATTGCTCCCACGGCAGAATTACTCGGGCAAATATAATCGTCAAGCCATTTTTCCAGTGTAAGATCATCAGCACAAGAAGTTATTGTTTTCATTCGAGAGTCTGACAATAACGTGCGAATGCGCATAAGCATAGTTTCTACATAATCTGACGTTCCCATCAATTCGGCATTGGCTTCGACACTACGCAGGAGTTCTTCGCCGGAAAATCTACGTGGAATATCAGCATCGATGGGAAGAACATCGTGATCTGAGCCGCCAAATGCGGAATGTGCTACAGAAGCAAGCGAAAGGAGTTCGTCAACTTCTATAGGTGAAAAATCCATATTCGCATATTGAACAGAACGTGCTTGCACTAACTGATCTACTTTTGCCTTTAATCTAGCCAAAGTATCGCTTTCATGCTGATTATACGCTATATTGGGAAATAAAGCGTTCTGCCATTTTTGCAGTTTTTCAAAAAACGATTTATTTTTAGGAAAGTTTCCCCACGGATTCCCTTGTGCCCGTTCAATAGCGATAATAGAAACTACTGTGCGAAGAAAACGGCGCATGCCATGACTTGGGATCATAGCATCAATGTCAAGCTCTCCATCGCGTACACTTCTCAACGCCTGGATTAGTGTCGGTCTTTGTGCTCTACTACTTGCTTGCGTGAAGGCACACCATTCAGCACTATTCCACAGCCAAAGCGGAACTTGCAACTGACCAATTTGTTTCTCTTCATTAGCCTCAACAGCGAATAAGCGTACATTATCCATATCACGAAATGCTTGCGAATATTCCCCATTTGGATCAAGAATGATAAATCGCGAATTAATTGATTCACTCAGCCCATATTTTTCTTCATCCTCTTTATTGATATTACCAATAAGCTCCTTAATCGCTTCATTCCTGCGTTTTCTTTCAATCTTTGTTGCCTCAATAGACCATCGTATCACGCCTGCCACAGAACATGATTTTCCGCTTCCTGTATTCCCTAATATAGCTAAATGGCGACCAAATAGTCTATCTGGATCAACTGAAACATCTGCATTTGATGCGAGTGGGCTTGTCCCAATTTTGACTCGGCGATTATTGCCGGATTCTACAATAGATTTCAGCTGACCCTGCGACGGGAGCAATACTGGGTCGCCTACAGTCGGAAATATTTCGACTCCTCGCAAAAAGGTGTAATTTGATTCCTTGCCTTTCTTTTCTTCCTTTAGCACTCCAAGCGGATTAAGGCTCATTTTGCGTAATGGAAATGGCAGGTCAATAACTCCAAAATCCTGCATACCTTTTCTCTTTGGATATTGTGAGCGCTCAATCGTAATCCATTCTATTTGTGCTACAAGAAAGCCGCTATCACTTGGAAGCAGTACATAACTATTTATTCGCGGAAATGGGCGAGGCACACCTGTATTCAGCGCAACATCACTCGGCGCTTCAATATCAAGAAGCACTTTTATTTCGTCAGGAGATACAAAATCTACACTACCAATGCGTAAAGAGTCAGCAAATGCTAAAGGAGTAATCACGAGGCACCTTCACCTCCATCGCTACTTGACTGCGAGTCGGTTTTTAACGCTGAGTAGCGTTGCTTTAGTAAATCGCTCATCCTTATTGATGTGCGATCAATTGAAGGCTTCGGTAAGAAATAATCCGCAAGTATCTTCAAATCCGCCAGTCCATTACCTATAATCAAACTAATTTGCGATGAACGTCCAAATTCTGTGTATTTCTTCATTATTCGACCATCCATATCATCAAACGAGATAATCACAAGATGGGTTGATGGTATAGTTAGCATATCCCGAATAATACGATTGATATGGTCATCACCAAAGCCATACCCATATGTAACAATTGTGCTATTGGGACGACAAAGCGCAGCAGCAAAATCACGGAATAATTCGACATATGGATATTCTGTTGTCTCTCGGTCTTTGGTCGCATTTGGATATATCATCATCTTTCCAATATCGGCACCATTCAAACCGGGCGAATTTAGAAAATTACTGATATCTTTTGAACCAAACGGCAAACCTATTTTTCGAATATCTGCTCCGGTATTTATCCAATCAATTGATCCATGCAGCTTCGTGAAACGAGCGACCCCTTCAAGATAACGAGGTTCACCTCTAATGCCGGGCGGGTTATAGTGCATATCTATATCGAGCCTTGACGAACGAAATATCGGCGCTAATGAGCCTACGAACCTATCAAGTAAGTGCAATCCGGCAATTTCTGATCCGGCTTCTATTAAACGGTCATAATTCGTTGTGAAAATATTGAGGCGTTCACGTGTTCCAGTTCTACTGGCGAAACTCATAAGAAAACTTACAAGATAATCGAACGCCTCCTTGCGTCGTTCATCATTTGAAACAACAATATTGTTTTCGAGATCGCTTATACTCTCAGCAAATTCATTAATAATATTAAGAAGATTTGCTTTTAACTTGTCATAAGCTTTTTTGTTTTCTGTAGCATTTTCAGAGTCATGCCCCAGAACTTCTAGGCCTCGTAACAATTCGTTGATTACTTTTATGTAGTCCTCAATGTTTGCTTTCCCACGACTGCTCTTTTCGGCAATACTATTCGCTTTTGCCTGTATTCTATCTGAATAACCAGTTTCGAGAGCCGGTTCGGTCATGGCGCTACTGGCATTGCTTGACGCGATATATTGCACAGCAATAGAAAGTCCTGTCCCTGTTAATAATGATAAATGCTCTGATTGAAATAAGGAGGTTAGCCACGGTTCAATGCCATTACGCAGGTCAGATAAGGAAAGATTGCCCTCTTTCCCTGACGAAAGCCATGAAGATGACGGTTGATCTTCTGGCACAGAGAAAGAGCCGCCCCTTTCAGCCTGTACAAGTGTAAGGGGAATACCATCTTCTCTGACTTTTACAATGTTTGTTATAGGGTTTTCAGCCATAACTCTTAACCTCCGCTCTTCAATAGCGTATATTTTTCATTGTTGGATCTATTTTATTGCATTTCTACGGTTCAGCTTCTTGCTTACGCCGCCACAGCATTCCTATTAATTCTTTCAATCACAGCTCGCAGATTCATAAACACCGCCACATCATCAAACAGTTCGCTGATGC
>JAVBNO010000043.1:0-19202 GCA_031551485.1 Oscillospiraceae bacterium
CAACGATGTGCTGACCGACGACACCATCGGCCGGTTTGTGGATTGCAGCTTTCCGCTGATCGCCACCGCCCGGCTGTCGGGCATGATGCTGGATTATCAAAAGCTGATGGATTTGGGCATTGGCGGCCTGGCGGCCCAAATTGAAGCCAAGCTGCAAAGCGACCCGGACAACAGTTTTTACAAAGGCGCTTTGGCGTCCCTTGGGCTATTTGTCCGCTGCGCCGACGCACTGCGCGATATGGCGCGCCGGCACAAAGCGGGGGCCGACGCCAAACGGCAGCAACAGCTGGACTTGATCATTGAAAGTTTGGGCGTCATCCGCCACGACAAACCCCAGACTTTCCACCAGGCGCTTCAGCTTTTCTGGCTGTATGCGCTGCTGGCCGGTGTTATCAACTATGGCCGGCTGGACGACTACCTGGGTCCCTTTTTGCAGGCGGATTTGGCGGCAGGGCGCATTACCGAGGATGACGCCTACGATTATCTGAAAAGCCTTTGGACAATGATTGAAAACCGCCGCACCACCGTCAACGGCCGCATTATTGTGGGCGGGCGGGGGCGTAAACATCCGCAAGGCGCCGACATCTTCATTAAAATTGCCATGCGGGTGGCCCGGGATTTGCGCTATGTGGAGCCTCAATTCACGCTGCGTTTGGACAAAAATACCCCCGACGACGTTTTTGCCGAAGCGCTGGACATCATTGGGCAGGGGGCTACTTACCCCACCCTGTACAACGACGACGTCAACATCCCCGCTGTGATGCGGGCGATGAATGTGGACGAAAAAACAGCGGAGCAATACGTGCCTTTCGGCTGCGGCGAATTTGTCATTGCCGGCCAAAGCACCGGCACCCCCAACACCTGCCTCAACCTCCTCAAACTGCTGCAAATTGCCATGAACAACGGCATTGACCCTGCCGACGGCATATACAAGGCGGGGCCGCTGCAGCTCAAACCCCTTGGGGAACTGCAAACTTATGAAGAGCTGTGGGAGCAATATACAAAAGTGCTGGACTATTACTTCGACCTTTCTGTGCGCGCCCAGGCCTATTCTTACGAAGTGATGAACCGGGAAGTCTCTTTCCTCTTCACCAGCATACTTATGGACGACTGTATTGCCCGGGGCAAAGCGCTTTTGGACGGCGGCGTGCGGTATCTGGGTGGCACCAACGAAACCTATGGCAATATTAATACCTCCGACGCTCTGACCGCCATCAAGCAGCTGGTGTACGAACAAAAACGGTACACGCTGGAAGAACTGAACACGGCGGCGCTTTGCAACTTTAAAGGCCACGAAGTGCTGCGCAAAGAGCTGTGGGAATGTGATAAATACGGCAACGACCTTGACACCGCCGACAGCATTGCCGACACCCTTTTTTGCTATGTGGCCAACGGCATTCGTGACCGGGGGCTGCAACACGGCATGGCTTATTATTTAATCGTCATCAGCAATAATCAGCTGAATACGGAATGGGGCCGCACCACCGCCGCCTCCTTGGACGGGCGGTATGCCGGCCAGTACATGAACCCGGCCAACAATCCCCAGGGGGGCGCCAACCAGTCGGGCCCCACGGCCATGCTCAACTCCCTTGCCAAGTTCGACGCCGGCTTGCACGGCGGTTCGGTGCAAAACATCAAATTCTCCAAAGCGTTTTTTAACGAGAATCTGCCCCTGATCCAAACGCTGTTCCGCACCTATTTTCAAAAAGGTGGGTGCCAGGTGATGGTGACGGTGGTGGACAAAGGGGTGCTGGAGGACGCGGTCGTCCACCCGGAGCTGTACCCCGACCTTATTGTGCGGGTCAGCGGATTCAGCGCTGTCTTTGTCAACCTGGAACCAGATATTCAAGCCGAGCTGTTAAGCCGAGTCATGTACGGATAGGCGGGAAGTTACCTTGAAAGCCAATATTATTGAAATTGAGCGGTTTGCCGTCCACGACGGCCCGGGTATTCGCACGGTGGTTTTTTTGAAAGGCTGCCCGCTGCGGTGTCCCTGGTGCGCCAACCCCGAATCCCAAAGCAAGCTGCCCCAGCTAATGTATAACCGGCGCAAATGTGTCCACTGCCTGGCCTGTGTGGCGGCCTGCCGCTACGACGCGATTCGGGGCGAAGCCGCAGCAGAGGAATCGGTGGTGGTGGGGCCGGTATTTATCCGGGAAAACTGCGTGGGTTGCATGGCTTGTCAAAAAGCGTGCCCCACGGGGGCTATCACTTTTTCCGGGCGGATGATGGCTGTCGATGATATCATTGACGTGGTGTTGCGGGACCGGGATTATTACGACAACTCGGGCGGCGGCGTCACTTTTTCCGGCGGCGAGCCTTTTTACCAACCGGAGGCGCTTTTGGCCCTTTTGCAGGCGGCCAAAGCCCACGGCCTCACTACCGCCGTGGAAACGGAGGGCCACGCCCGGCCGGACGATTTACAAAAAGCGGCCCCGTTTGTGGACGTCTTTTTGTTTGACCTCAAACACCCGGACCCCGAAACGCTGCGGCGGGTGGCGGGCGGCGACGCCAATTTAATCGGGCGCAATCTGGCTTATCTTGCTTCGTTGGACCCCGGCAAAATCACCATTCGCATCCCGGTCATTCCCGGGTTTAACCACGACCGGGACAGTATGGAAAAACTGTTCACCACAGCCGCCGGGCTGGGCATTCGGCGGGTGGATTTGCTGCCCTACCACAATATGGCCCGCAACAAATATGCCGCGTTAGGTCTGACTTATCCCATGGGCGATGCCAAAATGCTGGCCAAAGAAGCGCTTGTACCCTGGAAGGCGCTGGGGGAGAGCATGAGTCTTTTGGTGCGTCTGTAGACTATTTTGCATGTGCCGCGAAGAGGAGTGGGACAATGTATACCTTTTTGTGCTATGAGAAATGCACCACTTGCCAAAAAGCAAAAGCATGGCTGGACAGCCACGGCGTCGCCTATCGCGTCCGCCCTATTGTAGCCGAGCGCCCCACCCGGCAGGAGTTGGCCGCATGGCACCGGCAAAGCGGATTGCCCCTTCGGCGTTTTTTTAACACCAGCGGCCTTGTCTATCGGTCTTTGGGGCTGGGGGCCAAACTTCCTGCCATGACAGAAGACGCGCAGCTGGACATATTGGCCAGCGACGGTATGCTGGTGAAGCGTCCCCTTGTGGTGGGGCCGGACGTGGTACTGGTGGGCTTCCGAGAAGCCGAGTGGCAAGTGCTCTTATAGGGCTGTGGCGGCTCCGGAAAAGTGCTTTTCGCAAAATGCTGAAACGAAAAATACTGCCGTAAAATCATACAAGATTTTACGGCAGTATTTGTTTGGTTGCGGGAGGAGGATTTGAACCTCCGACCTTCGGGTTATGAGCCCGACGAGCTACCGGACTGCTCCATCCCGCGTTATCTGTGGCGCCCCTTTTTTGAGGCGCCTTATTATTATACAATAGGGTATTTTAAATTGCAAGGATAAATTATCATAAATAGAAAGGAAATTTCCGACTATTTGCGTTTGCCCTTTTTGGCGGGGGTTTCCTCCGGCCGAATGGTGCCCGCCCCTTTTTCCAAAGCGACGGTGCCGGTGCGGGCAATCTCCTCAATTCCGTAGGGCGCCAGCAGTTCAATCAGCAGCTCGATGCGCTCGGGGCGGTCACACAGTTCCACCGTTAATGTGGCAGGGGAGATGTCCACAATTTTGGCCCCCAGCACCCGGGCAATGTCAATCACCTCGCTGCGTTTTTTGGGCTTGCCGTTCACTTTAACCAAAATCAGTTCCCGGCGGGTCAGCACCAGCGGTTCCAGCTCTTTCACCATGATGACATCCACCAGCTTGTCCAGCTGCTTTTCTACCTGGTCGACAATATATTCGTCCCCGTCCACCACAATGGTCATGCGGGAAACGCTTTTATCCTGGGTTTCGCCCACCGCCAGACTGTCAATGTTAAAGCCCCGGCGGGAAAAAAGTCCCGCCACCCGGGAGAGTACGCCCGCCCGGTTTTGCACCAGCACCGAAATCACATGTTTCATCTGCGCGCCTCCTTTTCGTTTTACAGGGAGCTTTCGTTTTCGTCCACCATAACCTCGATGAGGAAAAGCCTGTCTGCTTTGCCCATTTCGGCAATGGCGGCGTCGGCCTCGGCCATATTGGTCACCCGTCGGGCGGGAATGCCGTAGGCTTCGGCAATTTTGATGGTATCGGGGCCCCAAAGGGCTACGGCGGCATGTCGTCTGTCAAAGGCGGTGTCCTGGTGCTCCCGCACCAGCCCCAGCGCATGGTTGGTCATCACCACCACCCCAAAAGGGGCTTCATATTGGACGGCGGTGGCCAACTCCATCATACTCATTTGAAAGGCGCCGTCTCCGCAAACCGCCACCACCCGTCGGTTTTGGCCTTTTTGGTCGGCCAGCTTTGCGCCCAACGCGGCGGGAATGGCATAGCCCATGGTGCCCATGCCGCCGCTGGTAAGAAAGCGGCCGCCGGCACGCATGAGAAGATTGTTGGCGGACCAGGTCTGGTTTTGTCCCACATCGGACACCCAAATGGCATTGTCAGGCAGCGCCAAAGAGAGCCGGCGGCAAAAGGCTTTGGGGTTTACGGTGCCTTTACGTTCGTCAAAGTCGGGGGTGTATTTCGCTTTTTGGGCGGTCAGTTCGGCCAACCAATTTGCAGTATCGCAGCGGATATACCTGGCGGCCTTTTCCAGCTGGGCCAAAACAGCCTTGCCGTCGCCCACCAGGGGCAGTGTCACTTTTAAGTTTTTACCCACCTCGGCAGGGTCGATGTCAATGTGGATTACTTTTGTGGTTTTTCCCGCCGCCCCTTGTGGGGAGACAGAGCGGTCGCCCACCCGGGACCCGGCCAAAATCAGCAAATCGGCGTTTTTCAGCGCCCAATTGGCATAGGGTTTGCCGTGAATGCCGTACATGCCAAAATAGTGGGGATGGGCGGTGGGCAGCGCCCCAATGCCCATCATGGTGGCCACCGCAGGAATGCCGGTTTTCTCCACCAGCGCCTGCAGGTTTGCCCCCGCCCCAGCAATGTGTATGCCGCCGCCAATGCAGAAAAGGGGCCGTTTTGCTTCGTTTATCATCGCCACCGCCGTGCGGATGGCGGTGGCGTCCGCCTCCCCCGGCAAGCGGTAGCCCGGAATGTCAATGGCCTTGGGGTAGGCAAAAGCAATTTTCTCTTTTTGGATGTCTACCGGCAGGTCGATCAGCACCGGGCCGGGGCGGCCTGTCGCCGCCAAATAAAAGGCCTCTTTGACAATATGGGGCACGGCGGCCGCCTCTTTAACCAAATAGCTGTGTTTCACAAAGGGTTCCGCCGCACCGGTAATATCCGCCTCCTGGAAAACATCGCGGCCCAGCAGGTGGCTGTCCACCTGGCCGGTAAAAGCCACCAGGGGCACACTGTCCATATAAGCCGTGGCCAGGCCGGTAATTAAATTGGTGGCCCCGGGGCCAGAGGTGACGGCGCAGACACCGGGCTTGCCCGTCGTCCGGGCGGCGGCACCGGCGGCATGGGCCGCGTTTTGCTCCTGGCGCACAATGACGCTTTGTATAGACGAGGCGGCCAGGCTGTCATAAAAGGGGCAGATGGTGACACCGGGGTAACCAAATACGCGTTCCACACCCTCGGCAAGCAGACATTGGACAATGGCGTCGGATACGGTCATCATCGTTTCGGGCATGTCGGCATCTCCCTTCTTTTGCTCATTCTTCCCCAATTATATGTCCTTCGCCATTCTTCGTCAAGGGGCGGCCGTGGCTGGTTCTCCGCAAGTCAGAGGGGGCAAAAAAGGCAAAACCTGCGCCTCTCGGTAAAAACCATTTAAGAGGGGGTGGGTTTTGCCCAGCGTACATTGTTGGCTGAATTTGCGAAGGGAAATGTCGGATTAGATTGCTAATCTGATTCGGAAGTGTAATCGAGCGCCTGAACGATTTGAAACCAAGGGCCATCCGCATCCTGACGTAGCACAAAAGCAAACTGTTTTTGTTTAACAGGCTTTGTGACGTCGGCCCCATCTGTGATTGCCTCGTAATAATCGACAGTCACCAAAACCTCGTCCCCATGCCCATTTATTTGGATATTCTGAGGGTCGGCCATCGGTTTGTCCCAGCCGTCGTAAATGTGGTAAGTATCGCTCTCCATGTCGTAAAAGAGGTTATCTGAGGCCGTGTTAAAGCCCTCAACGCCGAAATGTCGGCTCACATACCGCGTCACATTCTCGCGGGGAATGGAATACATGCCGTTGTCGCTTTGATAAATTTCGCGCCCGCCATTTACAAGGAGCTGTTCCAGTGCAAAAAGGCCGACCTGCTCCTTGTCCCAGCCTACGGCGTCACCGGAAAGGTTGTGGAAACTCAGCACAAAATCAGATACATATCCGTCTAATGCCTGGCGGTTTTTGGCATCCAAACTATCAAAATTGAGAGGAATCGCAGAACTCTCAGATGACTCCTCAGTCTTACCGCTTTGCGCGCTATTATAGCTTTCACTTGGAGCTGCTGAAGATTCGCTGCGCGTGTTTCTTGGGCCACATGCGGTCAATATGCAGAGCATAGCCGCAATGAGCGGGATGACTCTCTTGACAATACTTTTCTTCATGCGTAAAATACCTCATAATACAAATACTGTTTGTCAGCATTCCGCCGAATCCTGACATAATTATAGCGCAGAACAAAACTGTTATCAATGTTTCATTTGCCGGAGGTTTTCTGGAAATAGCCCCCCTCTAAATCGCGGAGAACCCCGTGGCTAGCACGACCGCCCGCTTATCCTGTCGTTTTTGGTGTTATTGTTTTTGAAAGACAGCCGCCC
Organism: Oscillospiraceae bacterium; assembly: GCA_031551485.1. Classification (GTDB taxonomy): domain Bacteria; phylum Bacillota; class Clostridia; order Oscillospirales; family Ruminococcaceae; genus JAVBNO01. The sequence continues at coordinate 6,788 of JAVBNO010000043.1, forward strand.
GGCAGGCGGGTATTGCGGGGCGTTCTGCCAGAACAAAACCCGTTTTTTCAATCATTTTGATACAGGCATCATAATCCGCCTGGTGTTGCACCTTGGGCTCGGCCAGCAGCAGCCTGCCCCCGGGCAAAAGGGCGGCGCGAATTTCTTGCATCAGCCTTTCGGGGTCGGGCACCTCGTGCAGCATCATAAACAAGAGGGCAAAGCCCGCCTTTTCGGCCCACCCTTCCAGGTTCAGCTTGGTCTGGGTGCACAAATGCGGCGTAATGGTGGAGGCAACTCCCGCTTTGTGCGCTTTTTTCAAAAGGCCATCCAGCATTTTCTCCTGCATATCAATGGCCACCACCCGGCCGTTTGCGCCCACCAAATGCGCCATAGGGATGGTGAAGAAGCCCATGGCGCAGCCCATGTCAATGGCGGTCATGCCCGGGGCCAGATAGGGTTTTGTAATGCGGTAAGGGTTGTGTATCAGCTTGCGAAGAGGGGCCCCCAAAACAGGGCCCATCCAGGAAGGGCACACCGTGTGCTGCTTTTCCATGATCGGCACCTCCGCCTTTTTGTTGAATGACAATATTATACCACTTATTGTCAAACTCTTGTGACAGCCAATGGAAAAAGTCAGGGAGATGTGTTATACTTTTGTGGTAAAAGTTTTGGGTTGCCACTGGGAAAGGAGACGCAGCTGATGACGATCACAAAACAACATTTAATTGGCGAAATTTTAGATTTAGACGCCCGCACGGCGGATTTGTTGCTTCAGGCGGGTATGCACTGCGTGGGCTGCCCCGCCTCCCGGGGGGAAACACTGGAGGAAGCCTGTTTGGTGCACGGCGTGGACGTCGACCTGCTTTTGCAAGTTATCAACAGCCATTTGGCCCCTTTATGAATAGAGAAAACGCAATGCCGGGGCCGCCCGCTCTGGGTGCCCGTCTTGGGCTGGCGGCCTCTTTTGTGCGGCCTGGGGCCCGCCTTGGGGATATTGGCGCCGACCACGGTTACCTGGTGGTGCACCTGGCCTATTACGGCCTAATCGCCCACGGCTATGCTTGCGACATTCGCCCAGGCCCTTTGCAAAAATCTATCGACCTCATCACTCGCTTTCACCTTGGGGGCATGGTGGAGGCCCGGTTGGGGAACGGCCTTGCCCCCCTTGCCCCCGACGAAGTGGACGACATTGTCATTGCCGGTATGGGGGGCGAAACCATTGCCGCCATTTTGGCGGGGTGGCTGGGTACTTTTGACCCGGACAAACGCTTCATCCTCCAGCCGATGACCCGACCGGAAGCCCTGCGGGATTATTTGTACCGCACCGGTTTTGTGATTGAAAAAGAAGAATGCGCCATGGCAGCAGGCCGGCCTTATTCGGTGATGCTGGCGGCTTACCCAGGCATGGCCGTCGGCGCTTCATACAGCCCCACGCTGCGGCAGCTTTATCTGGGCGCTATTGCCGATACGGCGTCGGAAGCGGGGCGCGCTTACCTTGCCAAAACGGCACGGCAGCTTTTGAACAAAGCCAAAGGCGCAGCCGGAACCGAGCTTGGGGCCGACTATGCCCAAACGGCGGCGGAGCTGTTGGCGATGTTGTAGCGTTTTTTCATCAGTTGATGCGGTTATTGTGGAAAACCAAAGGCAGCGGCATTGGGTCAGGCGCACGGATGCACCTGCCGCGGAATGTTTTTTCTTTTGTCAAAACTACATCGTTTCCGTAGGGAGGTGGCTGCCCAGAATCAGAAAGATCCGGCCGGGGTTGCGGTCCATTGGCGCCGGTTCGCTCTCTACTTGGCATCCGCGTCCGACAATATATATCATTCGTCACATTCATCTTTGAGGAGGTACGAAAGTAATGGAGACAACATTTGACAAACGCGCCCAAAAGGGCGGTCAAACACGCAAATTCTTTTACCGGTTGTTCAGTGTTTTGCTGGTGCTCAGCATTATTGCCACCACCGTGTTGGTGGCAAACAATCTGATTGCGCCCGTGCCGGTTAGCAACAGCAAACAGTTTACCTCGCTGCCCTTCTTTGTGACCCAAAAGCTGCGGGCACGGGACTATTTTCATGCGGGCTACAGCCTGTATGAAGACGGCCGCATGTTGGCCTATTATTATTTTGTGGTCACCGAAGACGGCAAAATTATGGTGACGCAGGACCAGGAAGAGCTGCCGGATCCCATTGAAAGCAAGCTGTCGCCGCCTTTCTTCTTTATGGGTACTGCCACACATATTTCCAATTCCGATTACGAAGAATACATCGGCTGGCTTGTGGAGATGGGGGTCAACGAGCGCACAGCCCGCAACGGTTTGCTGCATTACGAGCTGCAGCGGCATTCCAAAGCCAACGCGCTATACTTTTTGCTCATTCTGCTGCCCTTTTGGCTGGGCTTTTTCTACTCCCGCAAGGCTTACAAAGATCACAAAGCCGCGGTAAATGCCCTGGCGACCTACGGCAACCCCGAAGCCATTAAGGCCGCCTTGGATGAAGAGCTTCCGTCGGGTGTCCCCTGCGGCGCTCTTACAGTTACCCGCAGTTTTATTTATAGTACCACAGGCCGGCTTTTGCTGCTGCCGGTGCGCAATTTAGTGTGGGGTTATATTACCAAAGTCACCCACCGCACTTATGGTGTACCCACCGGCACCACCTTCAATCTGTCGCTGTGCTCCAGCGACGGCAGTACCTATATGGCCTCTATGCCGGAAGCACAGGCCCGGCAGCTCTTAAACCTTGTGGGCGACAATAAAGCCTGCAAAGGTGTGCTTGGTTTTAACGCGGCGCGGCAAAAGTTGTGGCAAAAAGATAAAAAGCGTTTTATTGAGATGTGGCAAAACGACGAGCTGGTGCCCAAAGTGGAGGCGTCCGCCGTATCGGCGCCCCCTGTCTATCCCGCGGCTCCGCCTGCTCCGCCCGCCACACCCGATGCCCCTGTCAAAACCCCCAACACCCAAGGGCCGGAGTTTTAACCGCCCCGCCAAACACCGAGGAGGATGACCATGGAGCATATAACCCTTACCACATTTGACAAACGGCTGCGGCAGTCGGCACGGCTGTGGCAAACCATTTTTGTCCTTGTGTCCGTCGTCACGCTTGCCCTTTTGGCCGCCATCCTCTATCTGGAATATATTTGTCGGTTCGCCCCTTTGCCCATTGTGAAAAGGGAAGATCTGGGGGCCCATTCCGTTATGTTTGCCGTGCGGGTGGATGCCCAGACCATCACCCCGCTGCCCGGCGGCCCGGACACCCGTCATCACAGCTTTCTGTTAACCCTTGAGGACGGAACCGCTTTGGTGATGATCTATCCTAACGGGGAGCCGGCCGCGTTGCCGTCGTCCCCGTCCCATTCGTTCTCTTTCAAAGGGCATTTGCAGCCGATGACGCAAGCGCGGCAAGATGAATACCGGGATATGTTGGCGAAGGGCGGCCTGGGGGACGCCGCCCTTCGGCTTTCCCTTTATATGTTGGATGGCCAGCCCAATCCTACGGAATTGTCCGCGCTGTTCTTCCTTTTGCCCTTTGTCGTTTTGCTGCTTTACATCGGTTCCACCCTGGGGCAGCAGCGGCAAGCGGAGGCCGCCCTGGCGCATTATGGCGACGCCTGCCACATGAAAGCCGCGCTGGACGCCGAGTTGCCCGATGGCACCGCCTTTGGCAATTTTGTCTTCACCCAAAGCTTTCTTTACGCCGCCTGGGGCGAACTGTTCCTTGTGCCTTATTCACATGTGGTGTGGGCCTATGTCGCTTCCACCGATCCTTTTTCCCTCACCCCGGGCGGGCAAAAGCTTCACCGCCTGCATGTGTGCGCCAGCGACGGCCGGTCGGCCGATCTGAAGCTGACCGAGGGCGACATCACGGCGGCCATGACATTAATACGGGCCCGCAGCGGCGGACAGGCCCTTAGCGGTTACCGCAAGGATTGGAAGGAGCGCTGGCTGCGGGACAGCGCCGCCTTTGTGGCCGACTGGCGGGCGGGGGAAATTGCTTCCTTGGGCACAGACAATGACCCGGTGGGACCAATTGACCGGCTTGTGTAGCCAGGCAGAAAGGGGACGCTTCTATGTCCACTCTTTTGGATATTTATAATACCATTGACCAAATGGCGCCTTTTGTAACCCAGCTGGACTGGGACAACAGCGGCCTGCAATGGGGAGACTGGAATGCCCCTGTCACCCGTGTATTGCTGGCGCTGGATCTGACCTTGGCCGTTTTGGAGGAGGCCGACGCCTTGGGCGCGGGGCTCATTATTACCCATCATCCCGCTTTTTTCACCCCGGTCAAGCGGCTGTGCGGCGAAGACCTTGCCTACAAAGCCATCCGCAAGGGCATTGGCGTCATTGCCGCCCACACCAACTGGGACGCCGCCGCCAAAGGGGTTAACGAAGTGCTGGCCGAGCGGCTGGGCTTGCAGGGTCGAACCCCGCTGGAAGCGGAAAGACGTATTCCTTACCGCAAAATTGTCGTTTTTGTGCCCAAGGACGCCGCCGGGGCAGTCTATGACGCCATGGCCAAGGCGGGGGCGGGGCAATATGAGCACTACGCCGGGTGCGCTTTTATGTCGGCGGGTACCGGCACGTTTACCCCGCTGGAGGGCAGCCATCCCGCCATCGGCCAACCGGGTAAGCGGGAGGATGTCGCCGAAATCAAGCTGGAGATGGTGGTGGCGCCGGCGCATGTGGAGGGGGTTGTCGCCGCTATGAAAGCGGCCCACCCCTACGAAGTGCCCGGCTACGATATTTTCCAAAACGAAGCGATTGCCCAAACGGTGTCCATTGGCTTTGTGGGTGAGCTTCCGACGCCGCACACCGCCGAAGGTCTGGCCGCTTTTGTCAAGACCGCTTTAGGGTGCGACGGGTTGCGTTATATCCCCACCGATAAACCCATTCGCCGTGTGGCGGTTTGCGGCGGCAGCGGCGGCGATACGTTGGAAGCGGCCATTGCCCTGGGGGCAGACGCGCTGGTTACCGGGGACGTAAAACACAGCGTTATGCTGCAGGCGGCCGAAAAAGGCATTTGCCTGGTAGACGCCGGGCATTATGCCACCGAGCAGCCCGCCATGCCCGCTTTGCAAAAGGAACTGGCGGCCCTTTTGCCGGAGGTTACCTTTTGCCTTTCCCAACGGGAAACACCGCCCGCCCGCTTTTTATAATGATATCACGCAAATGCGTTTGAACAGGATTTGATAGAATGGCACTTGACGGTGCATTTTTACATGTATTATCGACAGAGCTGGCCCGCGTTGCATTGGGGGCCCGCATTGATAAAATCAGCCAGCCCACCCGGGACTGTCTGATTATCGCGCTGCGGTGGAAAGGGGGAAGTGGCAAGCTGCTGCTTTCGGCGTCGGCCCAGGGGCCCCGCCTTCACTTTACCGACAGCGCGCCGGAAAACCCCAAAGCCGCGCCGATGTTTTGCATGCTGCTGCGCAAGCACCTGGGGGCCGGGCGGCTTGTGGGTGTGGAGCAAATGGGGCTGGACCGAGTGTTGCATTTGCAATTCGAGACGGCCAATGAACTGGGCGATTTGGTAGTCATCACGGTGGCGGTGGAAATTATGGGCCGCCACAGCAACATTGTCGTCATTGGGCCCGACGGCAAAATTATCGACGCCATTAAACGGGTGGGACTGGATATGTCGGAAGTGCGGCAAATTTTGCCGGGCATGACCTACACACTGCCCCCGGCCCAAAACAAGCTTAATTTGCTGACCACTGCGCCCAAAACGGCGGCCGCCTTTATCGTCCGCCAGGGGGAGATGCCGTTATCCAAGGCCGTTTTGCAGACGCTGGAGGGATTTTCACCCATTATCTGCCGGGAGGCCGCCTTTGCCGCCTGCGGCGAAGATAGGCCGGCCAACAGCCTTACTGCCAATGAAGAGGCCAAGCTGGAGGCTTATCTTGGTTCCCTTAAGGCGATGGTGGAAACGGGGGAGGGGTGCGTGCCCACCGCCCTTTTTGACGAAACCGGTCGGGCTATCGATTTTGCTTTTACCGCCATCCGCCAATATGGCGCCGCCGCCACCGCCCAGGTTTATCCTTCCTGCGGGACGTTGCTGGAGGGGTATTATGCCGGGCGGGAGACAACCGAACGGGCGCGGCAGCGGTCGGGGGATTTGCGGGGGCTTGTGCAAAACGCCATTGACCGGATTACCCGCAAGCTGCAAAGCCAGCAGGAGGAGCTTTCCCAAAGCGCCCGGCGGGAGAACCTGAAAATTTATGGTGATCTGCTGACCGCCAATCTCCACACCATCCCCCAGGGAAGTGCGAAGGCGGAGGTGGCCAACTTTTACGAAACCGAGGCGCCGCCGGTTTCAATACCCCTTGACCCTTTTTTGTCCCCCGCCCAAAACGCCCAGAAATATTACAGCGATTACCGCAAAGCCCAAACGGCCGAAAAGATGTTAATCGGCCTCATTCAGCAGGCGCAGGGAGAAAGGGCTTATTTAGAGACAGTGCAGGACGCGTTAAACCGCGCTTTGTCCGAGGCGGAAATTACGGCCATCCGGGAAGAACTGGAGACGATGGGTTATCTGCGCCGCCGGGCGCTTGCGGGGCGCAAGGCGCCAAAGGCAGAAGCCAAACTGCCGCCTTTGCAGTACCGCTCTTCCGACGGTTTTGTCATTTTGTGCGGGCGCAATAATTTGCAAAACGACCGCCTGACCCTGAAAGATGCCCACAGCCGGGATATCTGGTTCCACACCCAAAAAATTCCCGGTTCCCATGTTGTCGTTGTCACAGGTGGGGCGGAAGTGCCCCCCTCCACCCTGGAGGAAGCCGCCGTTATTGCCGCTTATAACAGCAAGGCGGGGCATTCGGCCAAAGTGCCGGTGGATTATACCCTGGTCAAAAATGTAAAGAAGCCCCCCGGCGCCCGGCCCGGCTTTGTCATTTACGACCCTTTTCAAACTGCCATTGTCACTCCCGACGAAAAACGGGTCAGCCGTTTGCGCACCGGAGAATGATGCATTTTTATCCTTTCATTTTTCTCTTTTTCTTCCCTTGCTTTTTTGGTTTTCATATTGTACAATAGACTAGCATCTTTTCCAAAATGAGATGCCGGTGTGATGGAATTGGCAGACGTGCTGGACTCAAAATCCAGTGGTAGCGATACCGTGCCGGTTCGACCCCGGCCACCGGCACCAAACCCATATAATCCGAACCAATCGCGACAGCTAATTCCTGTCGGTGAAAGGTTCGGATTATTGCTTTATTTCGACTATGATTTCCGCTCAAGCGGTGCGAAGCCGCACCTTAAACCCCCAACTCATTTCTGATTCCAGCATCCTATACACGCATGGCATCCATGATCGCCAGGACTATATTGGGGGCAATGCCCTTTCCACCCCCAACCGAAATGGGGAAAGATTTTGGCTGCGCCTGCATCAATTATTTTATTCTGATAGCCAATACGGTTCCGGCTATTTACGATTACAAATACAGATGAATTGTTTCTGCCATATGAAAAATGTTCTCATGCTACAATTGGATTTTCTCCGGCGGTGCTTTTGACAGTTTGTGTTATAATACATACATATTACACTGTATGGTTGAAGGGTAGTATGGAATGCAGGAGAAAACTGTTTATGTCAAAAGACATTTACAATTGGCAAGCCCCTGGCATACATTCATCAGCGCAATGAAAGCCAATGTCGTCTTTCATATATAAAACTGTCCTGAGTACAAGGCTGTTCTGAGAATTTTAGGTTTTGATTTGAATGCCGGCATTCGCTTTTTTCCATTGGCTGGGCCATATGCAAAAACGGATATGAAGGGATTGAGTCGGGAGCTTTGCCAGCCACTCGACCGATGGATGAATCCCTTTCCACTACGCCTGGCTCGCAAAAGACAGGCCGTCCAAACAGACTTTATGACTGGAGGAGAATGAAGAATGTCAAAAACACTGATTGCTAAAATGAAAATTAACAGGCCCGCTAAGTATGTTTATGACGCATTCGCAGACCCGGCGAAAATAAAAAACTTCTGGTTCTCAGGCAGCTCAGGCTACTGGGAAACCGGAAGAACCATAACACTGTCTTATGAGGAATATGCGGCAAGTTTTGATATCATAATCACCGAAGCAGTTCCCTATTCCAAAATCTCATTCCCTTGGGGAGACGCGGGCTCAGTTCGCACAAATACTCTGACTTTTGCGGAGGAATCGGGCAGCACGATTGTAACTGCCGAAGAAGCCGGTTTTGAAGATTCTCAAATTGCCGAAATGCTGCAAAACCAAACCGGCTGGGTGTATATGCTCTGCTGCTTAAAGGCTTACCTGGAAAATGGAGTTACCACATTAAGAACAGGGTTGGTGATGTCATGAACCGTAAGAAGGCCACGATGCAGTTTGGCGAGCCTGTGCCGACATTGAATAGCAGATGAGTGAAAATATACACTTCCGGAAAGCAGTACCGCCTGATGCCGAACCGATCAAGGAGATCGCTAAACGTGTCATCAGGCATAACTATGTCTCTTTTTTAGGTACAGAAGCAACCAGCGCTTTTATTGACAGCGGGACGTCCGACAAGGAGATCGATGACGGCCTTGACCGCTGTATGGTGATGGTTTCCGATGATGTTATTGTAGGCTTTGCGATCACTGACAAAGATTGGCTGCATGTGATCATGGTCGATGTGCCATTCCAAGGCCAAGGTTATGGCAGCCAATTGTTGAAGTATACGGAAGCCGAGCTATTCAGCCATTATGAGACAGTTCACTTGCAGACATTCAAGGAGAACGCGGATACAGCGCGGTTTTATTTGAAGAATAATTGGGAAATCGCCGGTTGGCAGGATGTGCCGGAGCTGTGTTTAATCATGCTGCTGTTTGAAAAAAGTAAAGGCTGAACAAAAAGAGACCCCTACGGGGGTCTCTTTCTGGGCGCCACCTGCAAGCGGGCGGTTGAGTGGAAGGGGGGGAATTGCTCCCCTAATTTTAATAGTATATAATTGAGTTGAAGCAATGGAAGACAAGTTGACACCAATGCATGAACAATTTACGAAATTATAAGCAGGTGGCTTATGAGTAAGGCTCCACACCAACATTATCTTGCAAAGTGTATGATAAAAAATTTTATTCAAAGGAATAGCGAACCCTTCTGGCAGTATGATTGCTCAAAGGGTGGTCCTATAAAGCCTAGAAATATTGCGACTCTATTCGCAAAGCAAAGAATTTGGGGACAAGAATTTGAAAATTCAATTGGCAGACATATGGAAAATCGTATTGCACCTATTCTGAAACGACTTGCCGAATGTTCCATTGAACGCATACGCATTCCTGGTCCAATTGGATTTGTGGAACCCCAATTTAATGGCATACACATTGATAGTAAAGAGGACTGCGCCATGCTTTCTAAATTGATGTTGCAGTTTGTTCTATTGCAGAGGAGCAATGAGGGACAACCTGATTCAGAAATTGAAAAAGCATTAACTCCCTTTTTTCGCTACGATAACGTTATTATGGAAATACCTCTGTTTCTTATGGAAATTAATCCATTGATGAATGCTGTACCATTGATATTGACCGATGGAATGACATTTGTTTTTGTGATCCCAACCATAAAAAATAATGCTTTGGTGCAAGTCCGCTTCGCCTTTCCAATCAATCCTCAGAGATTGCTGATATGGGGGACACCTCCCGACATTGAATTCTTTGCAGCTAAATATGCAAACATACATTTTCTTAATCTTTGTCGAATTCAACAACTGGACAAAAAGTGCACGATTGCCTCTCAAAACAAAGAATATCTGGAAAGACTTATCCCCATTATACCTCACTCTGATTCGGGGGACGATTCAATACGAATTTCAGCTTGCAGGGATTGGGGTTGATATTGTAGCGAACAACTACGGTATTTGTTTTGCATTTGGGTGTATATAAAAGTTTTTTAGCACCCCTCCTCAGCGGCCGTTGGAATAAACGATCTGTAACGCTTTTGGCCTTTTTCGCATATATTGTTATGCGCCGGGATGTGGTTTTTTCTATTTTGACCCGGAAGGTGACTGTTTATGATGAATTGCTGCTCTACAGCCTGCTATGGCCCCAGCATAAACTGCTGTTCTTACCTGTGCACCTATGACCGTTGCAGCCTTTTCCCACCCTGTACACCCTACCCGCCGTGCCCCTATCCATCTGACCCCATTGGCCCCCTTTGGATGCAAAGCATCCATAAGGAGAACGTGCGGCGCATCGCCTGGGACACCACCAATACCCAGGTTCCTGGATACGACACAGCCACACAGCAATATGTCACCGTTGACCTTGTTTCGGACGGTGTAACGCTGGATATGTCCCATTTAGATCATTTTATCGTCACGCCCATAACACCGGGCATCACGATTAAGGGACTGATCTTCTTTCTTGATTTTCATGCTGATCAGGCACGCTGTGCAGATAATGAATTCCATTTTGTCCTTGGCGTTTATGAAGCGCCCAAAGGCAGCAAAAGATTTACACGCATTCCCGACAGCACGCTGGATTACGGCACCATTTCCATGCCACCCACTTGGGAGACGCATATGTTATTGGACCGCAATGTCGGCATTCCAATCAGCGCTGAAAAAGACTATGCGTTCGCCCTTCACTATACGCGCAAGGCGACAGCCCCCGAAAACTGTTTGATCTACGCTGGTTTTCGCGGTGGATTTAACTACTAGGCCTCATTGTCGTTTGCAAAGGCGGCTCTTTTCGAAAAGGGCCGCTTTTGCCGTTTTCGTCCGCAGGGCAACCCAAAATAGCAAGCTGCAAATTTTTCCTTATATGGTATAATCGATATGAGCGGTGCACACGCCACAGCAAACACCGTCTTCCGCCTTTGGCAGGGCTGGAAAAATGCGGCATGCGGCTGTCCTTTTGACACGGCAGCCAAAATAAAATCATCATGTGCCCAGGGGGAACGTGGCCTATGAACTTTTATGATATGTGCTTAAGCGCCGACCACCCTTACATCCGATACTATGGCGGCGACCATCTTTTCATGCTGGCGGTTTTGGCGGTCATTGTGGTCGCCCTTATCCGAATGGCGCCTTCTGCCCGGCAGCAGCGGGAGAAAATTTGCCGTTGGCTGTTAGGCATCCAAATTGCCCAGCAATGCCTTTTATATAGCTGGTACGTTTTTTGTACCGGCTTTGACCTGGCGGAGGCATTGCCTTTTCACCTTTCCCGCATCACCTCGCTGCTCATTCTGATTTGGCTGTTCACCCGCCGGGCGCCGCTGCTCCAGTACATTTTTTTCTTTGGGCTGTACGCCTACCCCACTTTCTTTTGGCCCACGGCCGTCTATCCTCTTTATCATGCTTTAGGTCTTTCTTTTTTCATCAATCACATTGTCACCATCGCGTTACCTATCTTTGTGGGCATCGCCTACGACTATCGCCCCACAGTGGCCGGGCTGCACAAAACATTTTTATGTTTTTGCGTCTACCTTTTGGTCATCGACGTATTTAACGAGGCCTTTGGCTACAATTACTTTTACACCGAAGCCCGGCCCTTCGCTTTTTTAAATTCTCTGCCCGATCCTATTTTTTATGCCATGGTGTTGGGGGTTACTTACGGTGTATTTTGGCTGGCTTATGGCATTTACAACCGGGCGTTCGGCCCCCGCCGCGCCCAAAACACCACCCTTCAGGCGGCGGGAAGCGGAAGCTAGCAACTTGGTCTTGCGTATTTATACAGCAGCAAAAAGCGGGCCCCGACAACGAATGGGGTCCGCTTTTATTGTATAGAAGACTCCACGTTATACATAATGTTCAGTGGTGCTTTGGGGATGAAGAGAAAACGGTTGGCACCGATCAATCATAACCGTGCAGCAGACGTGCAACCGCTCCGGCAAGGAGGTAATATGTCGCTCCGGCCGCGACCGGCCCATACTTTTTGGCGCAAAAAGTATGCAAAAACATTTTTCGGGGAAACTACATGGTTTCCCCAGCCCCCATCCTTAGGGAGAGGGCATAGGTGCGCGGGAAACGCTTGGCCTGGCGGGAAACGGGTTTGGCACATAAACGGGGAAGAAGAAAAGCGTTGGTACCAGTATCAATATAGAATTAGAGTAGACGTGCAACCGCTCCGGCAGGGATGCAGCCTGTCGCTCGGGCCGCGACCGGCCCATACTTTTTGACGCAAAAAGTATGCAAAAAAATTCTTCGGGGAAACCACCTGGTTTCCCCAACCCCTCATCCTTAGGGCGAGGGCATAGGTGCGCAGGAAACGCTTGGCCTGGCGGGAAACGGGTTTGGGTCTGGTCTGGGGTACAAGCAGCGAAGAAGGAAAAGGGCCGACATTAATACCGATAGCAAAGACGAAGTACAGCAGACGTACAGACGCTCCGGCAAGGAGGTAGTATGTCGCTCCGGCCGCGACCGGCCCATACTTTTTGGCGCAAAAAGTATGCAAAAACATTTTTCGGGGAAACTACATGGTTTCCCCAGCCCCCATCCTT